>JAPYNQ010000042.1 GCA_028289815.1 Gammaproteobacteria bacterium | reverse complement strand
GTATTGATTATCCATTACTATAGACTCACTATTTTTTTAATCCTGACTTGCTGATCCTGCAGGTTTATTAATGCAGTTTCAGCATTTGCGAGTTTTTCTCGTTCTTTATTGACTATTGCTTCTGGTGCTCTGGTAAGAAAGTTAGCATTGGTTAGCTTGTCATTGAGTCGGCTGACTTCGTTTTTCAGCTTACCGATCTCTTTTTTCAGGCGCATGAGCTCATCATTTTTGTCAATCATTCCTGCAAGTGGAATTAAAATTTTCATGGTTCCGAGTAGAGCAATTGCAGATTCAGGTACATTGTCTTCGTTATCGATGATGTCAATATTTCTTGCTTTGGCAAGAGAGCCTATATAAGGTCGGGCTACCTCCAAGTGTGCCTTATCAGTATCAGAGACATTGGCAAGCAAAACAGGTACAGTCTTGCCGGGTGCGATGTCCATTTCTGATTTGATACGGCGTATCCCGAGAATAAATTCTCTGGTCCATTGCATTTCTTCGGTGGCTGCTACATTAACAAGTGATTCGTTGTAGCAAGGGTAGTTTTGTAGCATAATCGTATCTCCGTTGACGCCAGCTATTGGTGCAATGATCTGCCATATCTCTTCGGTAATATACGGCATGATGGGATGGACCAGCCGCAGGATAGACTCCAGTGTGGTTACCAGTGTTTTGCATGTGCCATGCTTTTGTGCATCGCTGATAGTATCGTTATTGAGTATGGTTTTGGCGAGCTCCAGATACCAGGCACAGTATTCATTCCAGGTGAAGTCATAAACTGCCTGTGCCATATGGTCAAAACGATAGTTTTCGATGGCGTCAACCATATTCCTGATAGTTTCTTGTAGTCTTGAGGTAATCCACTGATCTGCTGTGGACAGTTCGACTTTACTTTCCGGATTGTAACTCTGGCCTTTGGTATTTATTAATACATAACGGGCAGCATTCCAGAGTTTGTTACAGAAATTGCGATAACCTTCCATGCGTAACATGTCAAATTTAATGTCACGTCCAGTCGAGGCCATGGCGGCAAATGTAAAGCGTAGAGCGTCAGTTCCAAATGCCTGGATACCATTGGGGAATTCCCGGCGAGTCTGTTTTTCAATCGTCTTTGCCAGCTGCGGTTGCAGCATACCAGTAGTGCGTTTCTGTACTAGCGACTCAAGATCAATGCCGTCGATTAAATCAATCGGATCAAGTACGTTGCCTCTGGACTTGGCCATCTTTTCACCATGAGAGTCACGTATCAGGCCGTGGATATAGATGTCTTTGAAAGGTGGTTTACCATCCATGAACTTCAGTCCCATCATTATCATGCGCGCAACCCAGAAAAAGATGATATCGAAACCTGTAACCAATACCGAGGTAGGGTAGAAGGCTTTCAGGCGCTCGGTGTTTTCTGGCCATCCCAGGGTGGAGAAAGGCCAGAGTGCTGAACTGAACCATGTGTCAAGCACATCTTCATCTTGGTGTAGCTGGTAATCATCCGACAGATTGTGCCGGTTACGAACCTCTTTTTCCGAGTGGCCGACATAGACATTACCGTTTTCGTTATACCAGGCCGGAATACGATGGCCCCACCAGATCTGGCGGCTGATACACCAGTCCTGAATATCATGCATCCAGCCATAATAGGTGTTTTTCCAGCTGTCCGGGACAAACCGGATGGTACCATCCTCGACTGCCTTGATCGCCGGTTCTGCCAGAGAGCTGACTCTGACATACCACTGCCGGGTAAGCAAAGGTTCAATCACGGTACCGGAGCGGTCACCGCGTGGGACTATCAGCTTATGGTCTTTGATTTGCTCCAGCAACCCTTTTGCCTGCAGGTCAGCCACGACCTGTTTTCGAGCCTGATAGCGATCCATGCCGATATAGGCCGCTGGAATCAGGTCTTTTTCGTTTCTCTCGTTGGCACGTATTACGGCATCAGCCGTAAATATGTTAATCAGGCCGCCGTGTGCCTGGTCCCTGATAGCTACCTCATCGCGGTGACGTTGCCAGACGGTGTAATCGTTGAAATCATGCGCAGGAGTGATCTTCACGCAGCCGGTACCAAACCCGATATCGACATGTTCATCACTGATAACGGGTATTTTACGACCAGTGAGCGGTAGTTCCAGCAGCTCATCGAGCATATGCCTGTAGCGTGTGTCTGCTGGATTAACTGCGACCGCGCAGTCGCCCAGCATGGTTTCCGGGCGAGTGGTGGCTACGGTCAGATGGCCGGTACCATTCACCAGCGGGTATTTCATGTACCACATGTGACCGTTTTCTTCTTCGGAAATGACTTCCAGATCTGATATGGCGGTATGCAGGACAGGGTCCCAGTTTACCAAGCGCCGGCCACGGTAGATCAAACCTTCTTCATATAGCCGGATAAAAACTTCCCTGACGGCCTCGGATAATCCCTGGTCCATCGTGAAGCGTTCATGTTCCCAATCCAGTGAGGAACCGATACGTCGGAGCTGACGGGTGATACTACTGCCCGATTCTTTGCGCCACTCACGGACGCGCTCAATAAATTTCTCACGTCCGAGTGTATGTCGGTTTTCACCATTTTTTTCCAGATGGCGTTCGACCACCATTTGCGTGGCGATGCCGGCATGGTCAGTGCCGGGTTGCCAGAGCGTGGGCTTGCCTGTCATACGCTGATAGCGCGCCAGGGTATCCATGATAGTATTATTGAAGCCATGTCCCATATGCAGTCTGCCGGTGACATTGGGCGGCGGGATCATGATGCAATAGGGTGCGCTTTTGCCATCCATATTTGGTTTGAAGTAACCGCTCTCTTCCCAGACCTTGTACCAGCGCCTTTCAATTTCCTGCGGAGCATAGGTTTTATCCATATTCGTATTCTTTTGGATTATCGTGGAAAGCAATACATTTTACAGAAAACATGATGCTACGTGTATTGCAGGGAGGTTCGAAGAAACATGAAGAGAGGTACCTGAGTAAATCTCAACAGCCTGACCAAGGTCAGAGGTATTCTTGTGTCAGTTTATTGGTGCCTCCTCGTCACCGTTAGAATATTAATCACCGATAGTGCCGCACAATGTTCGAGCAACTGGCTCAGTGATAGGTCACACCAGCATATCACATGGTTTGAACAATGGTGATACCATCTGGTTTGTGTCATGGGTAGGAGTATAGTTGTGTTTGGACGGGCACTATCAGGAGGTTTTGTTACTTAATGGATCAAGTAAAAAATTGCCAACGGTCCAAGAGAGAATCTGTATTTTGATATGGCCTTCAAGGGGCAAAGTCAGTATGTTCACGTCCGGCATGCATTCGTTACTTTAGGTATAATTGCCCTTTTTTAGCTACGCAATGACCAACATCTTCCTTACGGGGTCAATGGGGGCCGGCAAGAGCACTATTGGCAGGCAGCTAGCCGATGTGCTGTCCATGACTTTTATAGATAGCGATCAGGTTATAGAAGAGCGTACCGGTGTCGATATTATCACTATCTTTGATATCGAAGGAGAAAAGGGCTTTCGTAAGCGTGAAGCAGCTGTCATTGATGAGCTGACCCAGCTGGATAACATAGTTCTCGCTACAGGTGGCGGAGTAATCCTTGAAGAAGCCAATCGGCAACATCTGATGTCTCGCGGCATGGTTATTTACTTAAGAGTCTCCGTTGGGCAGCAGCTGCTTCGCACGCAGCACGACAAGAGTCGTCCTCTGCTTGAGTCAGAGGACCCTGAGGCTAAGTTGAGACAGCTATCTGAAATTCGGGAACCGCTGTATATTGGTAGTTCTGATATTATTGTGGACACGGATCATCTGCACTTAAACCAGATCGTAAAGCAGATTCAAAAGAGACTGCTCGAATATTCGAGTGCACATCCATGATTGTTTTTCGCAACCTTAAAGAAGGGTTGACACCATGATTACTCTCAGTGTTGATCTTCAGGAGCGAGGTTATCCTGTATTTATTGGCCAATCCCTGCTGGAAGATGCTGATTGCTTTTTGCCCTACATCTCCGGGGAGCAAGTTTTAGTGGTCACCAGTGAAACGATTGCGCCGCTTTACCTGAAAAAACTGACAGGCACCCTGAATAAACTACAAATATGCGCCATCGTTTTGCCGGATGGAGAGCGATACAAAACTCTCAATACGTTAAACCTGATTTTCGATAAATTGTTGCAGGACAAATTTAATAGAAATTGCACATTGATTGCCTTGGGCGGCGGTGTGGTCGGTGATATCACAGGATTTGCGGCAGCCAGCTATCAGCGGGGAGTAAACTTTATCCAAGTGCCGACCACTCTGCTGGCGCAAGTAGATTCTTCAGTAGGAGGGAAAACCGGGGTCAACCATCCTCTCGGTAAGAATATGATTGGTGCCTTTTATCAGCCTAAGGCAGTGATTGCTGACACCAGTACCCTCAATACACTTGATGATCGTCAGTTCAGCGCCGGGATGGCCGAGGTGATCAAGTATGGCCTGATCCGTGACTATGAGTTTCTGGAGTGGCTTGAGATTAGTGTTAGGCAACTCATCCGGCGAGACCCGGCGTGTCTTGAGCATGCAATAGAGCGTTCATGCGCGAATAAGGCGGAGGTGGTCGCCGCTGATGAGTTGGAATCAGGCCAGAGAGCCCTGCTTAATCTCGGCCATACTTACGGCCATGCTATCGAAGCGGGTATGGGCTATGGTGTTTGGTTGCATGGTGAGGCGGTTGCTGCCGGAATATGTCTGGCCGCTCGGCATTCTGCGATTCTGGGCTGGATCAGCGAGGCTGATGTAGAGCGCGTCGTCAATCTGATTTCCAGTGCTCGCCTGCCAACCTCCAAGCCGCAGAAGCTGTCAATCGGCGATATGCTGGCACACATGCAGGTCGATAAAAAAAATCGCAACGGCGTTATTCGTCTGGTTCTGTTCAAGGCCATTGGCAACGCCATTGTGACAGGAAACTATCCCCCGGAAACTTTGTTTCAGGCGCTATCTGGTTCTGGAGACACATGTGCAGGTGCAGAAGAAAATTGCCTCCCACCAGACCAAGGGCTGTAATTCAGCGGTGAAAGAGGTGAATGGACGTTTTGTGGAGCAACAGATAGAGGGCAGTTTTACCGATAGGCAGGCCGAGCTCTTGGTCAATGAGCAGGTTGTCACGCTTAATACCAACCTTGAAGCGGTGTCTTGGACTTTAAACATGGGTACATATGGCCTAAACTGTCACAATGACCGAACAAAGTGTAGAAATAATTGCACCACGCAAACGAGGTCGAACCAAACCAAAGACATGAGACGGACAAAGACTCTGATGTTACCCGTAGACACGGGTTAGGTGAGTATTTTTTGCTTGGATGTAATGGTAAAAGTGTCTTCTTGTTCGATGGGGAATATTAATCCGCTAACTTTATGGATTAAAAAGTGATTTTAAAAAAGAAACTTAATCTTATAAAAGTAAGGTTTATTCTAACTAAAATTAAGGAGGAAGTTAGAAATGCTTATTGCTTATTCGTATAC
>JAPYNQ010000041.1 GCA_028289815.1 Gammaproteobacteria bacterium | reverse complement strand
TTACTGTTTTTCATGTGCTGCCAAGTGCAGGATGGACTTGCTCAGGGATGCTTCGAGCAATAAAGTTAGGGTACATGCGATAGATATTGATCAGAAGTTGGTTTTCCATGCAGCAAGTCGAGTATCAATTGTTCTGTTATTTATCCGCGCGGGCGACCGAGCATCTCCAATATGTGTTACACTGCCTTGCTATAAAAGGGTTGGTAGTGATTCCACCAATTCTGAAAACCGATTTTTCTTAAATCTTAAGAGATCGTCACATGTCAGATCGCCGTTTACAGGTATTTTACACCGTAGCCAGATTACTGAGCTTCACTAAAGCGGCTGAGTCATTACATATGACCCAACCTGCAGTAACGTTTCAGGTGCGGCAGCTTGAAGAACAGTATAATACGCGGCTTTTTGACCGAACACATAATCGTATAACGCTGACTGATGCCGGCGAGGTGATTTGCGAGCACGCGGGTAAAATATTCGAACTATACCGCGAGATGGAAAGCTCGGTCCGTGAAATCACCGGTGAAATTGGTGGAACCCTGACGCTGGGTGCGAGTACGACAATCGCTGAATATATGCTGCCTGTATTGCTGGGTAATTTTTGCGCGGAATTTCCCGATATCAATATACAGCTCAAGGTCTCCAATACCGATGGCATTGTATCCATGCTTGAGGACAATGAGATTGATCTGGGGGTAGTTGAAGCTCCGGTACACAATAAAAACCTTATTGTAGAAATCTGCCGGCAAGATCAGCTGGTGTGTGTGGTTCCAGTGGATCATCCACTGACCAGACAGCCCTCGGCAACGATTCCGGATGTCATGAAGTATCCGTATATCTGTCGGGAAGAGGGTTCCGGTACTAGGGAGGTGGTCAACGAGTATCTTGAACAGCATGGTGCCTCCGAGAATGCGCTCAAACTGTCCATGGAACTCGGCAGTCCTGAGGCGATTAAGGGCGCTGTAGAGGCAGGCATGGGAATTTCAATCGTCTCAAGGGCAACCGTTGCAAAAGAGCTCGGACTGGACACCTTGAGAGCAGTCAATCTTGACCCGCCATTAACGCGGCCTTTTTCATTTATTTACAAAAAGCAGAAATTTCGAGCCCATACTATGGAGGATTTGCTTGAGTTTGCCCGGCAATACTGCAAGAAACACATGAATGATCCGATTTAGTCGGTGACCGGGATTTTAGAGTCGGTATCGTAGTATGGTAAAGAGATTATCCGCTAAGGCCTTGCTTCGGATATTTGAGTCTATGGATCAATCGGGGCAAGAGTGCCTGATGGAGTATGCGGAGTTCCTTGGGGCCAGGCGCGGAAAAGCAATCGGGCCGATAGTAACCGAGCGACAACATATCACTAGGCCGGAGCAAGAAACAGTAATTGCCTCTATCAAGCGCTTGCGGGCCACCTATCCTATGCTGGATACCGAGAAGCTGCTCCATGAAACAGCGTCTTTTATGATGCAGCATATGATACACGGTCGCTCAGCCAAAGATGTCATTGATGAGCTCGAAATTCACTTCCAAACCGAATATGAAATTTTTATAAGGGATAATAAATCGGATGTTCCGGGTACTTAAAAACTGGTACGAACAGCATTTTTCTGACCCGCAAAGGGTCATGCTGCTACTGACCATTTTCGTTATTTTTGCGGTCATTCTAATCGTTGGCGATATGCTGGCGCCCGTTATTGCAAGCGTTATCATCGCTTATTTATTAGAAGGTGTGGTCAAAATTTTTACTCGGTGGCAAGTCGCCCGAACCCTGTCGGTTATTGTTGTTTTTTCTCTGTTTATGCTATTCGTGGCGTTTGTATTGATTATTCCGATTCCGCAGCTTTTCTTTCAGGCTCGTGAGTTGGTTACCGAGCTTCCTGTCATGTTATCGCGTGCACAACAGATATTAATGAAGCTGCCGGCGGAGTATCCGGACTTCATAACTGAAGAGCATATCATTGAGCTGACAGGTGCTATTCAGGATGGAATTGCCGGGTTGGGCAGGACTGTCGTAACCTGGTCTTTATCGTCGGTGGTTGGTGCTATAACCCTGTTGGTTTATCTGATTCTGGTTCCACTCCTAGTGTTTTTTTTCATGAAGGATAAGGACTTGATCATGGCATGGCTTAGTCAATACTTGCCGAGTAACCGTAGCCTTGCTTTCGTGGTTTGGGAAGATGTTAACCGCCAGGTCGGTAATTATGTTCGCGGCAAATTTATTGAGATATTGATTATCTGGGCAGTGTGCCTGATTACATTTGCGTGGCTTGGGCTGAATTTCGCCATGTTGCTTGCTGTTCTGGTAGGGCTGTCCGTCATTATTCCCTATATCGGTGCTGCTGTTGTTACCATTCCTGTTGCGCTGGTCGCCTATTCTCAATGGGGTCTGACAAGTGATTTCTACTGGCTATTAGGGGCTTATCTGGCCATACAGCTCCTTGATGGTAATGCCTTGGTGCCGTTGCTTTTTTCGGAAGTAGTGAACCTTCACCCGATAGCCATTATTGTTGCAATACTGGTTTTTGGTGGAATATGGGGCTTCTGGGGCGTTTTCTTTGCTATTCCGCTGGCCACCTTGGTACAGGCTATACTGAGGGCTTGGCCTGCGGGTATCGTAACCCAAGAGAGCAAGCCGTGATCAGGCTTTTAGCGGTTCCAGCATCGCATCCAGATTATTATCGTCGCAAAACGTAAAGAATTCCTCGCGTAATGTATTGATGTGAATACCATCGGGAATGGCAATAGCCATATGTGCCGAAAACATCGGGGTGCCTGTGTGCGGCGCTGCGTAGCGACTGGTAGTCAAATCCTCAATATTGATCCGTTGGTTCGCAAAGAATTCCGCCAGTTTGTAGGTAATACCGGGAGTATCGACACAAATCGCATCAATGGAATAGGGCATTGACGGTTGTTTATTTTTTCGTTTTCCTGCTCTTCTGGTAGTAACGCTCAAATCTTCTTTTTCTGCCAGGACTTTAAGAGAATTTTCCAACTTGGCGATAGTGTCCCATGTGCCTGATACCAGAGTGATGATGGCGAAGTCGTCCCCGAGTACAGCCATGCGACTGTCAACCAGATTGCCGTTAGCATTAACAATAGAGCGGGTCAGAAGAACTACGAGCCCGGGGCGGTCTTTTCCTACGCATGTTATAACGAGAAATTGTTCACTCATGGCTGAAAAGCATCAACTATTAAAGTGCAATTGTAACTTACCAGAAACCGGACTGCCATGTGCGGAGAGGGCGCGGCACTTAATGAGGTTTCCTGAGATTTCTCTTGTCAACCACCGACATGGTAAGTACTATACTAGAGTCTCGGATAAAATACCTGCGGGGAAACAGGGTGTTACAAGGTAGTATGGTGGCGATGGTTACGCCCATGAAGGCAGATGGGGCGGTTGATCAGGCTGCGCTGAAAGGTCTCGTCGAATTCCATATTGAGCAGGGAACTGATGCGATTGTAGCAACGGGGACTACCGGAGAGTCCGCAACCCTGACATTTGATGAACATGTTGAGGTCATCCACTCTGTAGTTGACATGGCGGCCGGACGTATCCCGGTGATTGCCGGGACGGGAGCAAACTCAACTCAGGAAGCAATAAATCTGACGGCAGCTGCCCGCGAGGCTGGAGCAGATGCCTGTTTGCTGGTGACTCCTTACTACAATAAGCCCACTCAGGAAGGTTTGTATCTGCATTTCAGAGCGATTGCAGAGGCCATTGATATACCGCAGATTCTATATAATGTTCCGAGACGTACTGCCTGTGATATGTCCGACGAAACGACCATAAGGCTGTCCGAAATTCCCAATATTATAGGTATCAAAGACGCCACAGGGGATCTGGACAGAGTTGCAAATGTATTGGAAAAGGCCGAAGATAGTTTCATTTTACTGAGCGGCGATGATGATACGGGAATGGAATTCATGCTGAGGGGTGGAAGCGGGGTTATTTCAGTGACCGCCAACGTGGTTCCGGCAGCGATGAATGAAATGTGTGGATACGCTCTTTCAGGAGACCGTGCTGCTGCACAGAAGATCAATGATCGTCTGCTTGGGCTGCACTGTAAATTATTTGTGGAGGCCAATCCGATTCCGGTCAAATGGGCCGTGGCGGCGATGGGCAGATGCGAGGAAGGAATTCGCCTGCCCCTGACATGGTTGTCAGAACCATTCCATGACGATGTCAGGGGCGCGATGCAGCAGGCAGGTGCTTTGGCCATATCTGTTTAACTACTTATCAAGACTGAAAATGGTATGAAATACTCACTTACATATTCTTTCGGCATGGTACTTTTCTCTTTGCTGATTACCGCATGCAGTACGATTGAAGAGGCCACTGACTCTGACTTCGGATTGGAGGATTATTCGGTCGAATACAAGAAAAGTCGCCAGGCAGGTCGGCTTGAAGTACCACCCGATCTCTCCAGTTCACGTATTACCGGTGCCGTGGTTGTTCCGGAAAAAAGTGCGGCCTCTTACTCGGAATACGAAGAAGAAAACACAGGGTCGCAATCTTCCGGTGTTTTGCCTGTACAGGACGATATTGAAGTTATTCGAGATGGTGATAAACGCTGGCTGATAGTGCGGGCCACCCCGGAACAGTTGTGGCCAAAACTGCGAGAGTTCTGGCTGGACTTCGGTTTTTTGCTGACCATCGAGAATCCGCAGATCGGTATTATGGAGACAGACTGGAAAGAAAACCGTGCGGATATACCGGATGATATTATCCGGGGTTTCCTGAAGTCGGTGCTTGATACGGCGTATTCCGCACCAACACGAGACAGCTTCCGTTTACGTATAGAAGAGTCCGATAGACCTGACCAGACGGAGGTATTTGTCACGCACCGTGGTGTGCTCGAAAAAGTTGCCGGAGAGACCACCGTATGGGAGACACGTCCTGCAGAGCCTGAGCTGGAAGCGGAAATACTGAGACGGATTATCGTTTACCTAGGAACCGAGGATGAGAAAGCCCGTGCCAGATTGGCACGTACCAGCCAGAGAGAGGCGCGCGCCAAGCTTATTAAAGATAGAGAGGGAAATACACTGATAGACTATCGGACAGGCTACCCTCGCGCCTGGAGAATTGTTGGGCTGGTACTCGACCGGGTTGGATTTACAGTTGAGGACCGGGACCGCTCGAAAGGTATTTACTATGTGCGTTACTCAGATCCGTTGGCGGACATAAAAGCCAACGAGAAAGGCATTTTGTCGAGCCTGATATTCTGGGGCAGCGATGAAAAGCCTTCGAGCGATCTGTACCAGGTTAATCTTGTTGGTGATGAGGCCAGCACACAGATTGTCATTTTGGATCAGGATGGTGAGCGAGACAGATCAAAAACCGCTGGTCGTATTCTGACTCTGCTTCATGAGCAGATAAAGTAAAATGTGGCAAACCTGAAAGCCTATGGTTCACGGTTCGCAGTGTATAAGTTGATATTGAAGATTCCGGGCACCGTGCAACGCTACCATGATGCCGTGCGATAGTTTTTTAGAGGTTGTCATGTATCTTCGTCGGGCTGAACCCGTGTGAGGTTTGCATCCTTAGGCAGCGGTAGCAAAGGAAATGCTACTGTTATTCAAGCCGGTTCGTTAAACCTGATGGTTGATTGCGGGTTTTCGCTAAAAGAGACGACTGCTCGACTGGAGGCTATTGGCCTAGTTCCGGGAGATATTAACATGCTCCTGGTGACACACGAACATGGAGACCATATACGTGGTATCAGTGTCCTGTCTAGGCGTTTCAAAATTCCGGTATGGGCCTCAGAAGGGACATCCCGTTATTTCACGAGAGACGATATTGATCTCCGGGCCATCAACGTTCATGCCGAGTATCAGATTGGTGAGCTGAAGGTCAGGTCGATACCGGTTCCCCACGATGCCCGTGAGCCCTGCCAGTTTATATTTCAGACGGAGGATGACTGCCTGGGCATACTGACCGATGCCGGAAGCATTACCCCCCATATAGTGGCTGCATATCAGGATTGCAAAGCAATGCTGCTGGAATTTAATCATGATCGCGACATGCTTATGAATGGCGACTATCCTCTTACCCTGAAAAATCGCATAGGAGGTGAACACGGGCATTTAAGTAATGATCAGTCTTGTGGGTTATTGAAGGCACTGTTGCCTGGGAAACTGAAATTTATTGTGGCTGGTCACTTGAGTGAATCGAATAACTCCCCTGAAATTGTTGGGGCAGAACTAAACAGGCTTACGCAGAAATATGATTATCAGTTTGAAATAGCGGCACAACACTCTGCATCTGGCTGGTATGAGCCGGACAGGCTATGCTGATAAAAGCCTTTCCCGGCAACATTGCCTTGGGCAGATTTGCCGCGGCAAAAAAGCTCAAAGATATTCAGCGGGAAGTAGTTGGTATTGGTGCCATTGCCTCGGACTTTATCCATGTTGTGTCATTTGTGACTGAACCGGACGAAGCCGGGTTAAAGATACTGAATCGACTGTTGGCCTATGGTGAATCCGATAGCGCTATATTAAAGGACTGTCATCGGCGATACATATCACCCCGCCCCGGAACGGTCTCGCCCTGGTCGAGCAGGGCAACCGACATAGCGCGCAACTGCGGTCTGAAAGGTATTGACCGTATTGAGCGCGTGCGTCGCTGTGATATCCAGTCATCAACGGGCCTGTCCGTAGAAGACATCAATAAAGTGATGTGCCATTTGCATGATCGTATGGTCGAAGCTGTTTTTGAATCTGAGGATGAGCTGGCTACTTTGTTTGAGCGTCATCAAGCAAGGCCGCTCAGGACGATTGATATCAGGGTCGGAGGGCGCACTGCGTTGGAACAGGCCAACACCGCTTTGGGATTAGCTGTTTCCGAAGATGAGATAGACTACCTGATAAATGTATTTACCGATCTCGGACGTAACCCGACTGACGCCGAATTAATGATGTTTGCACAGGCAAACTCGGAACATTGTCGCCATAAAATCTTCAATGCGCAATGGATCATGGACGGCAGGATGCAAGACAAAACCCTGTTTGACATGATACGCAATACCTGTACGCATCACGCCGAAGGGGTCCTTTCTGCATACCAGGATAACGCTGCAGTTATAGCAGGTTTTTGCGGCAGCCGGTTCTCGGCAAACCCTGAAACCGGAGAATACCAGTACCAGGAACAAACCATGCCGATCACGATTAAGGTGGAAACACATAACCACCCTACGGCGATATCGCCTTTCCCCGGAGCAGCTACTGGTGCAGGCGGAGAAATTCGTGATCATGGCGCAACCGGACGTGGTGCCAAGCCCAAAGCCGGACTATGTGGTTTTTCAGTCTCAAACCTCAAACTGCCAAGGCTGCCGCAACCATGGGAATTTGATCATGACAAGCCGGAACATATTGCCTCTGCTCTGGATATCATGCTCGAAGGGCCGCTCGGTGCCGCGGCGTTTAATAACGAATTCGGACGTCCCAATATTTCAGGTTATTTTCGTTCGTACGAAGTTAAGCCGAAAAACGACGACATTATTCGCGGATATCATAAGCCTGTCATGCTGGCGGGAGGCTTGGGTAATCTGCATGAAGGACATGTTAACAAAAACAGTATCCCCGCTGGGACAAACCTGATTATTCTGGGGGGGGCTGCCATGTTGATTGGCTTGGGCGGCGGAGCGACATCATCCATGTCTGGCGGAGCTTCCAGTCAAGCTCTGGATTTTGCTTCGGTGCAGCGTGGTAATCCTGAAATGGAACGACGCTGTCAAGAGGTCATTGATCACTGCACTCGGTTGGGTGAGGTAAACCCGATTATATCAATACACGATGTTGGTGCCGGCGGACTATCGAATGCCATACCGGAACTGGTGAATGATGCAGGTCGTGGCGCAAGGCTTGATTTACGGAAAATCCCCAGCGACGAGCCGGGCTTGTCACCAATGGAAATCTGGTCAAATGAAGCCCAGGAAAGATATGTACTGGCTGTTAGCGACGAACATTTAGACTTGTTTGATAGAGTTTGCGTGCGAGAGCGTTGTCCATACGCGATTATAGGACAGGCGACCCAGGATCGTGATTTGAACATACATGATCCGCAATTTAATAATAATCCCGTGGAAATTCCGCTACGGCTGATACTGGGTAAACCGCCCAGAATGAGTCGTCCGGGACAACGTAAAAAATTAAAATTTGAAAAATCGGATACATCCGCTACTGATATTAAAGAAGGAGCTTATAGAGTTTTGCAGATACCGTCTGTTGCAGATAAAACCTTTTTAATCAGCATTAGTGATCGGACAGTAACCGGTTTGGTTGCACGCGATCAAATGGTAGGACCCTGGCAAGTACCGGTATCCGATGTTGCCGTTACCATGAACGACCACCGTGGCTATCATGGCGAAGCCATGTCTATAGGTGAGCGTACACCGATTGCAGTACTGGATGCTCCCGCATCTGCACGCATGGCCGTGGGCGAGGCAATCACCAATATCGCAGCAGCGGATATTGATGAACTCGGTCAGGTGAAGCTGTCAGCAAACTGGATGGCACCTTGTGGTAACCCGACTGACGATGCTGACTTATTTGACGCAGTAAAGGCGATTGGCATGGAATTATGCCCGGAACTCAACCTGTCGATTCCGGTCGGCAAGGATTCGCTCTCAATGCGCAGCACTTGGCGGGAAAAAGGCGAAGCCAGAGAAGTCAAGGCACCGATATCAGTGATCATCTCGGCGTTCTCCGGAGTCAGAGATGTCCGTAAAACACTCACGCCACAGCTGCGTACAGACCTGGGAGATACATCATTGATTCTGATTGACCTTGGCCAAGGGAAAAATCGTTTAGGCTGTTCCGCGCTTACGCAAGCCTACCATGATACAGGCATGGAACCTGCCGATCTTGATGTGCCCGAACAGCTCTCCGGCTTTTTCAGCTGCATCCGCCGGCTTGCGCGGAATGGAAAAATTATAGCCTACCATGATCGATCCGATGGTGGCCTGCTTGCCTGTCTTTGTGAAATGTCTTTTGCCGGACATACAGGCTTGAATATCAATCTCACCGAACTGGGTGATGATCCGATAGCTGCACTGTTCAGCGAAGAACTGGGCGCGGTTATTCAGGTGAGCGATCACGATACCGAGAGTACACTGTCGATACTGTCTGATGCAGGCCTAACGTCACATATCGTCGCAACACCGGTCGATGCCGACATGACAATACGGTATAAAGAACAGATATTGTTACAGGAAACCTGTATAAATTTACACCGTGCCTGGTCTGCGACAACGCATCAGATACAATCAATTCGAGATAATGCGCAATGCGCACAACAGGAATATGACCTGATTCTTGATAAAGATGATCCGGGACTGACTGCTGAGGTCAAATTTGACATTAATCACGATATTGCGGCACCTTACATACAAAAAGGCCTGCGCCCGCGAATTGCCATATTGCGCGAACAGGGTGTCAATGGCCATATTGAAATGGCAGTAGCTTTCGACAAGGCCGGCTTTTCGACCATAGATGTCCATATGAGCGATGTGATTCATGGACGGACCAGCCTGAATGATTTTAAGGGGCTGGCTGCCTGTGGGGGATTTTCCTATGGTGATGTATTGGGTGCAGGGCAGGGCTGGGGCAAATCAATTCTGTTTAACG
This sequence comes from Gammaproteobacteria bacterium, assembly GCA_028289815.1. Taxonomy (GTDB): domain Bacteria; phylum Pseudomonadota; class Gammaproteobacteria; order JAJDYQ01; family JAJDYQ01; genus JAJDYQ01. The sequence continues at coordinate 11,223 of JAPYNQ010000041.1, read as the reverse complement.
AGCGTGCCCGTAGTGAGTTTATGCGCTTCTTCAGCCGTAAAGACAGTTTTGCTCTCGGAATCTGTAATGGTTGCCAGATGCTGACCGGTATCAAGGAACTGATTCCAGGTGCGGAGCACTGGCCGAGATTCGAGCGCAATGCTTCTGAACAGTTTGAGGCACGCTTGGTATTAGTTGGTGTTCAGGAAAGTACATCCATTTTTACCGAAGGCATGGCAGGCTCACTGATGCCAGTTGCCGTTGCCCACGCCGAAGGCCAGGCCGTCTTCGAAAGCAATGCCCAACTCAGGGCACTGAATAAAAACAATCAGGTAGTGCTGAGATACATGAATGCGGAACACCAAGTGGAAAATCGTTATCCGCGTAACCCGAATGGTTCCGTTGAAGGCATAGCCGGCGTGACGACACCTGATGGGCGTTTCACAGTCATGATGCCACACCCCGAGCGCATGATTCGGGCCATACAACTGAGTTGGTGTCCTGATGAATGGCAAGAAGACAGTGGTTGGATGCGGCTGTTCAGAAATGCGAGGGTATTTGCAGCCACCTGATCAATTATCCGGTATTTTATAGTCCGCTGCTGAAAGCACCGGAACTTCCGTATAATCGCCTCCCTTTTGCAAATAAAATCCTTATTACATGTTCACCGGCATTATTCAGGCAGTTGGCGAAATACGCAGCATAGAGTTTCGGGGCGCAGACGCCCGATATGTTATCGGCACCGGCGAGCTGGACATGTCCGATGTCAGGGTCGGTGACAGCATCGCCTGCCAAGGAGTCTGCCTGACGGCAATTGAGTCCGGCACAGATTATTATGTGGCCGACCTGTCCGGGGAGACACTGTCTCGGACTACCTTGGGTAAACTGAAAAGCAGTCAGGCCGTAAACCTCGAAAAATCAGTCACTCCGGTGACTCGCCTTGGAGGTCACATGGTCAGTGGTCATGTGGACGGCACAGGCAGAGTAGTAAAGCGCAACCCGGAAGGGCGCTCTGAACGGTTCACAATAGAGGCACCGACCAGACTGGCAAAATACATTGCAGAGAGGGGATCAATCTGTGTGGATGGCATCAGCCTGACAATAAATGGCGTAGCAGATAACCGGTTTGACTTGAATCTCGTCCCACACACCCTGAAAGTTACCACCATAAGGAACCTTGGAGAAGGTGACGAAGTCAACCTGGAAGTTGATGTGGTTGCCCGCTATCTTGAACGACTGATGTACGGCGAACAGGCAACCACAACGGCAGACTGTTACAAGGAAAAGCAAGGCAATTGAACACAACAGAAGAAATACTTCAAGACCTGAAAAATGGTCGTATGGTTATCATCATGGACGGAGAAGATCGCGAAAATGAAGGCGACTTTCTCATGGCGGCCTCTATGACACGGCCTGATGATATTAACTTCATGGCGACCCATGGCCGTGGCCTGATCTGCCTCACGCTGACGCAACAGCGTTGCCGGCAGCTGCAGCTGCCCCTCATGGTCAGTGACACAGATACCCGTGGCTCGACAAATTTTACTGTTTCCATTGAAGCGGCGATAGGAGTGACAACCGGCATTTCCGCGGCAGACCGGGCAATCACTATCCAGGCAGCTGTAGCACCCTATGCAAAACCGGAAGACATTATCCAGCCCGGACATATTTTTCCACTAATGGCGCAACCGGGCGGCGTATTGACACGCGCAGGCCATACCGAGGCAGGCTGTGATCTGACCCGACTCGCAGGACTTGAACCGGCGGCAGTTATCGTTGAGATCTTGAATGAAGACGGTACTATGGCACGCCGTCCCGACTTGGAAAAAGTTGCAGAAAAGCACAACATCAGGATTGGTACGATTGCCGACCTGATTCAATATCGTCTGAATAACGAAAAAACCATTACCCATGCAGCTGAAAGCGATATACCCACCGCATACGGTAAGTTTCGGCTGCATGCTTACCAGGATGATATTGAAGGTAGCCTGCACTTGGCCCTGATTCATGGCGACATAACCGCGAAAGACCCAACAACGGTTCGCGTACACGTACATGATAATCTCTGTGATTTGCTGAGCGCAAACTGGAAGCACTGTGGCTGGCCGTTAAAAAATGCGATGAAACGTATCGCACAGGAAAAGCATGGCGTACTGGTCATACTCTGTGAGAAAATTGATCCCCGCGACATGATTCGACGCATACAGGGATGCCTGAGCAAATCGGAGGTGCAACAAGAGAAACAAAACGTGGATGGTATTCCGGCGGCGCAAGAGTTACGCACCTATGGCATTGGTGCGCAAATTCTCGCAGATCTGGGCGTATCCAAAATGCGAGTATTAAGTTCGCCCAAGGTGTTTCATGGTTTGGCAGGCTTTGGCTTGGAAGTGATTGATTATATTTCCCCGGATAGCTGATAACAGCTATCGAAAATGCAAAACAGGAATACAGGTATGAACAACATAGAAAATATTGAAGGCGATCTCGCTAATACCAATGGTCGATACGCTATCGTCGCCTCTCGCTTTAATGGATATATTATAGCATCCCTGATAAAAGGAGCCGTGGATGCGCTCAGGCGCCATGGTGTAAATGACTCGGACATACAAATATACCATGTCCCCGGAGCACTTGAAATCCCATTGATTGTAGAAACACTGGCCGCTGCCCGATCACATGATGCGATCATTGCACTGGGTGCAGTAATCCGGGGAGATACACCACATTTTGATATCGTTGCCGGCGAATCCGCTAGGGGAATCTCCGGTAGCATGATGCGTCATGGAATACCGGTATCCAACGGCATCCTGACAACCGATACTATTGAACAGGCTATCGAACGGTCTGGTACCAAGGCAGGAAATAAAGGTGCTGAAGCAGCGGCAGTCGCAATCGAAATGATTAGCTTGCTGCAGAAGATCAGCTAGCATGACGACATAAATGGGTAAATCAGCGGCAAATAAGAAAAACAATTCACGCACATGCGCCCGACGCCTGGCCATGCAGGCCATATACCAATGGACGATGAGCAATGAAGATATTCTAGTTATAGAAAGACAATATATAGAAGATACCGAGGCCCGAACTGCGGACCACAACATGCTCACAGAACTGATCCGTGGCGTAGAAGCAAATCACAAAGAACTGGTCGCTATCATGCAGCCATTCATTGACAGACCCTTTAGTGAAACAAACCCTGTTGAGCAGGCGATACTACTGCTGGCAGCCTATGAACTGAAATACTCACTTTCTGTTCCATATCGCGCAGTTATTAACGAAGCAATAGAACTCGCCAAAACCTACGGTGCCGAGCAGGGATACAGATTTATCAACGGTGTACTGGACAAGGTAGCAAAAAAACTACGGATGTAGATTATCCTCCAGCATAAGTTGCAGACTGATACTGCGGTCTTTTGCGTTTGGATGTACATGGTGCAAAACTGCAATCTCACGCTATTTCGATTAGCAATTTATTTTGATTGAAGCGCGAACAAGGGTATTGATTTATACAAGTCAGCAGATACTGATAAAAATTATAGAAAAATTCTGACGTTGTTTGTTTCCGGGATTTTGGAAAGCCGGAATACCTTAAAAGCCTATCCCCTGTCACGCCATCTCTGGAGTATATCGGTCAATTCGATCACCAGAGGCTGGATTGTGCTGTTGTTGTCTTCTGACTCCAGCCTCGATATTTTGCGGCATAGATAAGCTGAGTCGTTATTCAGTTCAGCGGCTAGCCTGTTAAGCCTGTTTTTGGCAATCTCTGTGCCGGAATCCGGTGCTTGTGTGTATTGTGCGTCCAGTTTTTTTATCGTGGCAGCAAAATTATCGGTATCCATTCCCAACTCAGATGCATAGGGATACCCTGGTTTTTTCAGGCACTCCTTCCATATCCATTCTTCGGGCGAACAGCTGCCCGGCAGATACACTACGGATAACGGTTTTCCTCCGGCTTGATGTATTAATTTTTCTTCCACATTTGTCTTGCATTGGTCGCTGTCAAGAATAAATACAAAATTGCCAAGCAGGTCGAATTTTTTGAAAGCAGCAACATGTGATGGAAACTCCTGTGCTCCTGTGTCTCTACCAACACGGATTGACTGTGGAGTCATTTTTACCGAAGGCAGTATTTTGTCAAATACTCCATGCAGAATATTTTCTGCAGCTTCATCTTCACAGAGAATATAGAGAATATTAAGTACATTACCTGAGTGACCATAAAGAGCGTTTTGAATAATATCTTTATAAGGAGGTGATCTGCGTACTTTACCATCTTCTTGGCTCCGTTCCAGAAATATTCTCGCTTCCTGAGGTACTGAATCAATCACTGTGGAACTATGGGAAGTCACTATGATCTGAAGATCGTTTCGCAGTGCAAGCTGTTGCAGATGCTGCATCAGTAGCTGTTGTACAAGGGGGTGCAGTCCAGTTTCTATCTCATCTATCAGAATGAGAGAATTTTTCATTTGTGCTATAGCCTGAGAGAGGCGCAGCACAGCACGCTCTCCTGCGGACATACTAAGTTCCGAATATTCGGTTCCATTCGACTGAACTGCAAACAACAGATCTTTGTCTTTACGCGATGCGTCGGAGAGCTTCACGATTTCTTTATAATGGAAAGGTAGCATGATTATTTGCTCGGCGAACGTTATCTGTGCGGCATTAAGCGGCATTTCCTGCAAAGATGCCTTAGTGTGTGACATTCTTAAAATGCTGCGTACTTCCGAGGGATTGGCCAGATTGCTGAGGGTCCTGAGATAAACCAGCCTTTCCGGTTGCCTGCCTCCTTTTCGCCCGAAGAAACTCCGGTTCCATGATTTTCCACGGCTCCAGCGCATGGAGGTCCGTCCCTCAGGAGTCGAATATTCATACTCAAGTGTTATAGCGGCCCATTTATCCTGCCTCCCTGCGGTTTGTGACCGGTGAACCGGAAAAAGCGAAGAGGGAATGAAGTCTCTCGGGCCGGCTGATGTGACCCTATAGGCGCAGGCCGCAGCGAAAAGCACAGTCGATTTACCCGTGGCGTTACTGCCTGCGATAACACAGACAGGGTATTCAAAGGGGACGGTTAACCCGTCTATGCCCCGGATTTTATTGAGACGCACTTCATCAAGAAAATGCGGCATATGGCTTTTTTTGCCGCGCAAGCTATCCCATAAGTTGACATCGACCGGCATAAGCGAATCCATACCAATAAACAAGCATGGTTAATATCGCAAACATTTTCCCAAACTGCAAGCCAGTTCCGTCTTCCCGGAGATCATCACCAGTGCCTAGACATACAAGCGAGACAGCATCCCGGCAAACATAAGCCTACACCATTTTAGCCTTATACTCACACAAGTCACTAATAATGCAGCGGCTGCATTTGGGTTTAATAGCCATGCAGGTATAGCGGCCATGCAGAATGAGCCAGTGATGCGCATTAACCAGGAACTCATTCGGTATCAATTTTAACAACTTCTTTTCAACCTCCAGGACCGTTTTACCCGGGGCGATCCGGGTACGATTGGAGACGCGGAAGATATGAGTATCCACAGCCATGACAGGCAGGTCAAAGGCGGTATTCAGGATCACATTGGCAGTTTTGCGCCCGACGCCGGGCAGCGCTTCTAGGTCGGCGCGATTATCAGGAATCCGGCCGTCATGTCTGTCTATCAACAGGCGACAGGTCTTTATGATATTTTCTGCCTTGTTATTATACAGGCCAATAGTTTTAATATATTTTTTCAGGCCTTCAACGCCCAGCGCATAAATCATGTCGGGAGTATTGGCAACCGGATACAGTTTTGCGGTGGCCTTATTGACCGATACATCCGTAGCCTGTGCGGAGAGTATGACCGCAACCAGCAGCTCAAAAGAGCTGTTAAATTTCAGTTCCGTTGTCGGATTCGGATTGGCATCACGGAGACGTGCAAAAATTTCATGGCGTTTGCTTCTGTTCATGGATACAGAGGAACCTCAGAATATTCCATGCTCCTGCAGCGAAGACAATCAGGGTTTTGCAGTAATCGTTTGCGACAGCTCCACACTGACTGATCGGGGTTTTTTCATACGTTCATCAACCACGTTCTTCAACGCAACCAGCAATCCCAGGCCCAGAAATGCACCTGGCGGCAGGGCAAATAACAACATTCCGCGGGCATCTTCGCTCAGTGAAATAGTCAATACTTCGGCCTGCTCGCCAAAAATCAGCCAAGCATCCGCAAACAAAGTGCCGCTGCCGATCATTTCACGCATTCCCCCGAGCGACAGGAGAACCAGCATAAAGCCGGTACCCATACTCAACCCGTCCAGTGTTGCCGCCCATAACGGCTGACGCGACGCAAAAGCCTCCGCACGACCCAGAATAATACAGTTGGTGACAATAAGAGGAATGAATATCCCCAGTATCTGATAAAGATCATAAAACCAAGCCTGCATGACCTGCTGCACAATACCCACAAACCCGGCGATGACCAGCACAAACATCGGCACTCTGATTTCTTCCCGCACAACCGGACGCGACAGAGCCACGACAAAATTACTGGCGGTCAACACAGCAATCGTCGCCAGACTCATGCCGAGCGCATTGACAAAGGTATTACTGATGGCGAGCAACGGGCAAAGGCCCAACAGCTGCACCAGTCCGGGATTATTTTTCCACAATCCCTGATAAATAATCTCACTTGCCGAGGGCGTGCTCACCTGAAAATCTCCTGATGATTCTGCTGATAATACACCAGCGTATTCCTGATCTCATTAACCACAGCCCGTGGCGTGATCGTAGCGCCGGTAAAGGCATCAAATACACCGCCATCCTTTTTCACCGCCCACTGATCCGCGGGCGGAGAATCCAGAGACCGGCCCGTAAAACCAAGTACCCAATCGGAGCGGCGCAGCTCTATTGCGTCGCCCAGTCCCGGGGTTTCGTTATGACTGAGCACACGCACGCCCAGCAACTTCCCGTCAATAGTGATACCCACGAGCAGATTTATGGAACCGCTGTAGCCGTCGGGTGCCACCGTGTGCAACAAGGCGGCCACCGGTTGTTGCTGCTGACGCGCCCGGTAAACGACCCGGCCAGTAGAGCTATCGGTAAAAACATCCTCATCCGGGGCATTATCGTAACTCCCCGGTACCAGTAGCTCCTGCAGCTGTGACCGCAACCTCAGCCGCTCTTGCTCGGTCACCCTGTCTCGGGTCAACTCAAAAGTCAGGGAAAGCCCGAAAATAAAAGCTAGGGAAAAGATCCCCAGCAAACCACCGGGCCTGAGCCAGTCGGGTAGTCGACCACCGGCTGCCGGCGATTTACTATTTATGTCCATAGGCACGCGGCGAAGTCAGATAATCGATCATTGGTGCAGACAAATTCATCAACAGCACCGCGAAGGCAAAGCCATCAGGATAGCCTCCCCAGACACGAATAACCATCGCCAGCAGACCGATACCGGCGGCATAAAGCCAGCGACCGGCTTGCGTGGTCGAAGCGGTAACCGGGTCTGTGGCGATAAAGAACGCGGCGAACAATGTACCGCCGGACAACAGATGAAACAACGGATTCTGCCAGGCCGGATTATTCGAACCGAGTGCCAGGCCCACGGCAAACAGACCGACGGTCAACAACAGCGAAAGCGGAATACGCCAGTCAAGGGTACGGGTATAAGCCAGCCACAAACCGCCGACCAGCCAGCACAGCGAAATCCATTCCCAGCCCTTGCCCGCCAATGTACCCATGATGGCAGGTGCGGCGCTGCTGCTGTGCTTAAAGTGATCCAGAGGCGTTGCGGTGCTCAGGCCATCCAGATGAGAGACGACCGAACCGCCGAAGATAACAGCCAGCGTCTCGCCGAAGCCGGGTATCACATAACCCTCCAATGGGATCCACTGAGTCATCTCCCGTGGAAATGAGACCAGCAATACAGCGTAACCCACCATAGCCGGATTAAAGGGATTATAGCCAAGGCCGCCATAAAGGTGCTTGGCGATAACGACAGCAAAAAACACCGCCAGCAACGTCATCCACCAGGGCAACAATGGCGGCAGACAAATAACCAGTAACCAGGCGGCAACGACGGCACTGTAATCACCGATATGCACAGCCACAGGTCTGCCGCGCAATTTCAGCATAACTGCCTCAAAGCCCAATGCGGCAACCGTGGCCAGCGCCAGCTGCACCGGCAGCCCCCAGCCAAAAAAACCGGTATAGACAACAATACCGGGAGACAACGCCAGCAGCACCCGTCGCATAGTCATCGAAACGGCGGCATCGGGCGCATAAACAGGGGCATGGCGAACCATGTTTACATCTCATCCTCAAAGGACCGGGCCTCCTCGGCCATAGCGGCCCGCGCCCTAGCCTTATTGGCGGCCTGCAGCGCCTCCTTCTTCTTACGCAGTTTTTCCTCACGCTCACGCTTGGCGCGCTCGATCCGCTCCATGCGGAACTCATAACGCTGTCTGGCCTGCTGAGCTTTAACCCTGGCCTTACCCTGCTTTCTGATCTCACCTTTGGCATAGCGATAATAACCGGCCAGCGGGATATGGCTGGGACACACGGCATTACAACACCCGCACTCAATACAATCCTCAAGGGCCCAGCGCTGCTGTGCCTGCTCGAGGTCACCGTTGCGGATCAGACTGAGCAACTGCTGCGGGGCCAGCCGGGCAGGACAAACTCTGGCACACTCACCGCATCGAATACACGGCATCTCGCCTTGCGCATCCTGAGACATAGCGGGCGTCGTGACCAAAATGGAATTCATACCCTTGGTTACCGGAATCTCATCTGAAGCAAGCCCCAGACCCATCATGGCCCCGCCCATAATAAGGCCATTGGCATCGGCGGTCCGACCACCGCAAAACCGGAGTAACTCGCTGACAGGCGTACCCAGCAGAGCCTCCACCACGCGCGGCCGCCCGATACCCGGTCCGGAAACCGACACCAGCCGGCTGATCAGCGGCACCTCATGCACGACCGCCTGATAAACCGCTGCCGCCGTACCGGCGTTATACACAGCAGCGCCGACATCGACCGGTAACCCCTGAGAAGGCACCTCTTTACCGGTAATAATATGGATCAGCTGCTTTTCGCTGCCGCTCGGATAGCGGGCCGGCAATACCTCAAGCCTGACCGGACTATTGCAGTCAGCGATAACCTGCTGCAACCCGGCGACCATTTCCGGCGCATCATCCTCAACTGCCAGCACGCACCGGTCAGCCGCGAGCGACTGTCGGAGCAGATGACAGCCGGCAAGAACCTGTCCGGGTCGCTCGCGCAGCAACATCTCATCGCAGCTGATCCAAGGTTCACAATCGCAGCCATTGATAATCAGCGTATCCACGGGCTGCGACATACCGCTCTTGATTTTGACGGAAGTAGGAAAAGTAGCCCCCCCCAGGCCCACAATACCCGCCTGGCGCACCATCATCCTGATAATGTCCGGTTCGGGTATTGCGATACTATTCGGATCGACCACCTCAGGTCCGGCGCTCCCCCAATCCGCGCCATCCTCCGCAGCCAGCACCAGGCACAAGCCATTCAAGCCGGACGGATGCGGCACCGGTCGGCACTCAATGCCCAGCACAACCGCATTCACCGGTGCATGCAGACCGGCGCTTACAAAGCCCCTGGCGCGTGCAATAAGCTGACCGCGGACAACCCGGTCACCGCTGCCGACGACCGGTTCGGCAGGCGTACCGATATGCTGCTGCAACGGCAGCACCAGCTCGCTGCAAACAGGCACCCGCGCCACCGGCAACCGCGTCGCCATATCCCGATAACCGTTGACTACAATACCCGATGTCAACATCGCAGTCATTATGCGGATAACTCGTCAGGACGGGGCCAGTGCCAGTTATCGACCGTTTCCGGAACAGTAACCATATCAATACAATCAACCGGGCAAGGCGGCAGACACAGCTCACAACCGGTACACTCATCAGCTATCACCGTATGCATACGCTTGGCGCGTCCCAAAATGGCATCCACCGGACAAGCCTGGATACACTTGGTACAACCGATACAATGCTCCTCTCGAATAACAGCCACCATAGGCGGAGGTGGTATGCCCTCCTCGGCGAGCGGCACCACATCGCGGTCCAGCAAAGTAGCCAGCTCGACAATAACGGCATCTCCACCAGGTACGCAACGATTGATTTCCACCTCTCCGGCGGCAATAGCCTCGGCATAGGGACGGCAACCGGCAAACTCACACTGACCACACTGCGTCTGCGGCAACAAAGCATCAATTCTGTCTGCTACCGGGTCGCCCTCAACCCGATAACGTTGCGCCACAAAACCCAGCAGGGCGCCGGCGACAACGGCAATCAGCGCGAAAACAAGCACAGTCAGAAACATGGAACAGTTACACCCTCACCAGACCGGCAAAGCCCATAAAAGCCAGAGACATCAACCCGGCAGTGATGAGCGAGATAGCAGCACCCTGAAAAGGCCTTGGAATATCGGCGCCATTCAACCGTTCCCGGATGGCGGCAAACAGCACCAGCACCAGCGAAAAACCGGCGGCGGCACCAAAGCCGAACAACATCGACTCCGTCAGGCTATGGGCCTGCCGAACATTCAACAACGCGACCCCGAGCACCGCGCAATTAGTCGTAATAAGCGGCAGATAAATACCCAGAACCTGATGCAGCAACGGCGAAGTTGCCCTGACCATAATCTCGGTAAACTGAACCACCACGGCAATCACCAGAATAAAGCTGATAACCCGCAGATACTCAAGCCCGAAAGGTACCAGCAACAGCGAATCCACGACAAAGCTGAGCGTGGCAGAAAGCGTCAACACAAAAGTCGTCGCAGCGGCCATCCCCATAGCCGGTTCCAACTGTCGCGACACACCCATAAACGGGCACAGCCCCAAGAACTTCACCAAGACAAAATTATTCACCAGCACCGTGCTGAGAAAAATCAGGGCATACTCAGACATATCTCAATTCAAAGCAATTCAGCTAACCATGTGATAACGCATACTGACACAAAACGGGCAACCACATGCCATATAACCGGACATTATACTCCTCCGCTCGACTTTAAAACGACAAAACCACGCAATCAGCGCAAACCCGTCGCCTTTCCCGCCATGCCCGCGAAAGCAGGCAGGGGATCACATTAAAGATCGACAAGTCACCTCTGTAACAATAATCAACCGGACACAACCACCTCTCTCCCAATGGAGAGGGATGAGAGATTACCGAATCACGATGTCCGGCATAGCTTCAGTAATCCTGCAGCCCGCCAGAAAC
>JAPYNQ010000040.1 GCA_028289815.1 Gammaproteobacteria bacterium | reverse complement strand
ATATAAACTCTGATTAACTTCAGGACCTACTGCGATTTCACACAGAGACTACACGCATGGAAACCTCCCGGGTACTGACTCAGCTCCTCACTCAACCCGACGACTGGCATGTACATCTACGCGACGGTGCCATGTTGCGACAGGTGGCCAAGTACACAGCACGACAGTTTGGGCGCGCCATTATTATGCCAAACCTCACCCCACCGGTAACGACGGTCGCCGCCGCCACCGCTTATAGAGAACGGATCCTGGCTGCGACACATGACTATCCTGACTTTCAGCCCCTGATGACAGCGTATCTAACCGATAATATCGGCGGCATTGAGCTCAAGACCGGGTATGATGAAGGTGTTTTCACCGCAGCAAAACTCTATCCTATGAACGCCACGACCAATTCGGCCGCTGGCGTCAGCGACATCAAAGCAATCTATCCGGTACTGGAAGTCATGCAGCAAATCGGCATGCCATTGCTGGTTCATGGCGAGATTGTCAGCCAAGATGTGGATATTTTCGACCGCGAGGCTGCCTTTATTGAAACCATCTTGGCCCCACTGTTACTCAATATGCCTGACCTGCGAGTCGTATTCGAGCATATTACCACTCGTGACGCAGTTGATTTCGTTACCGCAGGTGGCAGCAACATTGCCGCCACCATTACGCTCCACCATCTGCAAATCAATCGCAGCGACATGCTGACAGGCGGAATTAAGCCTCATCTGTACTGCCTGCCTGTAGCCAAGCGTGAAATACACCGGCAGGCATTACGCAAAGCAGCGATTTCAGGCAATCACCGATTTTTTCTGGGGACAGATACCGCACCACACGCTATAGAAGATAAGGAAAGTGCCTGTGGCTGCGCCGGCATATTCAGTGCATCTCATGCCCTGGAAAACTATGCACAAGTATTTGATGAGGAAAACGCCCTAGATAAATTCGAGGCATTTGCATCGCTTAATGGCCCAGCCTTTTACAGGCTACCGGTAAATATCCGGCAAATCAGATTAGTGCGTACCGAACAACAGATTCCGCAGACCATCGGCTCAGGTGAATTATCAATTTCCCCCTATAGGGCCGGAGAAACCATAGCGTGGCAATTTCAAGGTGTTACTCCAACCTAACAGGGTTGTTAAAACCCAACCGCTTTTTATAATCTCAAAAACATATTGCCCTATGAGGAGAAAGAAAACGAGTGCGATATCGACCACAGGCTACAGGGTAAAAGGCTTCTGTCATAATTGCCGCTACACCATGAAAGGTGATACGGATAACAGGTGGCTACAGACCATAGCGGCAGAAGCTGCTGCAGCTCATGGCGGATTAATTACAGAGAGCTTGAAATTTCCGGTAGTGTAATATATCTTCAGGAGGCTGTATTAAACTTGATTTGCCAGTTCGCGGGTCAGGAACCTTTTAAGCCTCTGGCACTCTATAGTAGAGAGTGCCAAAATGGCACTAAGTGTTCTGTATGCCTCACTGGCTGTCTTTAGGAAATTTAGGGAGATTGCTTTATGAATTCGACTGCTTTGGTACCGAAACAAAATACGGAACTAGCGCTACCATTGCCGGTAGGTAGTTTGGACCAGTACATCCAGCGTGCCTACGGTGTACCGGCGCTTTCCGCCGAAGAGGAATATGAGTTGGCGGTGCGCTTCCATAAAGAGAATGACCTAGATGCGGCACGCAAGTTAGTTATGGCCCATCTACGCTTCGTTATTCATATAGCACGCGGTTACAATGGCTATGGCTTGGCACTGAATGATATTATTCAGGAAGGCAACATCGGTCTGATGAAGGCCGTGAAACGGTTTGATCCTCTGATTGGTGTGCGGCTTGTTTCCTTTGCAGTTCACTGGATTCGTGCTGAAATCCATGAGTTTGTATTACGTAACTGGCGTATCGTCAAGGTGGCCACCACAAAAGCACAGCGTAAATTGTTTTTTAATCTGCGCAGCAAAAAAAAGCGGCTGGGCTGGCTAAATCAGGAGGAAGTCAACACGGTTGCCAAGGACCTCGGTGTTAAGCCAGAGACCGTTCTGGAAATGGAGCGTCGCCTGAGTGCATATGATACCGCGTTTGATGCTCCATCGGATGATGATGAGGAGGATGCCTGGAAGGCCCCGGCTGCCTACTTGCAGGATTTTCAGACTCCGGATCCGGCCCAGGTACTGGAAAATGATGATTGGAAAGACCGGCAGCAGTCACGTTTGACAGCTGCACTTGAAGCGCTTGATGAACGCAGCAAAGATATTCTGCGGCGTCGCTGGCTGACCGAAGAAAGGGCTACATTGCATGATCTGGCAGGTGAGTATGGCGTATCTGCGGAGCGTATCCGCCAGATTGAAGCTGCTGCCATGAAGAAGATGCAGGCATCAATTGCTTCCTAGATTTCGGGAAACCTGCAAAAATACAGTTGGTAGCATCCGTGACAACTGTCCGCGAATTTTCTTCCGATAAAGATCGGTTAATCAGTATTTTCTTTATACTTTAATCAAGCATAAAAAAACTGGCCATTGGCCGGTTTTTTTATGCTTGTCAGTAACGGGCTGTAACTGATTTGGTTGTTGTCTTGAATTCTTAACAACCTATCCCCAAGTAGTCACCACATTAATTTACATTGTTATACTAAGGAGATGAGACATGAACTTAACAAGTTACGATCCGTATAGAATGGTTCCACGTAATAGCGATATCAATCGCCTGCTTGACTCGCTTATGCCGCGTTTTGAGCGCGAGGAGACTGCTGCCGGTTATGACTGGGCACCTGCCGTTGATATTAAAGAGGAAGAGAATAGCTATATCATCCATGCCGATGTGCCCGGTGTTAAGCCGGAAGACATTGATGTATCTCTGGAGGACGGTATTCTGACGATTTGCGGCGAACGCCAGTTCAATAACGAAGAAACCAGAGATAACTACAGGCGTGTTGAGCGGGTACGTGGCACCTTCTACCGTCGCTTCACAATGCCTGACATCGCCGATCAGGATAAGGTGACGGCTCGGTGTAATGATGGTGTCTTAAAGGTTGTTATTGAAAAGCAAGAGAGGGCACTGCCAAAAAAAATCGCTGTCAACTCATAACAGCCTGTTTCGGATGCAGTGCAACCTGCCTTGGTGCACTGCATCCCGATTTCCTGCCCTTTTAGCATAAAGGCAGCAGTCCTTATGAATATATCTGCAAAATCGGGTAGTACAATATTATAGCAACGGTTTTCGATATTCTTTTCAAGTTATATTAATAAGTAAATTTTATGGCTATAAGAAATAATGCTTGCATCGGATCTTTGCTAATCATTGCTTTACTGACAGCAGGGACATTGCGTGTATATGCCGCTCTGCCTGTGCAGGTCAGCAACCAATCTCTACCCACCCTGGCACCCATGCTTGAGATGGTCACTCCGGCTGTTGTCAACATTTCAGCCATTGGCCAAGTACAGGTACGTACCCGCAACAATCTGTTTAATGAACCTTTCTTTCAGCACTTCTTTGATATACCCAACTATCGCTCGGAGACCCGCAAAACACGCAGCCTGGGTTCAGGGGTCGTAGTTGATGCCGAAAATGGGTATGTATTAAGTAATCATCATGTAATTGACGATGCGCAACAGATTATTATAACGTTTAAAGATGGTCGGCAACTGGAAGCCAGGCTTATCGGTTCAGACTCACGTACCGATGTCGCGGTTTTGCAAATCCCCGCCAAGAATTTGACAGCCATCCCTATGAGCGATTCAGACAAGTTGAGGGTCGGTGATTTTGCCATTGCTATTGGCAACCCGTTTGGATTAGGGCAAACCGTAACTTCCGGCATTGTCAGTGCCCTAGGCAGAAGTGGCTTGGGTTTAAGCGGAAAAAACAGTCAGCAAAACTTTGAAGAATTTATTCAGACCGATGCGGCTATCAATGTCGGCAATTCCGGCGGTGCGCTGGTTAATCTGAATGGTGAACTGGTCGGCATTAATACTGCCATTCTATCGCCCAATAGAGGCGGGAATGTGGGAATCGGCTTTGCCATTCCTGTTAACATGGCGAAAGCTGTCATGGAGCAGCTTGTCGCACACGGAGAAATTCGACGCGGCTATTTCGGTGTGGTTATACAAACACTGACACCAGACTTGGCAGAAGCCATGAATACTCATTTAAGACATGGAGTCATTATTGCCGGTATTGAGGGAGACTCGCCTGCCGAGAGTTCCGGCCTTCAGGTGCATGATATTGTCACAAATATCAATGACCATGCCGTGAAAAGCTCAACCGAAATGCGCAACCGGATCGGATTACTCAATATCGGCGACCGTGTCACCATGGATGTGTATCGAGGGAGTAAAAAAATTACCTTGAGCGCAAAAATTGGTGGTGAAAAGTACGCCAATTCCATCGCAGGCGATCAGCTTGATCGAAGATTAGCCGGCGCGGTTCTTGCTGATATTCCGACAAGTTCTAATCTGGCTAATCGGGGAGTGTTTATAACAGAGGTCGAGCGTGGTTCACCCGCATCAGGATATGGTTTGGAAAAAGGTGATATTATCGTCTCTGTCAATCGCAGGCGCGTGACAAGTATTAAAGATGTACAGACAGTCATGCGCCTGCAACCAAAACGGATATTAGTTAATATCCGGCGCGGACAGTCGGCTTTTTTTCTCCTGATAAGATAGAAAAAGCTCTGATTTCAATCCGAACACCCCTGACAAGCTGTTAAGTCATTGATGGGTTTCGTCCCAGTTATCACCAATGCCGGACTTGACCAGCAGAGGCAGCGACAGTTCGGCCGCATGACTCATCAGTGTGTTTATTTCTTCTGAAATCTGTTGGGCCGATGATCTTTCTATTTCAAATACCAATTCATCATGAACCTGCATAATCATTTTAACCGGTGGTTTTTTTCTTTTTATCCAGCCATGTACAGAAATCATCGCACGCTTAATAATGTCAGCTGCGGTCCCCTGCATGGGTGCATTAATTGCGGTGCGCTCCGCGGCCTGACGACGTATGGCGTTACGTGCATTAATTTCCGGTAAATAGAGCCGGCGCCCAAATAATGTCTGCACATAACCATCTGCCGCCGCCTGCTTTTTCATACGACGCATAAACTCCAGTACGCCCGGATACCTGCCGAAGTAGGAATCAGCATATTCCTGCGCTTCATTACGGCCAATATTAAGCTGCCTAGCCAAACCAAAGGCAGACATACCATAAATCAAGCCGAAATTAATGGCCTTAGCAGCACGCCTTTCATCGCTACTTACTTCATCAAGTGACCGCCTGAAAATTTCGGCGGCTGTCGCACGATGTATATCTGCACCTTGTTGAAAGGCACTGACTAGGCGTTTATCTTGGGAGAGGTGCGCCATGATCCTCAGTTCAATCTGGGAGTAGTCTGCCGCCATCAGAACATAGTTTTCAGGTGCGATAAAGGCCTGCCGAATGCGCCGGCCAGCTTCAGTACGTATAGGAATATTTTGCAGATTGGGTGATGTTGAAGATAACCGCCCGGTCGCTGCCACTGCCTGATGATATGAAGTATGTACACGACCTGTATTTTTATCCAGCTGCAGCGGCAACTTATCAGTATAGGTGGATTTCAGCTTGCTAAGGCTACGAAACTCAAGAATCATTTTGGGCAGTTCATAGTCATGCGCCAGTTCCTGTAGTGTATCTTCTGCTGTCGAAGGCTGCCCTCCAGGGGTCTTTTTGATAATCGGTAACTGCAACTCATCAAACAATATCTTCTGCAATTGTTTTGGCGAACTCAGATTAAAGGATTGTCGGGCTTCTTCATGTGCTCTTTGTTCCAGAGTTAGCATACGATCAGCCAACTCTCGGCCCTGCTGACGCAGCAGTTCGCTGTCAATCAACACTCCGGTTCTTTCCATAGATGATAATACAGGTATGAGAGGAATTTCTATTTCATTCAGAATTGATTGCAGCTGGCTATCATGCTGCAATCGGTCAGTCAGTGTTTCATGAAGTTGTAACGTAATATCAGCATCTTCCGCTGCATAAGGTGCTGCAGCTTCCAATGGGATTTCGTTAAATGCCAGCTGTCTGGCACCCTTACCTGCAATATCTTCATAGTGCGTAGTGTCCACATTCAGGTATCTCTTTGCCAGTGAATCCATATCATGGCGTGTCGCTACGGAGTTCAATATGTAGGATGCCAGCATAGTGTCATATTGCGCACCGCGCAGTTCTATACCATAATTCGCCAGCACCTCCATATCGTATTTAACATTCTGACCAACCTTGATTTGGGCTTCGTCTTCGAGAAGTGGCTTTAGCTGCGCCAACACCCATTGGCGATCAAGCTGGGACGGTGCTCCGGGATAATCATGTCCTGTGGGAACATAAGCAGCCTGGTTTTTCCTGACAGCAAATGACACACCAACAATTTGTGCCTGCATATAGTTCAGATCGTCTGTTTCTGTGTCGAAGGCAAAAACACCAGCCTGTTTCAAACGAGCTAACCATTGCATAAATTCATCCTGAGATAGGATAACTGTATATTCCTTGTCCTGCCTAGCCTCAGTTGCCTCATTGGCTCTACCCACATTCGACACAAACTGACTGATACCCGTGCTGAACTCAAAGCGATCAAGCAAAGATTGCAGGGCAGATAAATCCGGGTCAGTTCTCAATAACGATTGAGGCGTTTGCGAAAGCCGGATATCTGTTTTAATCGTCACCAGTCGGCGTGACAGTGGCAGAAATTCCAAAGAATTACGTAAGTTTTGACCGACTTTGCCCTCAAAATTTTCGGCATCCGCCATAATGGCATCCAGTGTCTGGTATTGACTCAGCCATTTAACCGCTGTCTTTGGCCCTACTTTGGGTACTCCGGGGACGTTATCTACTGTATCTCCAACCAGCGCCAGGTAATCAATAATCTGTTCGGACCGTACTCCAAATTTTTCCTGTACGCTGACTTCGTCCATGTGCGTGCCGGACATGGTATTGATTAAACTGATATCCGGCCTAACCAGTTGTGCCATATCTTTATCACTGGTTGAAATCACGGTTTGCAGGCCTTGTCCGTGTGCCTGCACAGCAAGTGTGCCAATCACATCATCGGCTTCCACGCCTGGAATGATGAGTAACGGCAGGCCCATCGCGCACACAAAGTCATATATCGGATCTACCTGTACACACAGCTCATCCGGCATCGATGGACGATTAGCCTTGTACTGATCGTACATATCATCGCGAAAGG
The DNA here is from genome assembly GCA_028289815.1 of Gammaproteobacteria bacterium. GTDB lineage: Bacteria > Pseudomonadota > Gammaproteobacteria > JAJDYQ01 > JAJDYQ01 > JAJDYQ01. Next base: position 24,688 of record JAPYNQ010000040.1, on the reverse strand, counting down.
TTTTACCCTTGGCATCAAACACAATACCAACATAGTCAGGCTGCCATTCCTGCACCGTCTTTTGCAGCATATTAATCACGCCGCGAATAGCACCAGTTGGTTCACCTCTAGATGTGCTTAACGGCGGTAGTGCGTGATAGGCCCTGAACAAATAGGAGGAACCATCCACTAGTAACAGGCGTTTGGTATATTTTTTCGTATCTTTATTGGTCATATCCGCCATTCAAAATACACTGCGATAAAGGATTACTGTTTATAATGTTTGGGTTTACATTGCCATCAGAATGCTTCATGAATGCAGACAACCACAATCTACGCACCCGTCCGGTCCATGAAGATATATTAACCCGTCAATCCTGGAAGATATTCCAGATTATGGCCGAGTTCGTAGAAGGATTCGAAAGGTTATCCGGTATAGCACCCTCAGTAAGCATTTTTGGCTCGGCAAGAACCAAGCCTGATGATAAACATTATTGCTTGACCAAAGAAATCGCACGATTGCTGTCTGATACAGGCTTTTCTGTGGTCAGCGGCGGTGACCCCGGCATTATGGAAGCAGCCAATAAAGGCGCCCACGAAGGCAGTTCTCCCAGCGTCGGCCTGAATATCATATTACCTCATGAACAGGTTGGCAATCCGTATCAGGATATCGCGCTTAACTTCCGTCACTTTTTCTCGCGTAAAGTGATGTTCGTTAAATACGCCTCGGCCTATGTTGTGCTTCCCGGTGGATTCGGCACCCTGGACGAGTTGGCCGAAATTCTAACCTTGGTACAAACGGGCAAGACGCGACGTATTCCTATCATGCTGGTGGGTTCAGAATTCTGGGAAGGCCTCGTCAACTGGATGAAAAACACACTGGTGACCGAGGGCACCATCAACGAAGATGATCTGAACTTATTTCAAATTATTGACGAGCCTAGTTTGGTAATAGACGTTATCTTCAAGCATTATGAGCATTGAGGATTTGAGCCAACCGTTGCGGAAACGGAGAAAATGCTGCATCTTTAAGCTAAAAGAAAGGGAATGGTATAGTATTAGCTGATATATTAGATACATTTCTGCGAGGTGCTGCCAATTCACCTCACGTCGCTTCTATCTGATATGAGCGTAGATTTAAGGTATCCGCATAATAATGTTTACCAAATAGATGATTTCGTGAAAAGAAAGATCGACATACACTAACGACTCTGATGTTCTCAGGTAGCCTGAAAGCTCAAAAAGGTTATTTGATGACCCCGCAAAGGAACTCTGATCAAATCAGAGACCGCTGCGACACAGGAATAAATAATGTTACTGAATACAAAAAAATGGCTACCGGCACTGCTACTGACACTGACAACCGGCATGGCCTACTCCCAGCGCCCGGATAATCTGGAGCCTGTACCGGAGCCTCCACTACCGCCGCGTGGCGTACACAGCGGAGAAGCTATTCCACTGGGTGAACCCCAAATCACTATTTTCCGCCGCGGTCAAAATCTCATAAGAGAATATCGTCTGAATGGCCACTTATACGCCATAAAAATCACACCGGATAACGGCATCCCCTACTATCTGGTAGATATGGATGGCGACGGTCATATGGAAGGACAGTTTCTTGATAACGATAATGCAAAAATTACGATACCCATGTGGGTGCTCTACCGTTGGTAAATCATCGTTGAAAATTGGGAGTAACAGACTTTTGCAGCCCGGGCTGCACCATAAATGTACGTGAATGTACGTGCCATGAAATCTCTGCTTGCATTTGCCGGGTTCATTGACCGTCTGACCGCCTGGACCGGCAAATCAATCAGCTGGCTGATTCTGGCAGTCGTCATAGTAACATTTGCCGTAGTCGTCATGCGCTATGGCTTTGAATTCGGGCGCATCTGGATACAGGAAAGCTACCTGTGGATGCATGCTATAGTGTTCATGCTCGGTACTGCATGGACCTTGCAGGATGAGGGACATGTACGTGTTGATATCCTGTACCGTAAATTTTCCCCGCACACTCAAAGTTGGGTGAACCTGCTGGGTGTGTTCTTGCTACTTATGCCTACTTGCGTATTGATCCTCTGGGTCAGCTCCCCTTATGTTGTGACATCCTGGCAACTCATGGAAGGGTCAAGAGAAACAGGCGGACTGCCGGCGGTTTTTTTGCTAAAATCTGTTATCCCCTTGATGGCCCTGCTATTACTGTTACAGGGCATATCTATGATACTGCATAACGCCGCCCACATTATGGGCCTGGAAAGCTCCCCTCGCAAACCGCCAGATACTACATGAATGAGTGGATGCCGTTATGGATATTCCTGACCGCATGCCTAGTACTGATGGCTGGCTTTCCGGTAGCATTCAGCTTGGCGGGCACCGCCATACTCTTTGGTGGCATCGGCATTCTTACCAATACATTTAGCCTTGGTGACTTCGGTTTTCTGCCCGGACGCCTGTTCGGAATAATGACCAATGAGACCCTTGCCGCCGTACCACTATTCGTATTTATGGGAGTCATGCTGGAGCGTTCGCAAGTTGCAGAAAATCTGCTGGATACCATGGCAATACTATTTGGTTCCCTGCGCGGCGGTCTGGGCATATCAGTCATCATTGTCGGTATGTTACTGGCGGCAAGTACGGGTATCGTTGGTGCGACAGTAGTGACCATGGGTCTGTTATCTCTACCCACCATGCTGCGCCAAGGCTATTCACCCTCAATTTCCTGTGGCGCTATCTGTGCGTCCGGCACACTGGGACAGATCATTCCGCCCTCCATCGTGCTTGTGCTGCTCGGTGATGTACTTTCCAGCGCCTATCAGCAGGCACAACTAACCATGCAAAACTTTTCTCCGAAAACGGTTTCAGTCGGTGATCTGTTTGCCGGCGCATTGATACCCGGCTTAATGCTTGTCAGCATGTACATTGCCTGGTTAATAGCGACCTCCATCATCAAGCCTGAAACCATGCCCGCCATATCCACAGCTGCACGGGACTTGAACCGCCGACAATTACTACTACAGGTCCTGTATGTACTGATACCCCCGATGCTGCTTATTTTTGCCGTGCTCGGATCGATTCTAGCCGGCTTCGCAACACCTACTGAGGCAGCCTCTGTCGGTGCCGTTGGTGCAATCGTGCTCGCCGTCAGTCAAAAGCAATTCAATATGGAAACGCTGCGAGATGTTGTACGCTCAACCACCAAAATTTCTTGTATGGTTTTCCTTATCCTGATCGGTGCTTCCATTTTTTCGCTGGTATTTCGTGGGTTTGGTGGAGATGATACTGTACATCATCTGCTCAACAGCTTACCAGGAGGTATTCTGGGCGCCATGCTGGCCGTCATGGCACTAATGTTTGTACTAGGGTTTGTGCTTGATTTTATTGAAATTATTTTTGTGGTCGTACCACTCATCAGCCCGGCTTTATTGGTCATGGGTATTGACCCCATATGGCTAGGCGTGATGATAGCGATTAACCTGCAAACTTCGTTTCTAACGCCACCATTTGGTTTTTCTCTTTTCTATCTGCGTGGAGTCGCGCCTGTCAGCGTGACGACAATTCAAATCTACAAAGGCGTACTACCCTTCATCATTATCCAGCTATTAGCCCTGGTGATACTTGCAATCTGGCCATGGCTGGCCACATGGCTGCCTGAGGTCATTTACGGATAACCACAGGTATATTCTGTAAATCAATTTGTCAGTACTTTACTTCAAGGAGAAGTAAAAATCAACCGGCTCTCTATGATCAACCTCTCCAAGTCCATAAGCGCCACAGCAGTAAAATGGATAAGAAGAAAGCGACTTTTACATACGCTTAAAGTAAGCAGTACCATGGTTTATACTAAACGGACTGTCACGTATCAATTCAAAGCCTGAAGACAGTATCTTCTCAAACAGCCGCTCCTTTGAGGCCAAATTTTGGATAGAGCTGGAAGAAGGATGGTACTCTATAAAGATGCTTTTAATTTTTCTTAAAGTTTCAACAGAGGAAGACTGAAAAACTTCATATTCTGCCCCTTCAATATCAAGTTTTAGCATATCTACCTCACCACAATCAATTTGCGTTAGAAAATCAGCGAGAGTAGAAACTTTAACTTGTGTACCTGTGGGATTATCGATGCTGAGTAATGCTGCAGACTGGGAATAGCCAACTCCCCTAAGAACCATATTACGCGTCCCTGTATCACCGGCCAAGGCTAATTCTATAGTCTGAACTATAGACCCAAGATTATTTCTATCTATATTTATCTTCAATCTGAGCATTGTTTCAGGAAAAGGTTCAATGGCATAGATTTTATCTACATTTTTCAGACTGGCATAGATAGAAAAAACTCCGATATTAGCTCCGGCATCAATGACAACTTTGGTACCCTTCGGGACACTGTATTCATGGCGACAAAAGATAACCCAGACAGTGATCACATCAGCAAAGGTGTTTAGTTCAATTACTTTTCCGGTCCGAGTTCTACAAAGAAAGGGAGGGCAACACTCCTTTAGCCCCAAGTACATTAAAGTCAGGATAAGCCACTGATGTGTGAATTTCATACAATGGATCACCTCTCCAGCACGACCAAAATTTCTTAAAATTGTAATCAGCTTCCTGCGAAACATAAAAATAACTCCAAGTACACTTACAAACAGCGACTAAAACAAGATAGTGCCCTAGTTATAAGAGATTTAATCCAAAGGTAATTTTCTCAACCCAATATACCAGTCCAGGATTCCAGATAAGCAGTTGAATATCTTAGTAATAGGCTATATACAAAACTGGACAACTGCTTCAGGGCATTACCTGCTCAGACAACTCCCCAAAAAGCTCCAGCAGGCATATTGAACATCCCGCCTATAACCGCCGACAATAATTTAATGGTTCAATCAGCATAACCGACATGATATTAAATCCTTAAAAACCATGAAAAGCTCTCAGAAACATCCCATACCAGATGCTCAGCCTCGGGCATTCATATATGCCCGTTCCGAAATATCATGCCATGCTTTAGCTTGATCTCTGAAAGATACAAATGACTCATATATCCTGCGGCTTAACTGATCTTTTGCAGCTGTCTCGGCAACCACCTCGTCAGAAAGCACCTTTAATTTCGCCAAGATCTCATTCGAGAATCTACGCAGATCAACACCATGTTCTTCAATCAGGGTCTTAAGTGCCTGATTGTTACGGGCCGTATATTCAGCCAGCATATCCTGATTCGCCACACGACTGGCATTAATCACGATACTTTGTAGATCGGCCGGCAGTGCATCGAATGCTTTCTTGCTGACAAAACACTCCAGTGTTGTACCTGGTTCATGCCACCCTGGGTAATAGTAATATCTCGCCGCCTTATGCAGACCGAATGCCAGATCGTTGTATGGACCGATCCATTCGGTCGCATCAATCGCACCGGATTGCAGAGATGTAAAAATCTCGCCACCCGGTAATGAAACCGGTATACCACCAGCGCGCTTCAGAACTTCACCTCCCAGCCCCGGGATACGCATTTTCAGACCTTCAAGATCAGTTACGCTGTTAATCTCTTTATTAAACCAGCCGCCCATCTGCACCCCGGTATTACCGGATGCGGTGGGAACCAAACCAAAGGGCTCATAAACCTCTTTCCACAGATCCATGCCACCACCATGATATAACCATGAGTTCATTTCCTGTGCGGTAAGTCCGAAGGGTACGGTTGTAAAAAACTGCGCGGCCTCAGATTTACCCTTCCAGTAATAGGCGGCCCCGTGACCCATTTCCGCAGTACCCTGGGAGACGGCATCAAAAATCTCGAAAGCCGGTACCAACTCCTTGGCACCATAGACTTTGACCTTGAGACGGCCGCCACTCATCTCACCAATCAACGCTGCCAGATGATTAGCGCCTGTCCCCAAGCCTGGAAAGTTCTTGGGCCAGGTAGTGACCATTTTCCATTCAATAGTCTTTTGCTGCATGGTCGGTTCAGCCTTAGAGGCAGGCGTTGATACCGCCGATGTACTTTGTTCCGCCTTTTCGCAAGCTGCAACAGAACTACCCAATAGTGCGGTTACTGCTGCATTTTTAAGAAAACCACGACGCTCCATTTCAATTCTCCTTTAAGTTTTTCAGTTTAGACATATCACTTCACCACAAGCAAAGGCAATCCTGATTAACTTTCAGGGCTGCCCACAACATAGCGGGAGGGTATCACAACAATCCCATGACTTCAAAATTTAATGAAAATCCGCCATTGAGTTTTACAGAAAAACAAAAAGTGCATTGCTTCTTTCCGTGCCCCTGCCAACCCGACCACAAACATCTGGCACCGTATGATGAACTTTCCCATATCTAAAGTAATGCTGCAGACAGATTGGGACATTGCTCAATGGCTCCCCTGTTTCAGAAATTTCCGAATATCTCACAACGATATCAGTCAGTCGCTGCGAAGCAGCATGGCTGATGACCGACATACATCCTATCGCTGTAACCAAATTCATAAAGCAATAAATCTGACTTATGCTTTTTTCTTCTTCCCCGATCATGCAGATACCTGTATATCATCGTATCGGATCAGCAAACTCGCGCAGCTTTTGGCAGAAATAAGCAAAGCTCGGAGATTTATTACTATTAACGTCCATGTGAGGGGTAATTTTTTCAGCCCATGACCACTTCTCCGCACCAATTGCCTGCCATCCCTTTCTGGATAATGCAGCTGAGCCACCGTTATAGATCGCATCTGCCAAGCATTCCCATGTCCCGCAAATAGAATCATTGATATAACCATTAAGGGCAGCACTTTTGCTCCTTGGATAAGCAGTTTTAATAGCCGGAATATCACCAAGAAACCATGCTTCTCCTTCTTCAATGGCAATACAAAAACAGGCTTCCGGCTTGGGATCGCAGGCTTCCAGGATATCACAGAGCTCTGTTCGGAAGCCTCTGAAACACTTGTCATCAAGGTCGCAAACCACAATGACAGCTGCTTGATAGCTGTTTCCATGACCGCGGAAAGCCTTACCATAGCCACGAAGAAGGAGAGGTAGATTATTCAGCAGGAGGCGTTTTTTTACATTTGTTTTTACAGTGAAATTCTTCGGTATGTGACCGATTCCTCTGTACGAATGAATTTGAAATGTATGGTCATCCCCAATAACTTTTGGAATAAGGATCTCAAGCATTCTCTCGCCTGATCGGTCTTCAATGAGAATCTCAAGGTGCATCCAATTCAGCTCGCATCCAGATAATCACTGTACCAAAGCCCGCCCAGCGGCAGCCCCTCGGACACCATGCTTTTAACTATGCTATTGTCGCTGATTCTGCTTATAGTAGAAAAACCATCCTGCTCTTTCTCAAGAATCCAGACTTCATCAGGTTCAAGCGCATCTACCAAATAAGGCTGATGTGTCGTGATAAAGACCTGCGAACCTCCCTTACGGCCTGTGGCATGCACACGGAATTCTCTCGCCAGAGACTCAAGCAGTTTATGATATAGCCCATTTTCCGGTTCCTCAATACATAGAAATGGCGGTGGCGTTGGATCTTCCAACAACAAAAGATAGGCAAATGCTTTCAAAGTACCATCCGACATTTGCTGTGCGTAAAATGGGTCCTGGAATCCTCTGTCGTTGAAGCGGAGCAGCAACCTGCCATCATTAGTTTTCTCGGTGTCAATTTTACCTACACCAGGAATCTTCTCTGCAATCCTGTTCAGAGTGCTCTGAAAGCGTTTGGGATATTCACGCTCCATGAACTGAACGACATTACCCAGATTATCGCCATGGGTATTAAGATGCTTCTGCGGCCCCACCAGAGGCAGACTTCGTGCCGCATCAGGTGCGAAATAGCTAAGGTACCACCCTTCAATAAATCGGCGAAATGCCGAAATTCTCGGATGCTGCTTCAAGGAGCCTAAAGTGGCAATGCCCAACTTGCGCCGGTCTTCCAGCTCGACTAATTCGGTTTCCCTGGATTCTTCTTTTTCTTGCCCGGAAAAAATCTGTTCAATCAGCTCCTGGAGGTCAAAGCTACTCCCTGCCTCATCGATCTGGCGACCCTCCTGATCTCCTTTCCAGACTACGCCTTTTCCCTTTTCCAGTATCAAAAAAGAAAACGGCCAGCCGCGCTTTTGACCTCTACGACGCTGCCTGAGACGCTCTCTGAGAACATATGGCCTTCCGGAAGAATCTACTTCAATTGAGACTTCATAAGTTATAGGCCGGGCATTCCCGTCCTCTTTATAGTACACCTCAAACTCAATTGGGCCTTTCTGTCCTTGAGATCGAATCTTCTTGAATCCACCACGTGCGCGGACATCACATGCCTCTTCGACACCGGACTTCAAACAATCTGCCAAAAAACCAAAGGCATCAAACAGTGCACTTTTACCTACTCCATTTTTGCCAATAACAACCGTCATTGGAGTTAAAGGAGCTCCCCGCTGCCTGCTCCAAAGCCGCCCAAGGACAATGTCCCTCAATGATCTAAAGTTTTTTATTCTGAAACCTTCGATTTTTGCCATTAAACACCTCCCATTCGGGTTATAATCTAATCATACCACATGAGTAATTCGGTGATTTCTGTGAGAATAATGAATAGCAGATGCTGCAAGCAGATCACTTCTATCAGTCATGCTTTTGTAATCAGAACTGGACTATGATCTGTTTCCAATATCATATCGGTAACATCCATTTCTTTACAGCCCTATTACAAAATCAGGCAATGGCTGTTGATCATCGGTTCAAGAAAGTTATTCAGATATCCCTTAGTACTTTACAACAATCTCAATCAGGCGCTGCAAGGCACCGCGATTAGATTCGACATATGCCCTGCCATTGCGGCCAAGTTCATAGCATAAATCAGCGTTTTTCAGTAACTCCTGTATGGTCAGGGCCAGTGTCCGACTATCAGTGATCATTCTTGCCGCATCAGCCTGTAATAATTGATGGCTTATATCATGGAAATTAAATAAATGTGGACCAAATACCACGGCAATGCCTTGTGCCGAGGCTTCGATCATGTTGTGTCCTCCCACCGGAACCAGGCTGCCGCCGATGAATGCTACATCGCCGGCACAAAAAAACTGCGGCAATTCTCCCAGAGTGTCCACCAGATATATGTCCAGCTCCGTACAATGAGACTGATCCTGGGTATGGCGAATCACTTTCCAGTTATTTTTTCTGCACAATCGTTCAACCTCATCCGACCGTTCGGGATGACGAGGAATCAGCACCAGCAGAACGCTGCACATGGTTTTTTTCAACATCGCATAGGCTTCAAGTATCTGCTCTTCTTCTCCGGCATGTGTACTGGCCGCGATCCATACCGAACGGCCAACTCCCAATCGACGCCGGATCACCTGTCCCTGTTCTCTCAGTTCGGCTGGTGGATTGGTATCCATTTTGATATTACCGGTAACAATGACTTGCTCCGGAGCTGCACCCAAGTCCATGAAACGCAATCGATCACTTTCAGTCTGGGCAGCGATACACGAAATACGGCTTATCGCTTGATATGCCAGACTGCGAATACGACGGTATCTCTCGGCAGAACGTTCTGAAAGTCTGGCATTTGCCAGCAACAGAGGAACTTGCCGCCGATAACACCAGCCAATGATATTGGGCCATATTTCAGTCTCCATAATCACCACCCGTGCCGGATTGATCCTATTCAGAAAACGACTAACGACACCAGAAAGATCATAGGGAGAATAAACATGGTACACACGATTGCCGAACAGAGATATTACTCGCTGTGAACCTGTAGGAGTCATGGTTGTTATCACAACCGGTGTTTGTGGCTTGGAGCGCAGGAAATACTCAATCAATGGTACGCTGGCCTGCACCTCACCAACAGATACAGCATGTATCCAGATAGAACCCATCAATTCAGGCAGCCGGCTAAAACCAAAACGTTCCGACCAACGGTACCAGTATTGCCGATCCCGAAAGCCACGATGAAACAGTCGCCATAGAAACAGCGGCACTAACAGATACATCAATACACTGTAGGCCACGCGTGTCACCAGATTTTAAACTACGGAAGTTTCTCTATAAACTTACTGTGTAGTACCATAGCAGACTTTCTGCGATATCTGAAATCTGCATATATTCGGTTACGCATTGCGGCCACGATGCCGAGTACGGCCTGCCACAGAATCACTCACTGCGGCTTTTCCGAATTTCTTTATGACAGACAAGAAGGTGTCAATATTCTGCTGCAGGTGCACCGGATTAATTGTGCCAATGATCAAACTGCTAACCGCCTGCTGTAAAAAAATATGCTGGTAGGAAGCATAAAGAGGATCAATCTTTCCGGCCTTTTGCAGATGCCCACTCATCAGGCCTTTTTTAATAAAAATTGACTTTCCTGCTGACTCTGCTGCCTGAATAACAGGCAGTTCATTTTTTTCAATAAGATTATAGGTACACATAATGACATCTGAGAATTGCAATGCCATAGTTCCTCCTGCAATCGTTTTACTGGAAATTCCCAATGCCTTTATTTTACCTTGTTCCTTCATTCGTAACAATGTTTCCAAAATCGGTGTATTTTGCAGGATATCCGTATCATTACCGTCCGAGTGTATCAGGACAATATCCAGAACATCACGTTTTAACTGCTTTAAACTATTTTCTACGCTAGCTATCACTGCTGGTTCACTGTAGTCATATATTGACCTGCCGTTAATAAACTGCTCACCCACCTTACTACAAATGATCCAGTCACTATCAGCACCAATCAGCTTACCAATTCTCACTTGTGCCGCACCATAAGCTGGCGCTGTATCCAGTAAATTTATACCGGCTTCATGAGCTTTGGATAACAGAAACACAATGCTCCTGTCATCTGGAATCTGAAAACTATGGGGATATTTGACGGCCTCATTACGACCAAATTTAACAGTACCGAGACCAAGAGCACTTACCATAACCCCGGTATCAGAAATATTTTTCAATGGAATGGTCACTTTAGTATGTAATTACTTTATACCTTTACTCCGCGCCAGCCGATTCAGCCATGCTGCCAAAAAGTCTGATCCCATGGATACCCCCCCATATCGGCCTGTGCTAGCTGAATAAAAGCGCCACTGTCCTCTGATCTGCTTATCTGCATGGACTCAACCAGGCCCGATACCTCATCCGCCACCACGGGCGCAAAAGCCAGCTTTGTCGGCCATACCGTTATTTGGCGCCCGTGCTGCCTGATAATCGGATTATCCGGCCTTTTACCATTGATCTGAATACCTTCTGCGCGATTGATGTGCAGTGTTGCCCAGCCCAGAGAGTTTGATTTAATATTCGGGAAGGTTTTTTTTAATTCCTGTCTGGTCACTGCAATCTGCTCAGCAGGTGGACGTCTGACACCATCCTCAGCCAGCTGTCCACCGATGTACCAGACAACTTCTCCGGTGGAACATTTATGAGAGGTGATAGTCAGGCGAGGGTTAACGGCGGCTTCAATAACATGGCCCCACAACTCAGGCAAATCACCCTTGACCATAATCATCTGCAATGCACGGCGCTGCATTGCATATGCCTGAACCCCCTCATTACCCTCACCGGCCGCCCACACCAAGGCTCTAGTGGCAAGATAGTGCTTTTCGCTGTGCGTCCTGACTTCCAACAACATACGATGCCGGCGCACCTCAGAGCGGATGGCTTCGGCACCAAACACTCTGCTCCTGTTTGGTTCGGCAAGGCATTTCACTAGGCTCAAGACATCTAGCACCGGTTCATGCAGCTGATAGACGGTTCTTGCCTTAAGCCATGCTGGCAGTGACTGTCCCTTGACCGGTTTTACACGACCAGACATCAGCTTGCCGGCAAGAAAGCTCGACAACTTTGATGGAATATCACCGGCATCCCACATCCATTGATGTTCACTGTTTCGACACACCCCGCTCAGATCCGGAAGCCGGTGGCCCGACAGATGCTCAATCCATCGCTGCGGCAGACCGCGCGCCGCCTCAGAGGAACCGGTTACATTACCGAGCAAAGCATATTTTGTGCCACCATGAATAATGCCTTGCGAAGCCAAGGTCTGTCCGCCACCAAGAGACTTCTTTTCAACAAGAATTGCATCATAACCGGCCATACGCAGGCTCGACAATATCCACAAACCTGCGATACCGCCCCCAACCACGATAACGTCAACACAGGACTGTTGATGCTTATCAGCGGTCTTCACGTATGCGACTGATGATATTTGTGGTCGAGCAACCTTCAATATAATCCAGCACTACTACCCGCCCACCAGCCTGTGTTACGCAGCCTGCACCAGGGATATCATGCGGTTCACTATCCCCTCCCTTCACTAGGCAATCAGGCCTTATTTTACAGATTAGGCGCTCCGGAGTCTGTTCTGCAAAAGGCACAACCCAATCCACGGCAGCCAGACTTGCCAATACCAACATGCGTGACTCAAGAGAGTTGACCGGACGGTTCTCACCTTTCAATATGCTGACTGTCTCATCGACATTTATCGCAACAATCAGACGATCTGCAAGCTCCGCGGCCTGATTCAGATAATGCACATGCCCCACATGCAATATATCAAAACAACCGTTCGTCATCACAATGCTTTCACCATTGGCCTGCGCTTCAGACACGACCTGCAATAATTCATCTTCCGTAACAACGCCGTGCCTCCCCTGTTGTACATAACCGGCGTGCTTTAAATCAGGTACAGATACCGTGGCGGAACCCAGCTTCGCCACCGTGACTCCCGCCGCCAGATTGGCGAGGCGAATGGCATACTGAATATCCGTTCCAACTGCCAATGACGCTGCCAGCGTAGCGACCACCGTATCGCCTGCACCGGTCACGTCAAAAACTTCCTTGGCTTGGGCTGGTATATGCGTCATCTCTCCTGTAACCGGTATAAAACTCATCCCGGCCTCACCCCGGGTAACAAGCAGGCCTTCCAGCCCCAACTCCTTGATAAGCTGCACAGCACTATTGTGTATTTCCTGATCTCCGGTGCACACTCCCACGACTTCCTGAAACTCCTTCAAGTTAGGCGTTATCAGGCTGGCACCGCGATAGCGGCTAAAATCATCACCTTTCGGGTCAACGATGGCCTTTCTTCCAGCCTTACGACACTGATCAATCCACTCTCCGATATTCATCAGCGTCCCTTTACCATAGTCAGAAAACACAACGATGTCATGGTTGACTAACAGGCCACCAAGTCTGTCGGCAAGAGTATCGCTTTCAGGGACAACATCACCTTCAAAATCCAGCCTTATCATCTGCCGATTGCGACTGAGTACCCTTAACTTGGTCATCGTTTTAAAACCACTGACCATGTGTATTTTTGCCTGCACGCCACCGCTTTCAAGATAGCCACAGAGTGACTTGCCGTTTTCATCATCGCCGACAATAGCCAGTAACGTGCATTGAGCTCCCAGAGCCGTGACATTCAGTGCAACATTACCGGCACCACCAGGCCGATCTGTGGTATCGTCAACCTGAACAACAGGAACGGGGGCTTCCGGCGAAATACGCCGTGTGGTTCCCGTCCAGTATCGGTCCAGCATAAGGTCACCAACAACCAGTACGCGGGCATTTTCAAAATGGGGTATATCCAGGTTCATTAAATCAGACAGATGCATTCAAGCCACGAAATCATATCACAGCACTTAACGGGTCTATGCCAAGACCGTCAATATAGCGTGCCATAGTCTCAGCCACATTTCGATAGAGCACATCATCATCTTCAAGTTGTTCGCAAATGCAGAAACAAGACCATCATCACTTTTACATGCCGGAATATTGGCTGCTGTGGTTACTGCTAGGCTTGTTATACCCGGTAACCCGCCTGCCTCTGAGTATGCAGCGCTGGATTGGTCGTCGCCTAGGAAGTGTGCTTTATCTGTTTGGCCACAACCGACGCCACATTGCCGCAGTCAATCTGCGGCTGTGCTTTCCCAAGCTACCGGCATCCCGGCAGCACACTTTATTGAAGCAACACTTCGCCTTATATGGCGTCAGCATTATTGAGTGTTTTGCCACATGGTGGAGCAAACCAAAAATCATTAACCAACACATCAAATATACCGGCCTTGAAAACTTTGATCAGGCCATGACCGAAAAACGTGGTATATTGCTGTTGAGCGGACACTTTACCACACTAGAAATCGGTTCGCGCCTGCTGGGTCAAAAAATCCCGTTTTCCGGCATGTATCGAAAACATAAAAACCCGTTGTTTGAGTACATCATGTCCGAAGGCAGAAAGAGGTGGATAAATGGCAAGGCCTATGACCGAAGAGATGTCAGAGGCATCCTCAAGAGTCTCAAAGCAGGGAACGCCATATGGTATGGTCCGGACCAAGACTATGGTCGAAAGCACAGCATATTTGTGCCTTTCATGGGTGTTAACGCTGCGACCGTAACCGGTACCAGTCGATGGGCCAGGCTGACAAACTCTATCGTCCTGCCATACTTCGTGGAACGCACCCAGAGTGGCTACCATGTCAGGGTATTACCACGGCTGGAAAATTTTCCAACGAGTGACCAGCGAGCGGATGCAATCCGTATCAATCAGGTTATCGAAAAGCAGATACGTGTATCACCAGAAAACTATCTATGGACACACCGCCGCTTTAAAACACGCCCGGCTGGGGAACCTCACCCATACTGAGACGGAAGGTTAACTTGCTATGGAACATGCTGTTTCGAATGTGAACGCCGGGACAACAACTTCGTTTGCCGGCTGACTGGAGATAGCTTGATTAACCTACCGTCCAGCAAGCTGCCCGTTGAAAATATCAACAAGCAACAACTGCAAACCCTGATCAACCAGGCCACACTGATGGTTGCCGACGGTAACGGCCCCAAAGTACTGGAGACCACGCAGCACACTATTATTAAACTCTTTCGCCGTAAGCACTGGCTAAGCTCAGCAATGTTCGTTCCATATGCGGTGCGATTCGTGAACAATGCCTTTCGTATAAAAAAACTCAACATACCCACGGTTACTCCTTTATCCATAAAACACTGCAAGACATCCTGCATCCATGTCGTCGAGTATAAAAGACTCCAAGGCAAACTGCTCCAGAGAGAATTTGAACAAAAACAAGAGTCACAATTGTTCGTAGAGACCGCGCACTTCATTGCTAATTTACATTACAAAGGTATTTACTTTCGTTCTCTGCACTTCGGGAACATTATCGTTACCGACGACGATCTCGGGCTCATTGATGTGGCAGACATGAAAATTTACCCCAAACCATTGGGCACCTCCCTGAGAAAAAGAAATTTTCAGCATTTTCTACGCTATCAGCAGGATCGAATGCTGCTTAAAACCTATGGCATGGAACGCTTTAACAGCGAGTACAGCGCACATCTGAATTCAATGATAAGCAGGAACCGCTTCAGGCAACCATAGCGAATGGCACCAAACCAAGGTAATAGGAGCGCAAAAACCCCGGTGGTATAGTCAATCCATAAAGATTCCGAACGCCGCCTGATGCCGCTACGGCACACAACATGCTTTCAGAACTCCCAAGTATCTGATTACCTACCATCTCTCGTACAGGGTATAATCGCAACATGAATAATATACTGCAACAGGTCTCTCATGTATTCATCATCGACAACAATCTTGAGTGTCGCCGGACCGTCGCCGCTTTGCTTGTTCGCTTCATGAAACATGCCAGGTTCTCAACCTATGATCCGAGTCAACATCCACGCCTTGGACGCAGATTTCCATGGCATGATTATCAGCTGATAGTTATGGATGTGGGCCCTGATACACGACAGACCAAAGACTGGTTCGCAAAGCTGTCTGAAACAGTCAAGCTACCGCCTTTTATCTTTTTACATATGGACTGCGATGCCGATAATGCTGTTGATTTCATAAAGCTGGGCGCCGCTGACTATATCTGCAAAAGCCAGCTGGAACCCAAGCGTCTTATCAAGGCACTAACCCAGTTGCCTAGACTTGTGCTTGGGAAACCAGATGCCTCCACTCGACGAAACCCCGCTAAACCACTGGACGCTGAAAACACTGCAGAAATAGGCGAGTACAACATACAAGCCCGTATCGGCAAAGGTTCCACCGCATGGGTGTACCGGGCTACCCACAAAAAAAATAACAGGGTCGTGGCCATCAAGCTATGCTTGCCAAAAATTTCTAAAGATCCGGAATCACGCGACCGGTTTATTCATGAATTTGAACTCATCAAGAGCATAGATCATACAAATATCGTCAAGATGTATGAACTCGGTGTGCAGAATAACGATATTTACTCCGTCATGGAATTATTAGCTGCCGGTGACCTCAAACAAAAGATAACCGGCGGCTTATCTCAGGAACAAGCCGTCAACTACACCTCACAAATTGCGGCTGCGCTTTATATGATCCATCGGCATGGTATTATCCACCGGGATCTCAAACCCCCCAATATCCTGTTTCGTGACGATGACTCACTGGCCCTGATTGATTTTGGCATTGCAAAATTAATCACAGGTCAAAATCTTACGCAGACTAATATAGGCAAGATGGTCGGCACACCTACCTATGTCAGTCCGGAACAGGCAATGGGCAATAAGCTTGACGCCCGCACCGATCTTTACACGCTTGGCGTTATCCTGTATGAAATGCTTGAAGGTCAAAAACCTTTTACCGGTTCCTCGGCTATGGACATCATGTATGCACATGCCAACTCACCGGTACCCGAACTGTCGCAGGATTACGGTGAACTGGGTAATATCGTGATGCGCCTGCTGGAGAAAGAGCCTGATAACCGCTATGCCACTGGCTTGGAAGTCATACAGGCCTTACAGCATTCCTACCCGGACCATGTTGACAACCAGCCTTCCAAAATATTGTGACTCACAGCTGCCCGCAACAAACCCAAGCATGGTCACCAGCATTTGCTGACTTGGCAAACCGGGCATCGCGGATCAGAGACCGTTTTTATTTCACGCCACTGCATACTCAAGGCATCAAAAATCTGCAAGCGCCCGGATGATGTGGTACCGATTTGTGTAATCAGCTTAATGGCCTCTAACGCCTGCATACTGCCAATAATACCGACCAGGGGCGCAATCACGCCATTCTGACTACAGGTCTCTTCCGCTTCTCCCTCAACCGGATAAAGACATTGATAGCAGGGACTATTTTCCTGCCGAGGATCATACACCATCAGTTGACCCTCAAACCGTATCGCCGCCCCTGAAACCAGCGGCACTTGACATGTGACACAGGCATAATTGATAGCGAAGCGTGTTTCAAAATTATCAGTACAGTCAAGCACAGCGCTAACCTGAGGCACAAGCCCGATAAGCTGCTCTGCATCAATACGGCCGGTGAATACATCAACGATGCACTCCGGGTTGATACCATCCAACGTTGCCCTGAGAGACTCAGTCTTTAGTCGGCCAAGATCAACCATGCCATGCGCTAGCTGCCTTTGCAGGTTCGCCAATTCGACCTTATCGTTATCGGCAATAATCATTGCGCCGATACCACAAGCCGCCAAGTACATGGATACCGGACAACCCAAACCACCTGCCCCCACCACCAGCACACGGGCCTCACGCAGTCTTTGCTGCCCCTCTATACCGAGTTGAGGCAACATGATCTGTCGGGAATAACGCAGCAGCTGATCGTCATCCATCTCATCCCGACCAGCCGCATCAACCACTATCGGGGCACCTCGCCCATATTACGCGATCATTTCCGGCCAGATCCAAAGCAGTCCGGATGTCACCATATCCGGCCTGCTCGAGCAGGACACGCACAGATCTTGACTGATCATGCCCATGTTCCATCAGCAACCAGCCATTGGGCTTAAGAAACTTGGGAGCATCAGTTATCAGATAGCGAATACAATTCAAGCCATCTTCTCCCGACATCAAGGCGTTGGCGGGATCAAAACGGACATCACCACACAGCAGGTGCGGGTCACCTTCAGCAACATAAGGTGGATTGCTGATGATCGCATCAAAGCCATGAAATCCGTACGCCGCCAGAGAGTCGGAGCATCTAAAAAGGATATTCGGTACACGAGCTAAAGCCGCATTCTCCACAGCTACTTGCAACGCTGCCCCTGATATATCCATAGCATGAATATTCCAAGCAGGTCTTTCACAAGCCAACGCAATAGCTATGGCACCGCTTCCCGTACCAAAATCCAGAATACTTGATTCCTCAGGCAGATCCAGCAACAGCGTTTGTTCAACCAGATGCTCTGTTTCCGGCCTGGGAATCAAGGTGGCCGGGGTCACCTTCAACCGCACCCCCCAAAACTCACGGTAGCCTGTTAAATGGGCCACCGGCCTGCCTTGGACGCGCCCATCGATCAGATGCCAGAACTCATCCAGTATGTCGACTGGGAATTCGTCGTCCGAGTGTGCAATAAGCCACGCCCGATGCCTTTGCAACACATGACCAGCCAGCGCCCGCACATCCGCATAAGGCTCATCGGCAAAAGCAGCCAACCTAGAACCAGCCGCATCCAGGACCTGTTTAACGGAAAACATTACCGCCCGACCCACGTCACAGCAGCGATGACCAGTCACGGGACATATCCGCAATGACCATGAAGTGCGGATTTAAAGTAGATGCTTTCGTATTATATCTCATGGGCTGCATATCCATCGTCACCAGTCGCCCGCCGGCCGCCTCCACAACAGCCTGCGCAGCTGCCGTATCCCACTCGGATGTTGGCCCGAAACGCGGATAGATATCGGCTTTGCCTTCGGCAATCAGGCAGCTTTTCAGAGAACTACCCATACTGATCAGGTTATAATCACCCACCTTCTCTAGAAATTCGTCCAGCGCATCATTGTGATGTGAGCGACTTCCAACGATTATCAGTGCACCTTCCGGTAACTCTCGTACCATAATCGTTTCCTGCTCACCCGCACCTACCTGCTTCCAGGAACCAAAGCCCCTAGCCCCAGCGTAGATAGTATCCAGTACCGGCGCACAAATTACTCCCATCGTTGGCCGACTACTCTCAATAAGGGCGATATTTACCGTGAACTCGCCATTGCGCTTGATGAATTCACGTGTACCGTCCAGAGGGTCAACCAGCCAATAGGCCTGCCATTGTGACCGGGTTGCAAATGGGATGCTGACCGACTCTTCCGACAATACAGGTATGGTAGGCGTAAGTCTCTCCAGCCTCTCTACAATAACGCTATGTGCCACCATGTCGGCAGCCGTCAAGGGAGACCTGTCATCCTTTTTCCGGACAGCAAAATCTGTCCGGTAGATTTCCAGAATTTCCCTGCCTGCCTCCATACTGATGCTCACCACAGCAGGGATTAGCTCAGAATAGTCAATCATAAATCAATCCGGTTTTTCTTCAAAAATCATTTGGGTCATCAGCTGCCCCTCAAAACGGCCCTGCATAAAAACCCAACCGACATCATGACGCACATTCCAGCCCAGCTGTGCCCCCGGCTTAACTGAAATCAGCTCAAGGCGTCTTTCTGGATAACTTACAGTAAACTCGAGCCGTAAGGGATAATATCCATCAAGAAACCGACGCATGAAAAGACCATTCACCAGCCGATAGAGTCTTGCACCGCCTCTGCCATTGGCAGGATACAGGACACGGCTAAAGGCCCGAACGCAAACCTGTGAATCCGCCTGTATGTCCATGACGGCCACATCATACCTACCGACAGTTACGGAACCGACATTACGATATGATAACACCTTGATATCGCGAACTCTCCCCGGCTTATAGACGATGTCCAGACGAGGAACAGCATCCAGATTGGAATGACACTGAATCAAGACGCGCCCAGCCTGTAGCGATTGTCTCATCGCCCATCCGCAGGGTGCTTTCATGGACATATTCGATATTTTCTGACAGCGGCAGAAAAACCAGGGCACCCTCATTAACATGTTCAACCGGATGCTCGCTATCCGATTCCAACCATTCCAACTGCTCAGGAGTAAACGGTTCGGCATACAATAAAAATCCCGGCAATGAAATACCGACCAAGATACTCGCGATAACCAGCTTTATAAAGCTAATCCACCTGTGACTGTCCGGTAACATGACGACCTGCTATCCCCTCCAGCTTTTAAATTTCTTCCTGCAATACCTATTGGTCGAGTCATAATCGGGAAAGTGCAACAGCCAGCGCTTATCAGCCGGCTCATCATACTCACACCAGTCATTAAAATAATCCCAGCAAACTTGCGGACGGGTTTCATAGATACTACAACGACCATCGGGCAATAATTTCTCACAGGTTATGGTGAAAGCTATGTATCATACCTTATCGGCATCCTTATAAACCTCAACATTTTTATGTAGTGCCTGCCAAACCAAAACTTCGAACTCATACCCGATTCTCGGAGGATCAATCTCCTGGGTAACGTAGCGACAACATTTCGCATCCTCACAAAAGCTGCATTTATTATCGGCGGCAATTCCGATTTTGATATCTCTGCTTTTTTTGTGCGGCATAGTGAAAGAAATTCAGTAACAAAAAATACACCATGAAACTCTGATTTAATCAAAGTTTCCTTTATGATATGCGCACCTTACATGAACTGAATTAGAATGAGAACCATGTTGATAAAACCCTCACCTGGAATCCGACCATGAGCTGGTGGGGTAAGGCCGTCGGTGGTGCCGTCGGCCTGATGATGGGTGGCCCACTGGGGGCCTTACTTGGTGTTGCACTGGGACACCAGTTCGATCATGGCTTTCAGGGTATGCTGTCAGACGACAACCCCAGCCAGGCAGACATGGAAAAAATCCAAGCGGCGTTCTTTACCTCGACTTTCTCCGTGATGGGGCACTTGGCAAAGGTTGACGGCCGCATCAGTGAAGACGAAATCAATATGGCCGAGCGGGTCATGCAGCAAATGCAGCTCAACAATAACCAGCGCAAGGCTGCAATCAATCTTTTTAATGCAGGCAAAAGTCCAAATTTCATTCTCGATGAAACATTGCGACAATTCCGCCAGGTAGCACATCGTCGTTCAAACCTGCTACAAATGTTTCTTGAAATACAGACCTACGCCGCCTTTGCCGACGGACTTTTGCATCCCAGAGAAGAAGAAATGCTGCAGCATATTTTCCGTATGCTCGGCTTTAGCCTTCTCGACTTTGAAGCCATCGTTGAGCGTGTGCAAGCCGAAATACACCTAGGTAACCGTCAACAAAACCAATCCGGCCCAACCACTCAATCTATCATCAGTGATCAGGATGCCTATGCCGTACTGGGCGTGGATCGGAATACCGACAACAAGGACATTAAGAAAGCCTACCGCCGCTTAATGAATCAACACCACCCGGACAAACTGGTTGCCAAAGGAATGCCGGAAGAAATGATTGAAGTAGCAAACACCAAGACTCATAAAATTCGCGCAGCTTACGATCATATTAAGGCGTTACGTGGATTGAAGTAGAATCGTTATACCGGATTACAGTGAATCTGAATATCTCCTGGAACATATCCATAAAAATTACAAGCTATAGAATTTAACGTTATCGAAAATTTTTCTCAAATTCCGACCATCTCTGCGACAAATTTGGTTCGTGCATAGAAGGCTCTGCTCGTGCTACCATGACCTGATCCCTTGGTTCTCGGCTGAACCAATTGACCCATTTTGCCGGTCAGATGTTCAACTCCCTTAGTTAAAATACAGCTTCTCACTTCTTCATAATCTTTCTTTATTTGTTCATAATCGTCACAGTTATCAAGATCAAATGCCGATACATTCATCAATAAAGAATAAGCCTCTTCTTGAGATTCAAACAATCTGGAACAGATCACCATCCTTTCGAGCTTCGCGAGCAGATGACTTTTTTCAAAAGGGGTCTTCCCAACATTAACCGGATCAATCATCGTAATAGCCATAGTCTCCTTAACCGTAATTCTGCCATTAGCAAGTCTTTTCAGTGGAACGATCTTCAGCTCCCATGATCCAAAGTCGGGAGACTGCGCAGAATTGATGGAAAGCCCCAAGTACCTTTCAAGCACATGACCTGCCCATCCTTTGTTCTTCTTATCACCTTTCCAGATATCTACCTTATATTGAGTCGCGAGTGAAACCAAATCCTTTCCTCTTAGTCGCTTCAGCTTGTCGATTGCCGCTTTTCGTTCCATTGAATAACCTCCTCATAATAAAGCTCAGAGACGATTACCGATTACTTATTGAGCACATCAGACGTTCTAGGGACAGATCAATAAACTCGGGCTCAAGCTCTGTCCCCACGAATTTTCTATGCAGGTTTACAGCCGCTATACCTGTGGTTGAACTGCCGGAAAAAGGATCCAGTACCAGGTCCCCTTCGTTTGTTGATGCCATAATCATCCTCTCGATAAGTGCAACAGGCTTTTGCGTAGGATGTTTACCAAATTCTTTTTCTTCTTTACTCGGTGCTTTGAACGACCACACTGATTTCATCTGCTTGCCATGATTCAATTCCCGCATTTTTGCATAGTTAAAACAATGCTTTGATTTTTCATTTTTAGCGGCCCAAATGATCGTTTCTGTCGCATGAGTAAAATAGCGACAAGACAAGTTCGGGGGAGGATTGGGTTTTTGCCATGTAATATCGTTGAGAATTTTCATTCCCGTCTGCTGCATCGCATAGCCTACAGAATGAATGATATGCTGGGTTCCCGATACCCAGATCGTTCCATCCGGTTTTAATGCTTTTTGGCATCTCGATAACCAAGCCATATTGAACTCGTGATTTATTTCCGGCCCTCTGGATTTATCCCACTTGCCTTTATCGACCTGTACCATTTTCCCGGCATGGCAGGTAATCCCCCCATTTGAAAGAAAATAAGGTGGGTCCGCAAATATCATATCGAATTTGCCTTCAGGATATTTGCTGACGACCCTATCCAGAAACTCAAGACAATTAGCCTGATACAGCCAGATACCAAACTCATCATTGGAAAATACACACTGGTTCAGTGAGTATTCGGAACTCTCCATGATCATCAAAGACAGAGGATCTGCCTGCGAACACCTACAATCTGTCATGGACCTGTATTTCATAATATAAGGAACTCTCTCTGCTGCTTTTTTCTACCACATCCCGGTGTAAAAATTCTCACCATATGACAATGCGAGTATATCTTTTCGATATTGGCAAATTATGATGTAAAGATAAATCTGGACACAGAGAAAATCATCTACAATCTCTCCAGCCACTCCAGAACTTCGTCACCCAGCTCCTCGGCATGAGTGTTCGTGTCAAAGTAATGATCGGCACCACTCACCATGACCTGCCGGGAATGATCATTACCGGCTTTACGCAGCATGGATTTACGCTGCAGGGCCAGCCTCAGCACTGCCGGAAAGTCGTTGCTGCCATAGATATCCAGCACCGGCTTGCTGATCCTGTCCAGAGGCAGAGGCTGCCTCATAGGTTGTCCGTAATCGGTGGCGCCCATGCCGACACCAATATAGGCATCAAAATCTCCGTCGCCATTTTCACGGACATAGCTCATGGCCATATGCACACCACAACTATGTGCCAATATGACCATATTTTCATAACCCTTGTCACGCAGATACCGGACTCCCGCCGCAATACGCCCGCGTGCCTCGGGAAAGATTGGCGCATAATCATAATACTTGGCCTCCTTGTGCAATACAGGCATTTGCAGGGACAAAGACGTCCAGCCCTGTTCCGGTAATCTCGCACGCAGTGGCTGTACAACAGCAGGCCATACCGGATGGTAACCGCGACCATGCAGAATCAAAACCGCACCCTTCGGCTGCTCCGCTTCCGCCTCGGTTATCACCGCAAGAAAGTCACGCTTACCGTCATTCAGATCAATCGGCTCTCCCACCACGATAGTATCAACAATCTCGTCTCTGAGGCGCAGCTCTCGCTCATAATCAGGCACATCGGCAGCTCGCAAGGACAGCACCGGAACGATGATGAGTAAAATTCCAACCAAGCCAATCTTCATTAAACGCATTGTCATTCCTTTTCCTCGATACTTGAAGAGACTTAAAAAGCAGGCCAATAATACCAGAATCATTGTGGAATTCCCCTGTTTCAATGGCGAGCACCTTGTGTATCCGGAAACAAGTATATTGGGAATTAGCCGGTCCGGTTGCCTTGATCAAAGACTCCCAAAACAAGTGGTTACCTCATTCCTGATACCGGATACATTAGCCTTATAGCAAATATCTTTCAGACTGCTGTATCCTGTATAAAATTACAGCTCTAGAGGATTGAATTATTAGCCCGACAAACACTATGATGCTGAAAACTATAAATATGTCTAAGTGAGATGCATCCAAAAGTATAACCATGAGCATCATTACGATATAACCCACTTGACAATAAAAGGCAGCAGTTGAGGAAGCTACGCCGCCACCAGCTAGCTGTTCTTTTTGCGTCAGCCATCCCAAAAGGCCTCCGGCAAGATTATAAGACCAAATTAGCATTGGAATAAGTGATGTCGCATCAGCTTTTGCCATAAAAAAACTGAAGACCAGGACACACCAAAAGGCAGCTACAGCAAATCCGTAAAATGAACCCAGAAAGCCAAAAATATAAACACCTATATTGATATTTTTTTCTGTGAAATATGCTACCGGCAAAACAAATAGTAAAGTGGGCAATATAGCGATAGAAAAAATAAAGGGAGAAAAATCATTCCAACTATACCATAACCGATGGCACCCCATTCCCCCAATATAGCCAGCCATATTACTGAAACGGTAGCGCAAGATAAATTGATAACCATCAATGGAACTGCCAATATGCCTTCTATAATAGCTATAC
>JAPYNQ010000004.1 GCA_028289815.1 Gammaproteobacteria bacterium | reverse complement strand
CAACACATTGTTGATATAGTCAACACTCGATGCAGTAGCTAGAAAGTCAGTCAGACCAGAGTTGCCGGATGTGGTCGGCGATGGTGTCGGTTATCTCGTCTTGATGCTGGCTGTTGAGGCCGAAGAAGGGACGCGGGGGTATATCGCCCCAAGGGATCGGGAAGCTGCCCTGCCTGGTTCTGTAGTTGCCGCGACCAAACTGGCCTTGCTTGGCACCGTAGTGTTGGGTGGTGGCGTACACCAGATTGGTGCCAACAGAGGCGGTGGTTGCATCGTAGTCAGCGAGGATGGAACCGAGGAGATTACGGCTGACCTGTAGCTTCTGCGCGCCGCCGGCAGAGATATTGCCGGATTTGGCGCGGCGGCGCAAGGTCACCGCAGATAATGGTGCCCAAGGCTTGCCAGTCGCGGGATCTTGCTCCTTGGCGAAGGCTTCCTCGGTGATGGATTTCAGATGGGTGGCAATGACGCGGGTGACCGGGCTTAGGTCGGTGCCAGCGGTAATCAGGCGTTGCAGGGCGTTGCGCACCTGCTGGTCCTCAACTTGAATACGAAAATCAGTCATGGCAGATAGCAGAATGATTGAGACGGATGGATACCCAAGGGGTTGAAAATGGTTAATATCATGCTACTATTACATTACTGCTGGAGGCGTGGATCTTCGTGGACCGTCGCACACGGCCTGTTCCGTGACAGTCCGCACGCTTGAGGAGATGCAGGCTCTCCCTCATTACCAGCAGGCCTATCTCTCATCGTCTTGATCTGATCGATAAAGCAGCTTACCGGTACGGAACCGGTCTGGCTGTTGTTGTTTGTTACGCACTGGAAAGAAAGTCCAAGCTAATGCGCCGAGCTTAACATCTTCGCGGACGACCAGTACCGCGTTGCGATCCGGGAAGGCGGTGACGAATACATCATTGAGCAGCACGCGCCCGTCCTTGGCGCGGCCCCATTGACGCCAGACCTCACCGGGCTGCTGCAACGAAGGAATAATATAGTTGGCGAACTCCTCGCGGTGGTCGTCCCGATCCACCAGATGGCGGACGAACCGGTCGGTGAGATAGACATTATCCAAGCCGTCCGGCGTCGTGATGAGGTTATACAGCGTATCCTGCTGACCGTCGGCACGGGTCACGGCGATGGGCGTGAAGCGGTCTGAGGAGGTGGCGGCGTAGAAGGCTTCATACTGCTCCGGCGGCGTGGTGGCCCTAGGCAGGCGGGTAGCGCCCGGAACCAGTGTGGCCGTAAGCGCACCCAGGCCGAGGTCGCGCCAGGACTGCTGTCGATCCACCGGCGGTAGCAGTTCGCGGAGGGCGGGTGCGCGTCCGGGGTCGAACGGACCACCGGCGGCGCCGGGGTTATAGTTCCAGCCGGGGTCGGGCGTGAGACTGATATCCCCGTCACGATATTCGGTCGCTGGTCGATAGATGATCTCGCCGGTCTGCTTGTCGGTGCCGACCCGCTGTTGATCGGTTCAGATACAATAGGCTTATCGAGACGATGAGTTTCGATTCGATTGTAGGTTACGGGCAGACTCGGTTCAGATACAATTAGGGCTTATGCCCAGACGCAAAAACGGAGATTGTAGGTTACGGGCAGACTCGGTTCAGATACAATCGCATGAGCACCATGAACATGGAACAATTGTAGGTTACGGGCAGACTCGGTTCAGATACAATTGAGCAGCAACAACAGTTTCAAGCCTATCAATTGTAGGTTACGGGCAGACTCGGTTCAGATACAATCCAGTTGCAGGGCGGATACGCCACGGGGTTATTGTAGGTTACGGGCAGACTCGGTTCAGATACAATTGGTGGGTAATTTCATGATGCGCAGTAACAATTGTAGGTTACGGGCAGACTCGGTTCAGATACAATAGGGGCCGATTAAGGCCCCTCGATGAAGGCATTGTAGGTTACGGGCAGACTCGGTTCAGATACAATTATGCTTCCGATGCGATATTTTGAGGAGCAATTGTAGGTTACGGGCAGACTCGGTTCAGATACAATCAAAACGGATAACCGGGTTAGCTACAGTTAATTGTAGGTTACGGGCAGACTCGGTTCAGATACAATAAACCTCCAGCAGTTCCCCAAAAACCACCAATTGTAGGTTACGGGCAGACTCGGTTCAGATACAATCGTGTGGCAGCGAATGATGCCGAAATGTTTATTGTAGGTTACGGGCAGACTCGGTTCAGATACAATACTAGCAACCAGGCTTGGTACGGAGAGAAGATTGTAGGTTACGGGCAGACTCGGTTCAGATACAATCTTGCTTGCGTAACCTACTGATATGAAAAGAGATTTATAACAGGGACAATTGCTTGGGAGCTTGTTCTGCAGGAATGCGTTTTGTTCCATGGTAAACATGCATACGTTCAAATTGTTTCTCTGTAATCTTCAGAATGCGCACCTCCCCCTTCGGGGGGAGTATTTTTTTTATGCGTTTACAATGCACTTCGGCGTTTTCATCGCTGGCACAATGGCGTGCATATACGGAGTATTGTAGCATTACGAAGCCGTCAGCGAGCAAGTTTTTGCGAAATCGGGCATACCGATGACGGTCGGATTTCGTCTCTGTCGGTAGGTCAAAAAGCACCACAGTCCACAAGCTGCGGAATCCTCCGAAAATGATATTTTTTGTCATTCACCTTGTCGCTACCGGGACAGCAAGCCTGCCTTTACGGGTTTCCAGTATTTTACGCAAACTGGCACAATATGTTGCCAAGGCACTCATCAGCGGAAGATTGCGCTTCTTTATCGAAACCGGTTTACTCAGTAGCGCCAACAAATGATTTTTTGCGGCCCTATCAAGGCCGTCAAATGATTCAGCTTGCGATAATTCTGCGACACACCGATCTACCAAAGGCCGTAAAGGTTCCATAATGTCATCTGCCAAGCAGAAGACATTGTATTGGTTGTGGTGATGGATGCCAAACGCGGGATGTAACCCGGTACCCATGAGGGCGCGGGCACAAGCGGTCCGCATGACGCTGTAGCCATAATTGAGCAGCATATTGATATCGCTTGAACCATCTTGTGCACGCTTAAAGTCATGGCCAAACTGTAGCTTGAAATAGATTCGGGATGCCTGTCCTTCATTATTTCCCTTGTCATCGGGTTGTACCGTTTTTGCCAAGCGGAGTAGTCTGGCATTGTTTATGTTATGTGTTGCAGCCAAGGCTGTTGCTTGCGCGATGATCTTGGCCTTGATGAGCTGTTGCCATAGACTATGTTGCAGTTCCTCCGGTATCGTAGCCTGCATACGCATGATTTTTCCTTGGGTACTATTTACATCAAGCGGCAGTAACAGAGATGTGGGCAGATGTTTTTCATCGGTGATGATCAAGGCCACATTGTGGTCAGCACAGTGACGGAACACACTCTGGCTGCAAGTGATTTGCGGATTATCGAGGATTAAAAAGCCGATATCCTCAAATGGAATGCTATGTTCTTCTCCGTCTCGCTGGACAAGAAGCTGCGAGAGTTTGACCTTCAGGTAGGCTGGAGACCCAATTTCAATGGTCCTGCGGATCATCCGGTAGCAGGCCCAAGTTGCCGATTTGTACCTTTCTGCAGGCTATTTTGTTCAGCGAAGCAATACGCCATTCTCCCCATTTGGTATCTGTCCCTGAAATACTGTGATGACGCAATGTCATATCTACCTTGTCTTCACTGTTGGAACTCATTTTTTGTACCCTGAACCAGGGAGTTTCTTTATGTTCTGTAGCAAAATTACTCTTACCATCATTACTCTTACCATCGAAGATACTCAAATCTTCGCACACCACCATATCATTCACACACAGGGCCAGTTCATAGTACCATTCGCCTTCCCATTCGGGTGATGGTGTTTTGTCAATGATCATTTCTCTTGCACTTGCTCGTTGCGCTACCTCCAGCATAGTTACCATATGAATTTTTCTTTTCTTTTCTTTTCCTTGCTTGCCATTGTGGAATAGTACAAAGTGATGGTTACTACCGGGCTCCATATAACAACCGGCAATTTTAGTATAAGAATTTGACATAGCTCGTGCCATGCGCACTCGGTACATAGATACCGGCTTACCATGCCGGTTCGGCAGACAGGGTGGAAAATTTTTGAGGCATTTCGTAATCTCTTTAGCTGTTTTTCCAACCAGTTTGTTTTTATCCAACCATTGATAAAGGTGGTTATGTATGGACTCTTCGGCAATCCATGTTCCTGATCCGGGCGACCACGTTTCTGCCAATCCGGAGAGCAGTTCACCGCTGATTTCTTTCCGGATTGTTATGCAGGGCGTCTGGTAATTGATTTTCTTCCATTCCTTGTTCCTATAGCAGGGTAAGCTGCGATCAGAGGGTTTCTTTTTCAATGTTTCGGTAGCCCATTGCAACAGCACAGATCGTAGATTTTCATCGGCAATCCAGTCTTGATTGCTATCACTGCCTGTCTCGGCTATTTTAATGACTTTCTTCAGATCAGACTCTCCCATTCCCTCAATATCTAATTCTTGATTAAAGTGTGATTTGCCATACCGTGTTTCGTCATGTAACGTACCCCATACCTTTCTTTTTACCATATGGGACACGACGGTAGCATTCAGTTTTTGCTTCAAAAGATGGTGTAAATCATCCACATCGCCGTCTTTCCAAGTCTTAGGTAATTTCAATCGAGTTTCCTTGGTCCGGTCCTCTCTGGTTTGCTGGCGGGTTTGATCATGCGATTGTTCTTGTTTTTTTTGATGCGCATCGACCATCTCTTTCAACATGGCACGGTCTGTCATGGCAACGATAAAGGCATCAATGGCATGATGGCGGTGGTCCCGCCGGGACTTAAGTGCTTTCTTCCTTTCACTTTTGTGCTCTATTTTCTTGTCATACCGCTGAATGCCGTCGTCCGGTGTGGTGCGGCGTATATCGGCGTCAGGGTCTCTCGGTAATATCTCATTGAGTCCCCATCGTCCGCGCAATTGACTGGTGGCTGCCCCGTTGTTGACATCTATCGGAACACCATAATGTTTCAACATCGCTTTTGTCGCTGTGGCAATATAGCGAGTGTCATTGAGTTGCCGTTCAACAAAATCGTCTATCTCTTCCGGTTTATAATTTTTTTCAAGGATTTTAAGCTGTTTTGAATATAATTTTCCTTTATATTTATATTTTTCCTTGGCAAATTTTTCAATTTGATCCCATCTGTCTGAGTCCGCACCCCATGTCTGGAAAGGTGTTCGCTTGCCTTTGTTTTGATTCTCTTTCAGGAGACAAACCACGGTATTCATATGGTTTTCTCTGTAGCCCGTGTAGGGCAGAATGTGATCGATATCAGTCGCACCTGAAAATAGCTGATTAAAACTAATTGGTTTTCCGCTATAAGGGCATTGTTCATCTTGTTCATTGTGCCACATGATGTACTTCTTTATATCGCCATCTTTGACTTTACTCCTGCCGCCCCTGAGTTTTCTAAGAGCAATATTGGGATTCTTTAGATGTTCTAGTATTTCTTTTTCAGCTTCCAGTTTCAGCCTCAGATTTTCTTGTTGCTGAGCTGCAAGCTCGGCGCGATGTTTTTTCGATGCCTTCATTTCACGGGCCATTTCAATGCGAATAATAGCGGGTTTTCCATAACGTTTAATAATGGAATTGATCACCCGACGCATTTCATACAATGCCTTTTGCACAATGGGATTGGCAATATTGGGTACAGCCTTAACGGGTAGCAAATAGGTGCTATCCGTTGTTTGGATGGATGGTGTAATACTTTCAATCTCGCCGATTTTTTCTACTGCCGCGTAATAATCACGTCCGTTGCGCATATGTGGGAGTAGCGCATTAATGGCTTTCAGGCTGTGCTTGCCATAGCCCGCCTCAAGTTCCTCGTTCATGGCCAAATCCAATGCCTCACTTTTTTGTCCATCCCAAGGCTCAAATTTCCAGTGATTAACCAAACGATCATATAAAGCCCGCTTATTATTGATGCTGAGCAGGTCTTCAATCAGCAGGGTCTGTTTTTTCTTGTCCATCTGTTTCCAACGGTCATATCCGATAGATTTGCTGATAGCCTGAATAGTTCTGTTGCCAGGCAAGCCTGCTTTCTCGCTTTTACCATCTTCTCCTCTTCCGTAGTTCAATGATTTTTTGTTAATTTCAGGGGTACTTTTCACCTTGCTCCATGAAATTCGGCCTTTTTGATTCAGATGCTCTGGATCATCCGCCATTGAAAGCAATGCTTGTCGTTGTTCATCTGTCAATGGCTGTCCATCAACCTTGATGTTGTTGATCACCTGCAAGGTACGAAACTCCTGAAACTCCAGACGCATAACCGCTGCACGTTTTTTATTCGGATAGATATTGCAGCTGCCGACTTTCCCTTTCTGCGATTGCAGGGGACGTTGATGAAAAATGGCCTTTTTTATTGCACTTTCCATCTCAGGCGGGAAATCGTGATATTTTTTCTGCTCTTCCCAGATTTTATCGAATTCGGTTTCGTGCATTTCCCGTTTGGCGCGATATTGCAGACGTTCGGTCAGCGTTTCTCCTTTAGGTTCTTTATTTTTCTCATACCGGAACAGCGTAATGCGCTGCGGCGGAATGCCTGTCGCCTGCGATTCTTCCCAGATGAATTGACCGATGGTACGCCCTCCCAGCTTGTCGTCCAATTGACTGATCGCATCCAGAACTTTTCTGGGCTCTTTTTTCTCTTCGCTTTTCTCTTCGCTGGAGGTCTGCTTATTATCATGTTCTTCATCTTCCAGGGTTAGATTCAGCTTTTCTATCAACTCAACATATTTTGCGCCCCGATTACTGCGATAACCCCGGCGGCGTTGCAAGTGGAGCAGCAACCGACCTAACTCATAGGGTTCCAGGGTTTCTTTAAGTGCGAAATAGCGCATGGCATAAGGAGAGCTGTAGGATTTTTCCTGTTCGGACCAGGTTCTTGACCATGTCTTGTTTAGTTTTCTTTCTGCGAATCGGCGATCAATCCCGTTCAAGACTCTTTCTTTTGCGAGATTTTTCAGATAGTCGCGGGGTAGCAACCCGTTTTCAATGAGCGCGTTTATGAGATCTCTGCGACGCTTTTGGTAATAGGTCCGCCGGTTGCGTGCTCCCCGGGCAGTACGCCGTTTCTGGTTCTTGGGTACTTGAGTTTTAGCTTCGACCATTTCCTGGAAAATACGCGCATTCAGGGCACGTAAAGAAACAGGCTCAAAGCCTGCATAAATTCCCTGATGATTATCTTCAGTCAGATTACAATCCACAACGGCCCAACCTATGGAATTGGTGCCGATATCCAAGCCGAGGATGTATGGCGCAGGATTTTTTATCAATATTTTCGCCTTTTTGTAAAAATTACTGTTATTCCGCACTATATTATGCTCTAATAGACGGTGCAAATTGTATCTGAATCGAGTCTGCTTGTTTTTTACAACAATTGAATTTTGCTAATTGTAAAATTCTTGAGCAGGATATGTCTCTACGAGACTAAACCGTGCGCCCTTTCGTCTCCTCTTGGAGCGAGGGGCGTTTTTTATTTTCGGGCTTTGGAAAAACTCCGTGTCGGCGCGATTATCAGGAATCCGGCCGCCATGTCTGTCTATCAACAGGCGACAGGTCTTTATGATATTTTCTGCCTTGTTATTATACAGGCCAATAGTTTTAATATATTTTTTCAGGCCTTCGATGCCCAGCGCATAAATCATGTTGGGAGTATTGGCAACCGGATATAGTTTTGCGGTGGCCTTATTGACCGATACGTTCGTGATGTGCAGATTGAGATCAGCGATGCCGATGGTCAGCTGTCTCTGGGGCACGGTAATGTGGATACGATATCGGGTGCCGAGTTTCGGCAGGGTAAGCCGATCATGACGCGGATTGGGGTGGATTTCTCCGGGCAGTTGTTTGGCATCGATAAGAAGGGGCGTAATTTTCGGGTTGAGGTGAACATCCGGGGGCGTTATCGAGC
>JAPYNQ010000039.1 GCA_028289815.1 Gammaproteobacteria bacterium | reverse complement strand
TCGCTATCCGCTTCATCACTCTACCCTCATCTGTTAAACTCAACCATTCAGCGTGAACAGGATTATAGCATGCCCTGCAGATTTATGCGTATAATTCCCAACTTTTTCGTATTCTTTTTAAGTCCGAATATTTCATCGTTGATGATACCTATATCAGTAATCTTCTCATGCTTAATCGAGCGGCCGCCTCTGAATTTTTTAAGATGGATTTCCTTGCATAAACAAGCCTGCACTGACATCCCGCCCTTCAGAAAGTAAAATATTATACGTTCTACAGGCGGCACCAGTATCCATGACCTCGAATGCGATTCTGTTCGTACTGAATAGCATTGCCACATCTTTGGCCGGAAAAATCCGAATGGTACCTGTACCCAAAATGAATATTTCCAGCTTGTGTTTAAGTATATCCTGAAAGTGGCTTGTATGTAGATCATTCGCCGTCTTGACATTCCAAGCGTATACTCCTGAGCGGTTGACTATCATCGGGTAATCAATCACCTTATTATTTATCGCGATGGTTGCCTCTGTATAGGACTGGATTTTGTAATCCGAATCAGAATTATCAAGAGTAATCTTCATTATCTTTCTTTAGTAATTTCTGATACCATAGTAACTTGCTCGGGTTTAGAGTGACCTTATAAAGCCTGCTGCGCGGTACCGGGATCCTCATGTATTGAATATACCGGCAACTACCTTGCTTTAGAGCTACTTGCCACAGTTTTTCGAGGTACTCTATTGATACACCGTGATATGCCAGATTGAGATCAGCTTTTTTATTCTACAATAATATACCGCAGGAGTGGGTAAGTGAACGGGGAGTTTGTACG
The DNA here is from genome assembly GCA_028289815.1 of Gammaproteobacteria bacterium. GTDB lineage: Bacteria > Pseudomonadota > Gammaproteobacteria > JAJDYQ01 > JAJDYQ01 > JAJDYQ01. The sequence goes on along the minus strand of JAPYNQ010000039.1, from coordinate 3,065 downwards.
TATTAACCGATTGCCGCCTTATGTGTTTGCTGAGGTAACGGTACTGAAGGCAAAGGCGCGTGCGAAAGGTGAGGATATTATTGATTTTGGTATGGGTAACCCTGATCAGCCGACCCCCCGACATATCGTCAATAAGCTGGTTGAGGTCGCCCAGCGAGGGGATACGCACCGCTACTCAATGTCCAGAGGAATACCACGCCTGCGGCAGGCAATCACCAGCTGGTATAAAGATCGGTATGATGTTGTTCTGGACCCGGAAACTCAGGCCATTGTGACCATTGGCTCTAAAGAAGGGTTATCTCATCTGGCGCTTGCCATGATGTCTCCCGGTGATGCCGCACTGGTGCCGAATCCTGCATATCCGATTCATCCATATGGCTTTGTTATCGCAGGTGCGGACATTCGTCATGTGCCTATGAATGATGAAGATGATTTCTTTGAAGAATTACATAAGGCGATAGTGGATTCTTGGCCAAAACCGAAAGTGCTGGTTATCAATTTTCCGGCTAACCCGACAGCGCATTGTGTGGAGCTGGATTTTTTCAGAGATGTCATTGCGATAGCAAGAGAGCACAACATCTGGGTAATACATGATCTGGCTTATGCCGATATCGTTTTTGATGGCTATAAGGCACCTTCAATACTTCAGATACCCGGTGCGACAGATATTGCTGTTGAATTCTTTTCGCTCTCCAAAAGTTACAATATGCCCGGATGGAGGGTGGGCTTTATGTGTGGCAATGAAACACTGGTTGGATCTCTGGCGCGTATCAAGTCTTACCTTGATTACGGCATGTTTACTCCCATACAGGTAGCGGCTATTACAGCCTTGGAGGGATCTCAGGGCTGTGTGACTCAAATAAGGGACAGGTACCAGAGCCGCCGTGATGTTTTATGTCAGGGACTGAATTCAATTGGTTGGCACGTTACTCCGCCGAAGGCCACGATGTTTGTCTGGGCTAAAATTCCGGAGAAATATGCGCATCTGGGATCATTGGAATTTTCTAAAAAGGTTTTGGAAGAGGCCAAGGCTGCTATTTCACCCGGTCTGGGATTCGGCAGCTATGGGGATGGGCATGTCAGATTTGCTCTTATTGAAAACGAACATCGCACTCGCCAGGCAATACGTGGTCTGCGAGATATGTTCAAGAAAGATGGCCTTTTGAGCTAATACTTATTCATTATCTGCAAGGGGGATGATTATGCAAATAGTTAAGGTTGGGTTATTGGGACTAGGTACCGTAGGCGGTGGAACTGCCACGGTTTTATTAGACAATGCAGAGGAAATTGCTCGTCGCACAGGGCGTAAAATCGTTGTGGATATGGCAGCTACATTGGATCCGGGGCGCACCCGGGAGCTTGGATTGACCCAAACCAGAGTAACCACAAATGCACAAGAGGTCGTAAGTGATAAGGCCTGTCAGATTGTTATTGAACTAATCGGCGGTTATGAACCTGCCCGAACTTTGGTGTTACAAGCGGTAGCCAATGGTAAACATATTGTTACCGCTAACAAGGCACTGATCGCCACGCATGGCCAGGAAATATTCGAGGCGGCACAGAAAAAGGGTGTTATTGTCGCTTATGAGGCGGCAGTAGCTGGTGGTATCCCGATTATCAAAGCGATTCGTGAAGGCTTGAGTGCAAATAGAATTCAGTGGGTCGCGGGCATCATTAATGGTACAGGTAATTTTATTCTGACAGAAATGCGTGATAAGGGCCGTAGTTTCGACGACGCTCTTAAGGAAGCCCAGGCACTGGGTTATGCGGAGGCCGACCCCGCTTTTGATGTTGAAGGTACTGACGCCGCCCATAAGCTGACCATTCTTGCTGCAATATCTTTTGGTATTCCTTTACAGTTTGAGGCCTGTTACACCGAAGGTATCAGTAAAGTACAACAGGAAGATGTGGCCCATGCCGAGGAACTGGGATATCGTATCAAGCATCTTGGAGTAGCTCGGCGTACCGACAATGGCATTGAGATGCGTGTGCACCCAACATTAATTCCCGAAAAGCGTCTGATTGCTAATGTGAATGGTGTCATGAATGCCGTATTGGTTATGGCCGAAGCAGCTGGGCCGACCCTGTATTATGGTGCTGGGGCCGGGGCCAAGCCTACAGCTTCCGCAGTTGTTGCGGATATCATTGATGTTATCAGGAAACTGAATATGGCTTCCTCACTCGCAAATAGAATACCGATATCAGGCTTCCAAGGCGACGGTGTCAGTGATATTCCGGTATTGCCTATGGCTGAAATTGAGACTTCATATTATCTGCGAATGCTGGCCGCTGATCGTGCAGGTGTGATGGCCGATGTTACCGCCATATTGGGCGAGTCAGGTATCAGTATTGAAGCGATGATTCAGAAAGATCCCGCCGATGAGCGACAGGCGAAAATTATTATGCTGACGCACCGTGTCAAAGAACAACAGATGAATCAGGCCATCAAAGAAATTGAGGCGCTGGGCTCAATATCCGGAGAAGTTACTCGCATTCGTATGGAACCCCTAGCATAAGGATTATGGACAAATTATGGGTGTCTGTGTTGCTATAGTGGCGTTGCACAAAGTATCCGAAATCAATGTGTATCGACACAATGGGGGATGCGGCGATTAAGCCTGTCGAGTCCTCGTCACCGCCGTACTAAAACATACTCTGTTTTTAGTATATGTTGTGGGCATTGCTTACTATGTATTTTCGAGGTTCTCTTATGACCTTACAACCGGAAGACCGTGAGTTTATTCGCAGAGAGCGTCGCTTAGTAAGTAGCTGGCCTGTGGTTGGGGGTGGTGCGTTGTTTGTGCTTCTTGTTCTTTATGCGTGGTTATCGTTCGCTTATCCACATATAGCTAATCCTGCCTATGTTTACAAACAGCTCAAAGACAACAACCTGCCCCGGGATGTTATTATCATGTTGGTATTTATGGCACCTGTCCTGCTGACTATCCTGTTTGCTACTATAGGGATTATGTTAGGATATGTATTTTCATTTATGCGTAAACAAAAGCGGCTATTGAATATCATTGACGAAAGAATGAATTAAGATACATTTATCTCTTGATATC
>JAPYNQ010000038.1 GCA_028289815.1 Gammaproteobacteria bacterium | reverse complement strand
GGTGTATTGGTCGCCAACTTAAATATGGCGTCCCCGACAGGAATCGAACCTGTAACCTACAGCTTAGGAGGCTGTCGCGCTATCCAGTTGTGCCACGGGGACGCAGCCGCGTCATTGTAACCAGCATCTGCCGATTTCTAAACAACATGTATGAGTCCATCATAGGCCGGATTTTTGGTTATGATTGATAATGTACTGTACGGGAGGAGTTGTAATTCCGGTCCTGTGTGGCCGAATATCACTGTATTTAGCCAGCCATCGGCTAGTGTTTCGTTGGATGTGACTGTCGTGAAGGAGGTAATCAGACGATTTATCCTGCTGAACGTATATCCCTGAAGTAAGTAAGCTCGCCATGCTGTTCGGAGCTTCCGCAGATCTTCAATATTTCAGGTCCCAGCTAGCCAGCACCTGATAAACGGGCATCTGGCGATTAAGACGTGATTCAATCAGCGAAAACTGACCTACTAACCACTTTATCCATTGTGGTTGGCCTATTTCCGGTTGTGGAATGACAATGTTGCGTGCCAGGGTAATGTGGGGTTGATATGGTCCTTTTTCTGCAGCGATGCCTATATGAACCAAGGCACTGGAGAGTGACCTTTGCAGCTCGACAAGTGCCTGAGGCACATGAGTGGGACACAGGCTTACCACTTTTGGTTTGAGCCAGACCTCGAAATGATCGAATTCTATTGTGAAGGGCGGCGCATCAACATCTCCAGCAGCCAACATGGTGGGTTCCAGCAATACATCCGGTTGTTCGCCGAGAAAGCACAAGGTGGCATGCAGATTGTGGCGACTTACCAGACGGCCATTAATACCTGCCAGATTTTGACATGACACCAGTTCACGGCGCATATCAGGGCTGGGCCACAGTGCGAAGAACAGCCGCCGCATTTTTATTTAAGGCCATCCAATATACGCGCCATCCCGAATAAGGCATATCGTGCTGCCTGGGTTCTAACGGCATCACGGTCACCATCAAAGTTCATTTTTTCTTCAACATGTTTGTCTGTTACAAGCCAGGCAAACCACACCGTACCCGCCGGTTTTTCTGCGTCCCCCCCCGAGGGGCCGGCAATCCCGCTGGTGGCCAGCGCTGTCTGTGCATGACTGTTGGCGAGGGCACCGGCGGCCATTTCCATCACGGTTTGCCGGCTTACGGCACCATAATCATCGAGTGTTTGCCCTGAAACACCGAGCATTTCGATCTTGGATTGATTACTGTAAGTTACAAACCCGCGCTCAAACCATGCGGAGCTGCCCGCGGTATCCGTCAACAATTTTGCGACCAGGCCGGCTGTACAGGATTCCGCGGTCGCTATCATCAAGCCGCGCTTTCGCAGCTGAGTCGTTAGTCGTTGTAATTCGAATTCCGGCATCATTCGCTCAACCTTAGTATGTATAATTCCAGACTGATCAATATTTTCTATCCATGTTCAGTATCTTGCTACAGGCCATACTTCCGCACCATCTGTTGTCACGCATTATGCTGCGCTTCCTGAGATTGCGCTGGTTCTGGCTGAAAAATCTGCAAATAAGGCTTTTTATTGACAGATTCAAGATCGATATGTCTCAGGTCAGACATCCGGATATTACATCCTTTGAGCATTTTAATGCCTTTTTTGTTCGTGCTATGAGAGCCGATGCACGACCCATATATCAACCGGATAACTCCCGAAGCTATTGCAGCCCGGTGGATGGCACCGTCAGCTGTTTTGGCCTGATCAACAAAGCAAAACTGATCCAAGCTAAGGGAATTGATTATTCATTAACGGAACTGGTTGGTACCAGAGATGATATTATCGAGCAATTCAGGGATGGCTGCTTTGCCACTATTTACCTGTCTCCATGCGACTATCATCGTGTGCATATGCCAGCCGCGGGCAGGCTTAAGTCCATGACCTGTGTGCCTGGCCGGCTGTTTTCGGTCTCGGATCGGTTCGTGCGTAATCTGTCGAATCTGTTCAATAGAAACGAGCGAGTCGTCTGCTTGTTTGATACCGATCATGGCTGTGTGGCGCTTGTGCTTGTCGGTGCCATCTTTGTTGGCTGCATGGATACCGTATGGCACGGAACAGTAACTCCACCACATCGCTCCTCAATTCAACATGTGGAATACAATCCCGATGATGCGCCATATCTCAACAAAGGTGACGAAATGGGGCGGTTTAATATGGGTTCGACGGTTATTGTTCTATGGTCAGCACAGGACATGCAGTGGAATGATGATTTTATAGTCGGAGAGTCTGTCCAGATGGGAAATAATATCGCATACCGAAAAGAAAGTAATATGGAAAGATATGGGTGTGAAAGTGAAATCTCGAAAAATTATAGCGAGTATTGACAGGATAAGGCGCGCGAAGCGCAATAGTCTGATACACAGGGACTCCGATCATTTTACAGTAGATTATTATGGGTTGAAAACACTATAGCCTTGTGCCAGATCCACAAAGCATGTAAAGAAAATACTCCACGGTACATAGAATCGCTCACTCACAGACCAACAGAAAAGTATCGGAAAATGCCGGAAATTGTTTTCCAAATAGCGGTTATCGTACCGGTCCTGAATGAAGCCGTGCACTGTCAACACCTCATTGAGATACTTCAAGGTTGCCGTCGACAGGCACAGGTCGTCATCGTGGACGGCGGTAGCCAGGATGACACAGTCAAGCAACTGATACAAGCTGGCCTGCCCCTGCTGCAAACCAAATCCGCCGGCCGGTCACGGCAAATGAATCAAGGCTATCGGCATCTGCAGGCCGATGCCTACTGGTTCCTGCATGCCGATTGTAAGCCTCCCCAAAATGCCATAGAGCAGATACAAGACAGCCTCAATCGGGGCTATGATTGGGGGCGATTTGATGTCAGGCTTAGCGGTACCCACCGGGTCTTTCGTATAATTGAACGTATGATGAACTGGCGCTCCCGCCTGACCCGGATAGCGACCGGAGACCAAGGCATATTTGTTCGGGGTGCTCTCCTCAATCGAATTGGTGGTATCCCGGATATCCCGATAATGGAAGACATCGCGCTGAGCAGAGCTCTCAGGAAGTGCGGCAGATATGCCTGCCTGTCCGGTCCCATACAAGTATCCAGCCGGCGCTGGGAAAAAAGCGGCATTATCAAAATGACCCTGCTAATGTGGTGGTTACGTCTCCGCTACCTGCTGGGTGCCGACCCGCAAGACCTGCATCGTAGCTACTATGGTTGATAAAAATAAAAACCTGCTGGTAATAATGGCCCGCGCACCGGTTGCCGGTAAGGTAAAAACCCGACTGATCCCGGCAATGGGCAAAAAACGAGCGGCCATCACCTATCAGAACCTGCTGGACAAAATTACTCGCGAACTATCTCCATGCGACAGCTATCGTCTTATATTGTCATGCACACCCGACACTACCCACCCGAAATTCACAAGCTACCGGCTGAACCGGCGCATAGGCATACACAAACAACCGACTGGTCATCTTGGTCAAAGAATGTATCGGATAATTGCTGCCGGCCTGCGGAAGCATAAAAATGTCATAATTGTTGGCAGCGACCTGATAAGCCCGACATGTCGACAGGTTGAAAATGCATTTCAAGCGCTTCACACCAGTGATCTGGTATTGGGATATACACAGGATGGCGGCTACGGCTTGATCGGAATGAAAAAAAACCATTCGTGCATATTCCGCAGCATACCGTGGGGCTCTTCCAAAGTGGCCCGCCTGACCCGGGAGCGGATCCAACGTGCCGGCCTGAAACTGGCTACCTTTACAGGACTGATTGATATCGACACACCACAGGATTACCGAACCTGGCTCCGGTCACTGAGACAAACAGGAGGGAACTCGGGGAAAACCGTAGCGAACGGTACCAGATAGAATGCCCCTAGGTAGCATTCCAAAGTTGTTTTCGGTATCCTTGCGCCTCCGTGAAAGGCAAGCGATACAGACACAAACCAAGTAGCAGCAGACCGGGAAATTGAAAAAACCGGATGACTCTAATACCCCCCCAATAAAAACATCGGAGAGCTGGCTGAGTGGTCGAAAGCGGCGGTCTTGAAAACCGTTGAGGGGAAACCCTCCGGGGGTTCGAATCCCTCGCTCTCCGCCACCACAGAAGGATACAGCTGAAGCCATAAAACCGGTAAGGTAATCCGTACTATCAACACTTACTCAGGAAATATCGTGATTTTCCAATCGGCACCTATGGCACGTATATCGGAAACATGCAGTTTTTTACGCTCTGACATGTCTCTCAGCGCTGGCAAATGAAATAGCCCGCGAGCATTGTCTCCCATGATATGGGGTGCCATAAAGATAATGATTTCGTCCACCAATCCGGCTTCAAGCAGCCCTCCGGCAATACCAGCACCCGACTCAATCATAACGTCGTTAATTTCGCGTTTTGCCAGCTCATTCATTACTACGTTCAGAGGCAACCTGCCGTTTGTATCAGCGTCAATTCTCAGTATTTCTGCGCCTGCCCGAACAAGTGCCCTGCTATTGTCATTTTCCTCCGAGGTAACTACCAGAGTCTTGCCTTGCAGGTTCAGCATTGCCGACCGAGGCGACATGCTTGCTCTGGAATCACAAACCACCCTTAGAGGTTGAACCACATCGGCCGGAATCTCCGCTCGCAGGAATTCGTGTTCTGATAACCGAAAAGTCAGCGACGGATTATCCTTTGCTACCGTGCCGCTTCCGGTCAGCACCGCGTCACTTGCAGCGCGCATACGATGTACTTCAGCACGCGCCTGTGGCCCGGTAATCCACTGACTCTGACCGGATGCCATGGCAGTGCGCCCATCGAGGCTCATGGCCATCTTGATGCGGATATATGGCAATCCCGTGGACATGCGCTTGATAAAACCCGGATTAAGTTTTTCAGCCTCAGTTTTCAGGATGTCCCGAGTCACTTCGATTCCTGATCTGTGGAGCGATTTGATACCTGAACCGGATACAGCAGGATTGGGATCGATCATACCTATTACGACTCGGGAAACACCGGCCTCTGCCAATATATCGGTGCAGGGTGGCGTGCGTCCATGATGTGAACAAGGTTCCAGGGTTACATACACCGTTGCACCACGGACTTGTTCTCCTGCATCTTTCAAAGCATTCACTTCAGCGTGCGACTCACCTGCCTTACGATGGAATCCTTGGCCAATGACCTCACCGTTTTTGACAATAACACAACCTACGCGGGGATTTGGACGAGCCGTGTACCAACCCCGACGTGCGAGATGGATAGCTCGGGCCATGCAGGCTGAATCACTCATTAAACCTTTTTACGGACAATGCCAAGATGGGTGCCGAACAACAGCACCGCACAGGTGACGCACCACAGCTGATTAAACCTGCTTAAGTAAATCCAGCTGGTGGTCTCGCAATTCGGGGGACGGGACTTTCCTAAGCCGCTCAACTTCATCTGCGAATTCTCCGACATCCTTGAAGTCCCTGTAAACCGAGGCAAACCGGACATAAGCGACATGGTCAATCTGCTGTAATTCATCCATAACCATCTCACCAATCTGACGAGATTCAATTTCGCGACCATCAATCACCGTGAGCTTGCGGCATATATGATTCAGCATCAACTCAACTTCATCGACAGAAACCGGACGCTTTTCCAAAGCGCGCCAGATACCTGCCCGTACCTTGCCTTCATTAAAATCCTCCCGGGTATCGTCGGTTTTAATTACCTTTGGAAGCCGTAGCTCTGCCCTTTCAAACGTAGTGAAACGTGCCGAACAGTGCACACACTCGCGACGGCGGCGAATTTGATTATTTTCAGAGGCAAGACGCGAATCACATACTCTGGTACCCTGGGCCCCACAAAATGGACAGTGCATAAATTAACTGGTCAACAGATTCGGTACTCAGGCATGCGACACAGAGGACTTTGCCATTATCTCTATGCTGCTGTCCTTGTGACCATAAACCGGGAGTGAATGACACAAAACATGTACTTTTTCACCGACACTCTTCAAAATGGCATCATTCGCTCTGTTACCGGTCGCAAGATGATCAATGATATCACACATCCAGTGAGCAAGATTTTGTGCCTCGATTTCAACAAAGCCACGCGTAGTAATAGCAGGCGTACCGATACGCATGCCACTGGTAACAAAAGGTGACTTTGGATCATTTGGAACGGCATTTTTATTCACGGTAATCCCTACGGAACCCAAGGCTTCTTCCACCTCCATGCCCGTCAGTCCTTTGTTAATAAAGCTCACCAGAAACAAGTGATTATCGGTACCACCGGAGACAACATCATAACCACGCTCCATAAAGGTATTCGCCATAACTCTGGCATTCGCGACCACCTGCTGCTGATAAACCGCAAAATCAGGTAGCATCGCTTCCTTGAATGCAACCGCCTTAGCCGCTATGACATGCATTAACGGTCCACCTTGTGTGCCAGGAAAAACACGAGAATTAAGCTTCTTTTCAATTTCTTCATTTGCCTTGGCTATAATCAGGCCACCACGCGGACCGCGCAGTGTTTTATGCGTTGTTGTTGTGGTTACATCGGCTATTTGCACTGGACTGGGATAAACTCCGGTAGCAACCAGACCGGCAACATGAGCCATATCGACAAGCAGGTAGGCACCAACACTATCGGCAATATCACGGAAGCGTTGCCAGTCCACGATACGAGAATAGGCAGAAAAACCGGCTATGATAACTTTCGGTTTGTGTTCCTTGGCGAGAGTCTCCACTTGATCGTAATCAATTTCCTGCGTGTCTTCGGTCAACCCGTATTGCACTGCATTGAATATCAGGCCAGAAATATTCAGCTTCATACCATGCGTAAGATGCCCTCCTTCCGCCAGGCTCATCCCCAACAAAGTGTCACCAGGCTTCATCAGTGCCAGGTAAGCTGCAGCGTTCGCCTGCGAACCCGAATGTGGTTGAACATTGGCATAATCTGCGCCGAATAGCTCCTTTGCACGAGCTATCGCCAGCTGCTCGGCAATATCGACATACTCACAGCCACCATAGTACCGTTTGCCCGGATAGCCCTCGGCATATTTATTGGTCAGCTGCGAACCCTGTGCCTGCATAACACGCGGACTGCAATAATTTTCCGAGGCAATCAGCTCAATATGGTCTTCCTGGCGCTGTTCCTCACTGAGAATGGCACGCCAAATCTCATTATCAAACCCCTCAATAGTATCGTCTAAAGAAAACATGAGAAAACTCTCCATACTCAACAAAATTTATAAACAGGGATAATAGCGGAACTGGTCAAAAAATCACCTAAAAAATACCATGAACATATTCCCTGATATAGAGATTATCACCAACCTGATAACGCTCAAGCTATTTATGCGATTGACTGCCTCCATCATAAGCAACCATCGCTTCAACTACAGCCGTCCAGGTTACCGCAATATTTTTACGATTATAACCACCCCCACCCATCGCCAGTAAATGCCCCTGACAATATTCGCCGGCAATCCGACAAAGGCTGGCGGCGGCTCTCGCATGGGCATGATGGGTAAACTGCATATGGGTAATCGGGTCCCCGCCAACACTGTCGGCACCGGCCTGCAAAAGGATAAATTGCGGGCGATGGTGATGCAGATAGTGCTCGATCTGCTGCCAGCACATGTCAAAAATATCATCACCAGAGTTTGGCGGTACCGGTAAATTCAGCTTCATACCTTTTGCGCGGCCCTGCCCCGTCTCCTCAATGGCACCAGTACCGGGATAAAGAAAACGTCCATCCTCGTGAATATCGGCAAAAAGTACCCGCGGGTCATCCTGAAAACCGTAAAAGACACCGTCACCATGGTGAGCATCGATATCGACATAAGCGATACGTTCCAGACCAAACTCACCAAGCAGAGTTTCAATAACTACCCCACAGTCATTAAAGACACAAAAGCCCGAAGCACCAGTACGCCGCGCATGATGCAAGCCGGAAATCGGTATAAATGCACGCTCAATTTCCTCGCTCATAATGGATCGAACTGCTGATAATGCCGTACCCACAACTGTTGCAGCGGCTCCATAAACCCCCTTAAAAGCCGGCGTATCACCACCGTCCAGATAACCCTCGCCAGTACCGGACCTTTCTTTTACCAGTTCGACATACTCATGCACGTGGAACCGCTCAATTTCCTCCTGGCTGGCCTGCTGTGGTGACCGCTCACTGACAAACCGATCCAGTCCCTGCTGACGATAATGAGCCTCGAATACTTTCATACGGTCCGGGCCGAAAGGGTGGTTTTCTCCAAACCCATAACCGGCCAATTCTTCGCCAAGGTAAACCGCTGTATTAAACACCATTTATCATTACACAACACATCAGAGGCGGATCCTACCAGTTGGACAGTCAATTATCCACTCTTACGCAAACCATCACTGCCGAGGGACTCAGGACATCTGGAAAGGCAGGATGACAACTCGCAGCAAAACTGATTCGGCATGCATCAGTCAAGCTGATATGGCGACAACATAAATTAAAAAGCTCAATTCGGTTACCTACGGGTATAGGCAGAAAGTAAACTCCATACATCTACACTCGTTGAGAACAAACACCTTCACGTTGCAGGCCATATCTGTCAAAAATAATCAAAGACCCTGCTTTCAACGTTTAAATTAGTCACGCACATTCAGGTCTCCTGTATAACGACGAATGGATTCCATTATTTTTTACAGTTCTGATAAGATTTATTAATTTTGTTTGAAGTCACCTTCAAAACATAGATATTTGCAGACACCATTCTACCGGTCTGCAGAGTCACCATGACTGGACGCCGCTCATATTCCTGTCCCTCGAAAGTATCCAATTTTGCCCAGACATCGGATAGCTCCGGTGATGAAAAAACAAAACCAGAAACGATAACGCCCTTTTCATCAAGGACTAATCCAGGATAACCAAGATCTGCCCCCCAACCCTCATCCAACAACCTGCCACGGACCGAACCAGCCTCCCAATTACCACTCAAGTCAGCCAGAATAGACTCATTTGCCCCACCAGGTTGCAGTGTTCCATATACAAATAGCTTTTCCATGTTCCAGGTGATTGAATAATTAGCATCAGGCAGTACCAGGAGCTTGAGCGATGTTCCTGCGATACACAAATGTATTGCCAGAATGAATAATAACAAGTTGTTGATTTCGAAGAGGAAAAATTTACATCATCGTTTTCCACATCCCTGTAAAACCGGCGGTTAAATTATTCACAACCTTTATTAATCTTTATATATCAGAAAATGAAATCATATATTTTCTGATTAACCTTAATGAGTTTACTCTTACGGATCGAAGATTCATATGGATATAATATCAATTACGGTTTTTGCTTTTACCATTAGCCTCCCGGTACCCTGTAATTTTTGTTGTTTCGTACTTTACTTCATATAGCAATCTTTATAAGGAAAAAATCAATTAATTTTTCTGCTTGATTTTATTACGCAACCCTGTCAGGAGCTTCTTATCTCACAAAAATAACGGTCCAGTGCCGGGTCGGGCAGAGATTTCTTACCTGAAAAAGCATCGAACAAATCTTGATCCTGATACGCCAACAATTTCCCGAGCTGGCTCAGCTGCTCATCTGAAAGCTGCTCACCCTGTTCCATCAGATACTTGCGAAACAGGGCATCAAGCTCCAACATCCCTCGCCGAGAGCGCCAAAGGAGTTTTTGTACTTCCGATCTCATCCCGGAGGTATACGCTGATTGGTCACAGCGGCCAGCGAATCAGACCGACCGTTTCAACATCATCTGCTTGATATGACCAATCGCTGCAGTCGGATTCAGATCCTTGGGACAAACATCGACACAATTCATAATCGTGTGGCAGCGGAACAGCTTATATGGATCTTCCAGCGCGTCCAGGCGTTCATCTGTAGCCTGATCGCGGCTGTCCTGAATATAGCGATTGGCCTGCAACAACGCCGCAGGACCGAGAAACTTATCGGGATTCCACCAGAAAGAAGGACAGGACGTGGAACAACAGGCGCACAGGATACATTCATACAGCCCGTCAAGTTTGTCTCTGTCCTGCGGACTTTGCAGCCTTTCATATTCGGGTTCAGGATCATTATTGACAAGCCACGGCTTGACTGCCCGATACTGTCGGTAGAATTGGCTCATATCAATAATCAAATCCCTGATGACAGGCAGACCCGGCAACGGCCGAAGCATGATCGGCTCTGCCAGCCCCTCCACCGGAGTCAGGCAGGCAAGGCGGTTTTTACCGTTTACATTCATACCATCGGAACCACAAACACCCTCGCCACAGGAACGTCGAAAACTCAAAGTCTCATCCTGTTTTTTCAGCTCCAGCAAGGCACCGAGCAACATCATGCCGCGCGGGATACTCTCCAGCTCATAATCCACCATTCGGGGACTTTCATCGGATTCCGGGTCGTAACGATAAATTGAAAATTTCATAGTGTGTGCCTTGTTTTAATAGGTACGTGGTTTCGGTGGAAAGGAATCAACCCCCAGCGGCTTCATTTCAACGGCCTTATATTCAATCCGCTCGCCTTGCAGATAAAACAGGCTGTGCTTCAACCAGTCTTTATCATCTCTATCCGGGTAGTCAATACGTGAATGGGCACCCCGGCTTTCCTGACGGGCAGCGGCACACACCACGGTAGCAAGCGCATTGACCACAAGATTTTCGGTCTCCAACGCCTCTATGCGTGCCGTATTAAAAACGCTGCTGTGGTCATGTATGACGGCATCGTCCAAGCGGCGACAGATGGCGCGAATTTTTTTCACGCCTTCGTCCATGACCTCCTGGTCCCTGAAGACGCTACAGTGCTCTTCCATCACCTGTTGTGTCTCAGCACGCAAATCCGACACCGGTTCACCATCCCCTTTGCGCTCCCATTTCTGTAATCTGGCAACCGCCTTTTCTACTGCGTCTTCATTTATTGGCTGGTGATAGCGATTCTGCCTCATGTAATCAATCATATTGTTCGCCGACGCTCGCCCGAATACCAGAATATCAAGCAGCGAATTACCACCCAGACGATTGGCGCCATGAACGGACACACAGGCGGCCTCCCCTGCCGCATAAAGCCCCGGAATAATCTCCTGACCTTTACCTGCAGGAACAATAACCTCACCAAACCGGTTCGCAGGAATACCGCCCATCGCATAATGCGCTGTCGGGAAGATCGGTATCGGTTCTTGCACCGGATCAATGCTCAGAAAGGTAATACAGGTCTGGCGAATGCCCGGCAGGCGCTTGGCAATGGTTTCCTCGTCCAGGTGATTCAGCTTAAGCAGACAATGGTCCTTGTCAGGCCCACACCCGCGACCCTCTCTTACCTCCGTAGCGATAGAGCGGCTGACGACATCACGGCTGGCGAGGTCCTTGGCATTCGGTGCATAGCGCTCCATAAAGCGTTCGCCCTCATTGTTTACCAGATAGCCACCTTCACCACGCGCGCCTTCGGTGATCAGCATGCCGTGACCTGCGATACCCGTGGGGTGAAACTGGAAAAACTCCATATCCGATATTGGGATACCGGCACGAAGTGCCATAGCCGTACCATCACCGGTATTAATCAATGCATTTGACGTTGTTTTGAATATCTGTCCGGCACCGCCAGTTGCAATCAGGACGGTGCGCGCCGAGAACAAGGTCATTTCTCCGGTTTCAATCGAGACTGACAAGGCACCCAGGGCAGTGCCATCTTCACCCCGGATCAAATCGGTAACAAAATATTCATCAAAAAAATGAGTCTTGGACCTGATATTCTGCTGATACAGGGTATGCAAAATAGCATGACCGGTTCTATCTGCGGCCGGCGTGGTTCTGGCCGCCTGCTCACCGCCAAAATTCTGGCTTTGTCCACCAAACTTGCGCTGATACATTTTGCCGTTATCCAGTCGCGAAAAGGGCACGCCCATATGCTCCAGCTCATACACGATCCTGGGAGCGGCACGGCACATATATTCAATAGCATCCTGGTCACCGAGATAATCACTTCCCTTTACGGTATCAAACATATGCCAGTGCCAGTTATCGGGCAACACATTAGCCAGCGCGGCATTTACTCCACCCTGCGCAGCCACAGTATGCGAGCGTGTCGGAAATACCTTTGAGACAACAGCCACTTTCTGATCTGCCTGAGCCAACTCCAGCGCAGCCCTCAAGCCGCATCCTCCTGCACCAATGATTAATGCGTCAAACTGACGCCTCTGCATCGTCATGTGGCCACCAGTATCAGAGACCGAAGTACAGAAAACCCGCAGCCTACCAGCAGGACGGCAATTAACGCCAATACTGCCAATCTGAGACCGAGGTGATGCACATAGTCTATTACCACGTCGCGTACCCCAATCCAGGCATGCAGGAGCAGCAACAGAAAAAACAGCGCCATGCTGATAATGACCACAGGAGACGCGAGCCACATTGTCAGGTCCTGATACGTTACCGGAGGAACCAGAATAAAGTGTTGCAGGACATAAACGAGGTAAATACCCATGTAGATTGCGCTCACCCTCTGCACAACCCAGGCCTTGAAACCCGATAGTTTTCGGCTCATATCAGGAGTACCCCTGTAATTACTGCGGAAACTATCGCCGCCGCCATCACAACTGCCGCACTTGCACGTGCCGTCGGCTTATCCACACCGACATCGAAGTCAATCAGCAAATAGCGAATGCCTGCAAAAAGATGGTGCAATAAAGACCATATCAAAACGAACAAAGCCAGCTTTATGATGATATTGTCCATTAACGTCCTGATCTCGAGAAAGCCGGCTTCATCTCGTACAACCACATGAAGCATATAAGCAATAAATGGAATTGCCAGAAACATCAGGACACCTGAAATACGGTGAGCGATGGAAACGATACCAGGGAGCGGCAAACGAATCTGCATCAAATTCAGATATTTGGGACGTTGACCTGATTGCATCGTGATTTCACCACCAGTTTCCAGCTAATATTAGCGCAGTATATACGGTAGATCATAAAAAAGCTCATGACATCTCTAAAAGCTCGCTGCACGATGGCTTTCCGAGGTTCCCTTCATACTCTAAACCGAGGAATGCTATACTGGCAGAATAACCTCAAAAATCCGCTAAACTTTTTAATATTCAGAGAAGCTCCGAATTAACCGGTGCTTCCTTAAGAATACTACAAACGGAGTAACAATATGCAAACCGACTGGCAGGCCTTTTTGGTCCAGAATGGTGCGGAGTTCAAAGATAATCGTCTGGTTCACTTTGGAAACCCTGAAAGAGAACTGAGGATGGCTCTGGGCGGTGATATCATATGTGACCTGAGCCATTACGCTTTACTGGCTGTCAGCGGTACCGACAATAGCCGCTTCTTGCACAGCCAGTTCATTAACGATATTCAGTCTCTGGATGAAAACCACAGCCAGCTGAACGGCTATTGCAATCCCAAAGGACGGTTCGTTGCCAATTTTCGCGTCTTCAAGCGGGATGAAACCACCTACCTGCGCTTACCTGAAGAAATGGTGGAACCCATGACCAAAAAACTCAATATGTACAAGCTGAGGAGCCAGGTAAGCATCAAAAATGTCTCAGGCAGTTTTGTACGGATTGGGTTCTCAGGAAAAACAGCCGACAAAAAGCTGGCTGAAGCACTCGACACCATACCTGCCGGGATCAATGAGGTACGTCACTGTAATAACCTGACCGTGATTCGTGTCCCGGGCATCACCTCCAGCTATGAACTCTACAGCGATGAGACCGGCATTCAGGCTATATGGGCCCGGCTGGACGTCGATAGTGCACCAGTGGGGGCGAAAGCCTGGAAACTCATAGAAATACTCGCCGGAATACCACATGTAACACTGCCGACCTCAGAAAAATTTGTGCCCCAGATGTTGAATTACCAGGCCATAGACGGATTAAGCCTGCAAAAAGGCTGTTACCCCGGACAAGAGATTGTTGCCCGAATGCACTATCTGGGAAAACTGAAAAAGCGTATGTATCTCACCCGAGTAAAGAGCGACTACCTCCCGGCAACCAACCAGGATCTGTACAGTAACAAGCAGGATACCGGCAGCCGGACAGGAAATATTATAAATGCCGAACGCCACCCTGATGGCGACTATGCCGCCCTGGCAGTCATCCAGATTGATGATGCACAGTCCACGAATATTTACCTGGGCGATGCAGGCGGACCAAAACTGGAAATAGCAGAACTCCCTTATACAGTCAAACTATCAAACGACTGACAGGCTGCTCCGTCACCCAAATGGTCCTGCAAAACACGGCAGGATACATACTTTTTTGCAAGCCACTTTTAACATCGTATCGCGACATACGGATAGAATCTTAACGGCCTGCAGATAAGGCACTGGACAATTTTATTCGGGAATTTGCCGAAGCCCCTCACTACTTTTCGGGTCTCATCTGCGGGAATAATAAAACATCCCGTATGGACAGCGAATCCGTTAACAACATCACCAGGCGATCAATACCGATACCTTCGCCGGCAGCGGGCGGTAAACCGTACTCCAGTGCCGTGATATAATCGGCATCGTAACACATGGCTTCGTGGCGGTCTGCATCCTTACCCTGCACCTGACACCTGAATCTTTGTGCCTGCTCTTCAGCATCATTTAATTCCGAAAACCCATTGGCAATTTCATGTCCGGCCACAAAGAATTCAAAACGGTCGGTTACCTCGGGATTCTCGTCATTGCGACGTGCCAGGGGCGAAACTTCAGCGGGATAAGCCGTGATAAATGTCGGCTGGTCAAGCAATCGCTCTACAGTACCTTCAAATATCTCCAGCTGAATTCTACCCAGTGGATAATCATCTTCAATACTTACCTGCAGTGCTTCTGCCAACATCGCGGCAGCTTCCATAGACTCAAGCTGTTGAGCATCAATATCCCTATTGTAGTGCAGGATGGCTTCCTTAACGGTCATGCGCAAAAAAGGCTGTGAAAAATCATATTCCCTGCCCTGATAGTTCACCATAGTCGTTCCCAGAACCGACTCTGTTATACGACGTAACAAATCTTCGGTCAGATCCATCAAGTCATGATAATCCGCATAAGCCTTATAGAACTCAATCATGGTAAACTCGGGATTATGACGAGTGGATAAGCCCTCATTTCTGAAGTTACGATTAATCTCGAACACACTTTCAATACCCCCCACAACCAGCCGCTTCAAATAAAGCTCAGGCGCGATTCTCAAATACAGCGGCATATCCAGTGCATTGTGATGTGTTTCAAATGGTCGGGCGGCAGCCCCTCCCGGTATTGGGTGCATCATCGGCGTTTCTACTTCGAGGAAACCCGCGTCATTAAAATAATCGCGCATAAAGCTGATAATCTCGGAACGCTTGTGAAATACCTTGCGTACCTCCGGGTTCATAATGAGATCAACATATCGCTGACGATAACGGGCTTCGGTATCCGTCAGACCATGAAACTTTTCCGGCAGTGGCCTGAGAGATTTAGTCAGCAACCGTATCGCATCCACACGCACAGAAAGTTCACCTTTGTTGGTTCTGAACAATGTCCCTTTGGCACCAACGATGTCGCCTACATCCCAGTGCTTGAAGTCATCATCATAAAAATCATCAGGCAGCGCATCCCGCTGCACATAAAGCTGAATCCTGCCGGACATGTCCTGGATATGCACAAAGCTGGCTTTCCCCATAACACGCTTGCTCATCAACCGACCGGCAATACTGACATATATCCCCGCATCCTGCAGATATTCCCTGTCATGTTCAACATGTTGCTGCGCCAATTGACTCGCCATGTGAGTACGGTGAAAATCATTTGGAAACGCTATCCCTCGCGCGCGCATTGCAACCAACTTCTTCCGCCTCTCGGCAATTAACCTGTTTTCGCTATACTGCTCTGGCATCGCAAGCTCCCCGATAAAATTCAGACCCCGGATTTCAGGCTGGCCTCAATAAACCGATCAAGAGAACCATCTAATACCGCCTGTGTATTGCCCGTTTCCACGCCGGTCCGCAAATCCTTGACACGCGACTGATCCAGCACATACGAACGAATCTGGCTACCCCAGCCAATATCCGATTTGGAATCTTCCACAACTCGCTGATCTTCCTTTCGTTTTTGTACTTCAAGCTCATACAGCCTAGCCCTCAGCATTTTCATTGCCTGATCCCTGTTCTTGTGCTGAGATCGATCATTCTGGCACTGCACAACAACACCGGTCGGCAAATGTGTCAGGCGCACAGCGGAGTCTGTCTTGTTTACATGCTGTCCCCCCGCACCGCTGGACCGATAGGTGTCGACACGCAGCTCTGCCGGATTGATATTGATGTCTATGCTGTCATCAATCTCGGGAGAGACGAAGACTGCCGCAAAAGATGTGTGTCGCCTGTTGCCGGAGTCAAATGGCGACTTTCTAACCAGACGATGAACTCCCGTTTCCGTACGCAACCAGCCAAACGCATACTCGCCTTCGTATTTAACTGTGGCACTTTTTATACCGGCCACATCACCGGGTGAGACTTGAATCAACTCAACCTGAAAGCCTTTATCTTCTCCCCAGCGCAAATACATACGTAACAACATCTCGGTCCAGTCCTGCGCCTCCGTACCGCCTGAACCACTTTGAATGTCAAGAAAGGCGTTATTGGAGTCCATTTCACCCGAGAACATACGCCGAAACTCAAGTGCCGCCAGTTTCGTCTCAAACAGCACCAGATCCGAAACAACCGAATGAATCGTATCTTCATCATCCTCTTCGCGTGCCAGTTCAAGCAACGCCGAGGCATCATGCAGCCCGACATTCAATTCGTCAATAACATCAACGACCTTTTCAAGCCGTGCACGCTCCCGGCCCAGGTCCTGCGCACGCTTTGCATCATTCCAGATATCGGGTTCTTCAAGCTCCCGCCTGACCTCCATGAGGCGCTGCTTCCTGCTCTCATAATCAAAGATACCCCCTCAGAACCTGAATACGGCCCTGCATCCCGGATATCTGTATCAATATAGGGTTTAACTCCGGCATTGGCTGTCTCGCCACTGAAAGGAACGCGATAGTACACCAGCCGCTGTTAACAGGCCAAGGAAACCCTTGATTAAAAGCGAGACATCCTGAGATACATTGACATATCGGCATTAATCTTCAGGGCATGACTATAAAGTTGTAAATCCCAAGTATTCCGCACATTAAAATATTGTTCAAAAGTATTATCTGCTGATTTGGGCCAGCGCTCCCGGTTTTTCTATGCCAAGACACTGATCGATGTGCCTCCGACTTTACGAAAGTGCTGAAACCGGATTAATCAATAGTGAGCAGACATATTTTTACTCTGGCCCGGTCGATTCCCCAATCGATTCAACATGAAAAATTTTCAGCCGCAGTTCCTCAAATCCCCGATAACGATCAACCGATAACTCAAACACGATCCGTACATGACACATACTCTCAGGCCACTGATCCTGCTCGGCATTGAAAACCATGGCTGTAACCCTGACATTATCCCTCGCCAGTACCAGCTTCAAATGTGCCTGATCGCTACCTATACGATGCCTGCCGACAATCTCAAACTCACCGATAAAACACGGCTCGGGAAACTGCTGCCCCCAGGGACCTGCCTTCTCAATCGCCAGTGCCGAATCAATACTCAGCTCTTCCGCGCTCAGCTCCCCATCGGTTAATATACACATCTCACGGTCATCCGGTCCCAGGGCGGCACCGGCATAAGACTCAAACAACTGACAAAATACATCAAAATCGTGAACCGACAGTGTCAATCCTGCCGCCATAGCGTGACCACCAAACTTCTTGATGATCTCCGGATTCCGGGCTGCAATATCTGCCAGGGCATCCCGTATATGAAATCCTTTAATGGAGCGCGCCGAACCCGTCAATTCATCGCCCTGACCACCAGCAAAGACAATGGTCGGTCTGTGCATCTTTTCCTTGATCCTGCCGGCCAGAATCCCTGTTATACCCTGATGCCATTCAGCCCGGTACAAGCAGTACGCAGCAGGTATATCTCCTTCAAGATGCAGCTTATCCAACATTACGGCAGCTTCCTGCTCCATTGCCCGACCAATCTGTTTACGCCTCATATTCATTGAATCCAGCTGCTCTGCCAAAGCCCGGGCCTGCGACTCATCATCCGTCAGCAGGCACTCAATGCCTATCGACATATCAGCAAGCCTGCCCGCGGCATTTAATCTTGGCGCAATCGCAAATCCCAAATCCGATGCCCTTAAATTACACCGATCCCGGCGCGACACCTGTATCAAGGCACGAATACCTGCCTGTGTCCGGTCTGCCTGTATCCTGCGTATTCCATGATGTACCAGTATCCTGTTATTTCTATCAAGCGGAACAACATCCGCGACCGTCCCCAAGGCCACGAGATCAAGATAATCTGCAAGATTAGGATCAGCCAGTGAGTGGCTGCCAAACCAGCCCAGCTTCCTCAGGTACGCACGCAGCGCCAGCATAATATAAAACACCACACCGACACCGGCCAGACATTTACAGGCAAAACGGCAACCGGGCTTATTGGGATTGACAATAACCGTTGCATCAGGCAGCTCATTTCCCGGCAGGTGATGATCGGAAATCAACACATCTATCCCCGCCTCACGCGCTTTCCTGACACCTTCAATGCTCGAAATACCATTATCGACGGTAACAATGAGGTCCGGCTGTGACCGCATCGCCACATCCACTATTTGCGGAGAGAGGCCGTAACCATATTCAAACCGG
This sequence comes from Gammaproteobacteria bacterium, assembly GCA_028289815.1. Taxonomy (GTDB): domain Bacteria; phylum Pseudomonadota; class Gammaproteobacteria; order JAJDYQ01; family JAJDYQ01; genus JAJDYQ01. The sequence goes on along the minus strand of JAPYNQ010000038.1, from coordinate 4,736 downwards.
TCAGGCGCCACATAATCGATGTTGCGCAACCCGTAGCGCCGCAAAACACGGATAATCAATGCCGTGCTGGTTGCCCCGTCGGCATCATAATCACCGACAACCAGAACCTTCTGCTGCCGCTCCAGTACCTGTGATAAAAGCCCGACAGCCTCCTCAATATCCGCCAGTCCGTCATAAGGCAGTAACTGCTCCAATTGCAGATTAATATCATCGCTGGAAGTCACGCCACGTGCCGCATAAATGCGCTGTAACAGCGGAAGCAGGCTACCATCTCTGAAATCGCCTGCTGCTTCACGTTGAACAATACGAAGACTCATTGCAACAGATACCTGGAAACAGGCCGCATACGCCTCCAGAACGAATGGATACGCCTCCTGGAACAGACAAACCGTAACCCTGAGTCCGATACCAATAACAGCTCCCGGATGCCACCGCCACGTAATCGCCTGACCAATGGCGCAATCACCTCACACTCAAAATTCTGCAATGCAGACAACCATAATCCGGGATCATTTAATTGCCGCGCCCGCAGCAATGATTCATAAACGACTAAACCGCGAACCTGATCCCCAAGCACCGCCAAACTGTCATCAGGCTCATAGCCAATCGGACTGTAACAGCTATTACTGTACATACACAGCGACTCCAATAATTCACTACCACCACAAAAATAATCATAATTCGCAGAGCCGGGAAATGATAGCCGGCCGTTACCCCAGAACCACAAACTATTCACCGGCAACTGCCGCTGCTCCTGGCGCCGAAGATTAACATCCAGTGTTGCCAATACCATCTGGATTTCATTCAGCAGCGTATGCCATCGGCGCAAGTCTCTGCCCTGCGGTAGATACTGATGGACCGGTCTCATCAGCGCCTCGTGGACCGGCGTACAGATCAAATCCGGCGCATCACCTGCAAACCACAGATACCAGCGCCGGCAATGCGGCGTATGCAGAGCGGCATCATAACTCTCAAGCAAAGGCGCTATCGTATCCCGTATGCGATCAATTTCATCAGGTTGCAGGTTCAACTGCTGCGGGTCCTGCAGGACAAGAGACTGAGTATCAGGATACAGATAAACCGGGTCAGCCCGCATCCAACAACCTGTGCTGCTCTCATCTGCATCGATCAACCCATCAAGCATGGCGGTAAGATTCGCGACCGGTATCTGTCGAAGCGGTAATATATCGCCGGTAAACTGCCCATAGAGCCAGCTTTCATAAGGAATATTCCGCACCGACTGCATACTTGAGCAAGAAAGGAACCTCTTCAGACTATCCAGCTCCGAATGATCAATATCATCAGCCCCGATTTCATCGAATGTCGGGAACAATGCGGGCACACTCAAGGTCACTTTCATAAGCGATAACCTGGCTGGTCAGCCAAACCCGAAAGGCAGCGCCGACACGTGCAGTGACCAGCCCGGGATTACCGATTCCTGCAATTTTACCGTGCTCCCGAACCGGGCTTCATCATAAAACCGGCAGTAAGCCATTGATGAGCTATCTGAAGCCCATTGAAGCAAGGGCTTACGGTTTACCATAAGTCTGGTCTTGAATTGGCGTCCCCTAGGGGGTTCGAACCCCTGTTACCGCCGTGAAAGGGCGGTGTCCTAGGCCTCTAGACGAAGGGGACATAAAGCTGTCACCAGAGCGGCACGATTGCACCTTTCTGGTGGAGCCAGGCGGGATCGAACCGCCGACCTCAACACTGCCAGTGTTGCGCTCTCCCGGCTGAGCTATGGCCCCGAAAGGAGGGGCGGCATATTACACATAGAACGGAACAATGTCCAATTTTATGGAACCCCCCACCGGACTACCCCGGAACCGAACCGAGTAAGCCGGAGGACGGGAGGATGTCCGGCTTGCAGGCAAGCGCTACCAGCGCAGCTTCCATTCTGCGCCAATACTGTGGCGGGTCTCACCGGCATCATTCTGACGGCGCATGGCCTTGATATCGAGTTCCGTGCGCCCATCGCCAGGTGCCGAGAGCAAGCGCCAGCCCAGTGTCAGCTCCCGCTTATCCTGCGCCGACGACAGGCGCACATACGGGATACCCGTCGCACCGTCTGACAGCGCAAGACCCCATTCGCCTTTCACACTCCAGCGCATCGTTGCCTCGCCCGGTTTGCTCACATCCTCCTCCAGGACGTCCGACAGAGAACCCGACAACAGACGATCCAACCCTCCCTGTGCCGCCGCATTGCCATACTCCTGACTCAAACTCAGCGACGGGCCATACGCCGAACCCGGTTCCAGATCGTAGCGCAATGAACCCGATACGCCCCATTCATGGCGATTCGAGTTTTCATGCTCCAGCAGGCGACGTCCCCGGATATCCAGCGTCAGACCTCGTCCAGGCAACTCCCAACGGATACCCCCGCCCAGTTCCAATCCAAATCCGCCATGATCGTCGCCGCCGTCATAGCGCACGCCCAACTCCAGTTCAGGCACGATGCGTCCGCTCCGGGTCTCAGGCCGCTGCCAGGACCACTCCAGCCCCAGTCGCAACCGCTGCATATCCGCCTGGATACCCGCCAGGGACGTCTCATCGTCATCCGATGTCTCTATCCGCGACAGTATCGCATCCGTGGTCAGCATCAGCGTCAGCCCGCCGTCTTCTGCCGGACGCTCCAGCAGCCGACCTCGCATCCCCGTTGCCAGCGACAACTGCTCCAGATCCTGTTTCACCTCCACGCCGGCATTGCTCTGCTCCAATTCACCTTCTCCGTAGCCCAACGCTCCCCACACCTGAACACTCTCGCTCAGATCATGCCGAATGTAGGGCAACAGCGATAACAGACTGCTGGTCAGTTCACCCGCCTGTGATGCCCCGCTCCAGTCGCCGTCTCCATCGCTGTACGACAGCGCCAGTCCCAGCAGCGTCCGCCCGCTATCTCGATCCACGCCCACCATGCCCGTGGTCACTTCGCCATCCACCGATACCCCGTCCCGGGCATCTTTATAACTCGAATAAGCGGCCTGTCCCCACACCGACACGCCGCCTTGCTCCCGGTACAGGAACCGACTGCCGCGCAGCAGCTTGCCCAGCGATAATGTCCGCGACAGTGACTTGGGTCGATCTGCCGAACCCGCGCCAAATCGATCACCACCGGCGCCGCCACGGCCAAATCCATCCGCACCCAGGCTATAGCCCGCTCCCGTCACCAACCCCCCGGTCAATGAGCTGCCGCCACTCGGCAGGCCACCCAGACGACCCGCCAGTCCCGGACCGTCACCGGCACCGAACCGGTAGTTCAGGCCATGCAGTACATGTTCCATCACCATCACGCCAAACTGCGGCAGCCACAACTCCTGCGCCGCCTGCATCTCCGCCATCACCTCATCACTACGCACAATAGTCACCCTGACCTCGCCGGTGACCGCCGTATAGTCACCGCCTGACGCCGTATGCGTGAGCAATACTTCTGCTTCCCCGTTGCTGTCGGTGACCGCCGTGACCACCACCGTCTGCACGCTGTTCCAATTCGTGGTCGTAAACCGCAGGCGATCATCGCTGCGCGTCAGACCCTCAGCCGTCCCCAGCGTCACCGTCACCGTCCCGGTCGGTTGCGTGAGCAGCCTCACCGTATAAGTCGCGCTGCTGCCTTCATCGACCCTCAGCGAGTCCGGTGTCAGCCGCAGGCCAACCATATCGTCGTCTCTGACAATCACCTCCAGCTCATCGGTTATCGCGTCATAGCCGCCACCACTGGCACGGTGACCCAGCATGAACGTATCCGTCACCGCATCAGCATCCATATCTGCCGTCAAGGTGATGATCTGCGCCATCTCCCAGTTTGCGGTCGTAAACTGCAGGCTGGCCGGGCGGCGCGTCAGGCCGGTGACCGTATCCAGCGTCACCGTCACCGTCCCGGTCGGTTCGGTCTCCAGTACCACCGTATAGGTCGTGCTGCTGCCTTCATTCACCGTCAGCGAGTCCGGCATCAGCCGCAGACCCGGGGTGCGATCCATGACCGTCACCGACAGTGCCGCCCTCAGTCCGTCATAGCCGCCGCCACTCGCGCTGTGCTCCAGCATTACCTGCTCGTGTCATTGTCCATAGCCGCCGTCACCGTCACGGTCTGCGCCGCATTCCAGTTCACGGAGGTAAATGTCAGCGTGTCCTGAACCACCGTCACGCCCGCACCCGCCGTCACACTCACCGTCACATCCGCCGTCGGCTGCGCCGTCAGCGTCACCGTATAGGTCCCGCTGCTGCCTTCATCGACCGCCAGCGTGGTCGGATTAAACGTCAGTTCCGCCGTATCCGTATCGGTCACCATCACCGTCAGGCTGGCCATCAACGCGTCATAGCCACCGCCGGCCGCGCTGTGCGTCAGCGTCCGGGTCTCACTAACCGCATTGGCATCCCCGGTAGCCGTAACCGTCACCGTCTGCACGCTGTTCCAGTTCGCGGTCGTAAACCGCAGGCTGTCATCGCTGCGCGTCAGACCCTCAGCCGTCCCCAGCGTCACCGTCACCGTCCCGGTCGGTTGCGTGAGCAGTCTCACTGTATAGGTCGCGCTGCTGTCTTCATCGACCACCAGCGAGTCCGGCGTCAGCCGCAGACCCAACGTCCGGTCAGCCACCATCAGCACCAGTTCGGCTGCCGTCACCGAGTAGCCGCCGCCTGTCGCGCTGTGGCTCAGCGTCACGGTCTCATCATCGGTGTCATTGTCCATAGCCGCCGTCACCGTCACGGTCTGCGCCGCATTCCAGTTCACGGAGGTAAAT
>JAPYNQ010000037.1 GCA_028289815.1 Gammaproteobacteria bacterium | reverse complement strand
GACCACGCCGTTCTTGACAGCCTCGGTAATGGCATCTGCCTGTTCGGGCGTGAAATGACCCCGATCCTGAAGCTGACGGCTGGTCGCCAACGTATCAAAGGCGGGATTACTCATGGACTATCTCCGTGTTGACATACCGCGACATCATACACGACTGACTGATCGCCATACAAGCACGCGTGTGCGACCATCACAATAAAAAGCGCAGCTTGTAGTGGACCTATACACCATTCCAATCCGTGTCCATCTGCATCCATTTATAGTTGTTTTCATACCCTTCGTGTTTTTCGCGGTTACTCATATACATTAAGCCTTCCTGTTCATTTTATAGGTTTCTTAACTCGCTGCTCCCTGAACACCCTGACCAATCCGAGGGCTGCAAAACACCTTTTCTTCATCCGCAATGGACTCTATAGTGCGAGGCCTCCTCCCAGAACTTCAACACAGATTAACCCGGCGATTACTACAAGCTTGAAAAGTAGTGATTTCATCGTTTTCTCTTTTGCTTTTATTTTATATTAGGTCTTGTAATCATGCCCGAAACCAACACCTATCCCAAGAGTGTTTAGGTCTTATATCAGCGGTGACAAACCGGATAAAACACAAGGAGGCTGACAACGTTATATTCCTGACTATGCTCACGAAAAGAGCAAGGCTACTAGAAACGTGGCAGATATTGCTATCCCTGCGTCCCGCAGGGTATTCAGCGATGCTTGTTTAGCAGTTGTTTCTCCGGCGAGCACCTTATCGATATTTAAGGCCGCCGCAGCAAGCGCTGACACTCCCACCGCATCTTGTAGTTGCTCGCTGGGCACTTGCCCGGATATATCGGAAAGAGTATCTAAAACGTTGCTTTCCAGTTCTGCATTACTATACCCTGTGCTTTGCACACTAGGAATTGATTCAGCTACCTCGTCAGTCGCCGCAACAGAAATATCGGGATATTTCTCAAAATGATCCTCCAACAAAGGACGATTGTCTGTTGCCTTCAGTTGAAGTTCAGCAAAGTCATGACCATCACGGCTGAGTATCACATCTGCTCCCGGATGGTTTGTTTCGGAGAAAACCCTAGCTTTAACAGAATCTCCGTCCAGATTCTCACGCCGTACAAACTTAAGTTCATGGTAAATGCCTTTGACGTTATTGACCAAACCACGCAACGAATCATCATCCATGCTGTGAAAATAGTTCCCCATTTCCGACAGCGGCATATCGGCAAGGTCCTTGCTCGACCGACGCAGTGCATCAATAACGAGCTGCTCGTCGGTTGATTGAAGTTGAGCTTTGTTTATCAGATTAGCGAATACCGTTGCAACAACGGTATTCGCGGTCGCAGATCTCAATTCAGCCATGATTCAAGATCCTTGGCAAGGCGATCAAGCTCACGGATACGAGAACCAATACCTGCGAAGTTCTTCAGGTTGAGTGTCTTTACGGCTCCGTCCTTCTCATACTCCTTGAGCCGTTCTATGAGCGGCCGCCATGCTTTCTCCAATACAAACGGGCATCCGTCTTCTTCACTCTCCCCTTCTTCATTCGCTGTTCCTTGAACGCCTTGATCAATCCGAGGCTGGCACCAACGAGTATATTTTCTTCGTCCGTGATGGACTCTACAGAGCGAGGCTTTCCTTTCCACAGCTTCAACACAGAGTACCCCACGACCAGTGCTATAGCTCCGGTGACGATGGTGCCGGCAAAGACCCCGCCACCAATAAGAGAACCCAACCAGTACAGCGTCGCATTGGATGCCGCAGCCCCGTGAAGGCTCGCAATAGCGGTCCCGGTGGAGGCTGTTCCGAATGTTCCAATCAAGCTAAGTATGCCGGTCGCGCCGGCTGCCCCGCCTGCCTTTGCTATCAGCAAATCCACTAATTTGGACGAATCCTTGTGCGACACCTGAAGGAATATTCGCAACAAGCCTGATCAATGTGTCTTCAGCCTCTTGCAGCCACTGTTCGTTCATAACACTTCGCTCCTGCCTCTTTCTGAAAGGATTAGATAATGCCTGTAACCACATTAACAAAGCGAAATTCAAGTTGCAATGGCTTTACATAAAAGAATGGATGTAAAGCAGGCTTTTATTAGCTAGCGTTTCAGGCATGTACCGTAGATACCACCACTTTTCACACATATCGAACCGGGGCCACAGTCGGTATTAAATGAGCATGTATTACCATATGTGCGGTTAATATCTAGGGCATCATATACAGGTCGCCTGTCATTACTATTACCCGGGTATATTCCCCCAAAACAAACACCATATAAAGAACCTGATGCTTTCAGGCATCTGCTGCCCGGTTCGCAGTCGGTATTAAATTGGCATGCATAGCTTAAAGCTGGAACGCCAAAAAGGAATCCGGCGATTAAGACAGACTTGAAAATCAATAATTTCATCGTTTTCTCCTTATGCTTTTATGCGGGACTTGTAACCATAACCTGAACCGGGAACGATCCCAAGACTTTTTAAATTGCAGTTAAAACTGCCCCTCCAAGTAGAATATGTATCTTTTTATATCATCTCAAACAGTCGCTTTTCTGCAAAATACCATCACTACGGCAAAAAGTCCAGCAGTATGTCATTCACCCACCGATAACCGGTTTCTGTCGGACTACAGTGATTATTCTGAATACATAAAAGCCTTTTTTGAATGGATTTGCCTGCCATTTTTATAAATTCTTCGGCTGTTTTACCTGTCATATCTTGCAGGTCATCCAGCGAAAAACCCTTTACTAACCGTAAGCGATTGAGCAGGTACTCAAACACCAGTTCTGTATCCGCTATGGGGACGGATTGGCGAACATGCCGGCTCCCCGCATGTTGCAGATAGTCTTTGGGGTGCCGAACACATACATCACGGATAACCTCGGCTCGTGAAGAAAATTTGCCATGCGCCCCGGCACCAAGGCCCAGATAGTCTCCGAAGTGCCAATAATTCAGATTATGTCGGCACTCCTTGCCGGTTTGCGAGTATGCCGATATTTCATAACGCCTGAAATGATGGTCTGTCAGCAACTCCATGCCGCCTTCCTCAATTTTACAGCTATCATCGCAATCTGGCAGTAACGGTGGCTGGCGGGCAAAGGCAGTATTCGGTTCAATAGTCAGCTGATACCAGGAAATATGCTCCGGTTGCAGTCGGATTACCTGTTGCAGATCATCAAGCGCCTCACCTGCAGACTGTCCGGGAAGGCCATACATCATATCAATATTGATATTGTCGAAACCGGCATCTCTTGCCTGCCTGTAGGCTTGTAAGCATTCATGGGCATTGTGTATCCGACCAAGCCGTTGCAGTTGACCATCATCCAGGCTTTGTAATCCGAGTGAAAGCCGATTGACTCCAGCATCCGTGTAATGCTTGAAATGTGCATAATCGGCGCTGCCCGGATTGGCCTCCAGGGTAGTTTCCGCTGCCGGTTGCAGGTTGAAGTACTGATGCACACCGTCCAGTATCCTGCCGATGGCCCCGCCTGAAAACAGGCTGGGTGTGCCACCACCGATAAAAATGCTGCTAATAACCCGGTCCTTGAGACGCCCGCTTTCATGCTGCATATCACGCAGCAGGGCCTCGACATAGGCGGATTCCTGTAATACACCTCTCAACGGATGTGAGTTGAAATCACAATAAGGACATTTCCGTACACACCACGGCAGGTGGATATACACACCGATCTGGCGGGGAACCCGCATCTGTGCCTACAGCACGCCCTGTAATCGCTGCACGAGACACCGCAGCGCCTGACCACGATGGCTGACGGCGTTTTTTTCGTCGCTACTGAGCTGTGCCGAAGTACAGCCCCTTTCCGGCAGGTAAAATATCGGATCGTATCCAAAGCCATTGTCGCCCATCGGTTCTCTCAATACCCGCCCCCGCCACTCTCCCTGACAGATAATCGGGGTGGGATCCGCCGCATGACGCACATACACCATCAGGCAGATAAAATGAGCAGCGCGATTTTCTTCGGTGACATTTTCCATATTTGTGAGCAGCTTTTGCAGGTTGTCTTCATCGCTTGCATATTCGCCGGCATATCGCGCCGAGTGCACGCCGGGTGCTCCGTCAAGGGCATCCACAGCGATGCCGGAGTCATCGGCAATGGCAGGCAAGTCGGTTTGTTTGGAGGCGTTGCGGGCCTTTATCAAGGCATTTTCGATAAACCCCGGACCATTTTCGATGGCCTCTGCAACCTGATAATCAGACTGTGGAACAACCGTCAGGCCGCCTGCAACAAGCAGCTGTTGCAACTCTCGCACCTTGCCCGCATTACCGGTCGCCAGAACAATCGTACTTTCACTCATGCGCTTATGGCTTGTTGTTGCAGGCCGAGTAACTCGGTAATCCCCTCGGTGGCCAAGTCCAGCAGGGTATTCAGCTGGTCGCGGCTGAAGGGACGCCTCTCAGCCGTACCCTGCACCTCAATAAAATGACCCTGATTATTCATAACGACATTCATATCGGTTTCTGCCTCGGAGTCCTCCGGATAATCCAGATCCAGAACCGGCGTGCCCCGATAAATACCAACCGATACGGAAGCCACACTACCGGTCAGAGGATTCTCTGCAAGCCGCCCGCTGCTCATCAGACTTCCAACTGCATCCACCAGAGCGACATAGCCACCGGTGATGGATGCCGTGCGCGTGCCACCGTCCGCCTGAATCACGTCGCAGTCAATCGTAATAGTATGCTGTCCCAGTTTATCCATATCCATAACCGCCCGCAGAGAACGACCGATCAGGCGCTGGATTTCCAGAGTACGACCACCCGGTCTGCCGCTGAAGACCTCACGACGCATACGCTCAGAGGTTGAGCGGGGCAACATACCATATTCAGCCGTCACCCAGCCTCTGCCCTTGCCGCGCAAAAAATCCGGCACCCTGTCTTCAACAGAGGCAGTACAAATAACTCTGGTATTACCAAATTCAATCGACACCGAACCTTCGGCATACATGGTAAAATTACGGGTGATTTTAACAGGCCGCATTTCATGCGGTGCGCGCTTGCCGGGTCTCATAGTCTTCATTTTTATAAACAGATGGATATCGTAGAATTATACGCATGAGGCATACTGGCATAAACAAACAGGGGAGTCCCAACAAACCGTAGCCAGCAACATCGGCACAAGACACGAGTAACCATAGTGTGCAAACCGATATATGCGGATTCCGGGCGCCGTGCGACACCGCTATGGTGTTGCACAACAGGCTTCCAGAGGTCCCCGTAAACATTCAAAAGGGGCGGAAATATATGACATACAGCATGACGGGCTTTGCCCGTGCCGAGACGAGAGAGGAATGGGGTGAGCTGGTCTGGGAGATACGCAGCGTAAACCATCGCTATCTGGAAACAGCTTTCAGAATGCCCGAAGAGTGGCGCATCCTAGAAACTCGCTGCCACGAGCTTGCGACTCGCCGGATCAGCCGCGGAAAACTGGACTGTACTCTGCGCTTCAGGCACTTGATCGGCGGACACCGTCCCCTGAAAATGGATACCAGTCTCGCCACCCAGCTCATCAGCCTGTGTAGCGAGATAGACACCAACCTAGACAACCCTGCGACACCAAGTGCATTGCAAATAATGCAGTGGCCGGGAGTCATAAAAGAAACGGAATTGGAGATGGATTCCGTGACCGAATCTGTCCTCGAATTATTCACCAGAACCTTGGATAAGCTAACCGATATGCGGTCCACCGAAGGGAAACGCCTGCAGTGTCTTTTGTTACGGCGCTGCAATGACATTGAGGCTACAGTGCAAAACATTCGCCAACACCGCCCCCAGGCGATAGACAATATTCGCGAGAAACTCAATCAGCGCCTGCGTGACCTGACTGAAAAACCTGATTGGGATAGACTGGAGCAAGAGTTGGTTTTGCAAGCACAGAAGCTGGACATTGATGAAGAACTGGACCGATTGGAGAGCCACTTGGCCGAGGTACGTGATGTTTTGCAGCGCGATGAACCAGTAGGCCGAAGGCTGGACTTTCTGATGCAAGAGTTGAACAGAGAGGCTAATACCCTAGGTTCCAAGTCATTTCACGCCGAAACAACCAGAGCAAGCATTGACCTTAAAGTGCTCATCGAACAAATGCGGGAGCAGATACAAAACATAGAATAACAGACAACTTCAGTAAGCAAACCACCAACCCTATGCAGCAACATTACAATCCAGACATGCACATCACCCGTAGAGTCACCCCTCGGCGCAACCATTTTACCGGTATGCGCCGGGGCAGCATGGCACTACGATTCTTACAGATCATAACCACGTTCATCGTGCAGCACGAGATCCAAACCTTCAACCTCCTCATCGAAAGTCACCCGTAATCCCATAACCACATCAACAACTTTCAGAATCACAAAGGTCACCACCGCAGTATAAACCACTGTGGATACCGCACCGATTGCCTGTACGGCAAGCTGGCCACCCATGCTGTTAATACCGTCGGCAAACCCATAACCACTGAAAATGCCTAATTCAGTGGAGGCAAATACACCGGCCAACAGTATTCCAAGGGCTCCTCCCACACCATGAACCGGAAATACATCAAGAGAGTCATCAATCTTCAGCTGTTGTTTGATGAACACCATCGCGTTATAGCAAACAAAACCGGCCAGCAGGCCAATCACCATGGCACCCGCCGGACCGACAAAACCGGAAGCCGGCGTAATAGTACCCAGACCGGCCACCATCCCGGTAACGATGCCCAAAACCGAAGGCTTACCATGTTTGAGCCACTCCATTACCATCCACATCAGAGAACCACAGGCGGCAGAGATATGCGTTACCAGTAGTGCCATTGCCGCATCGCCATTTGCCGCCAAGGCGGAACCACCGTTAAAGCCGAACCAACCGACCCACAGCATACCTGCGCCAGCAACGGTCATACTCAGGTTGTGCGGCATCATAGCCGTGGTGGGAAAACCCTTGCGGGTACCCATCACAACAGCGGCAACCAGTGCAGCAACACCGGCTGTAATATGCACCACGGTACCACCGGCAAAATCATACAGCCCCATATTGCCCAACCAGCCTCCGCCCCAGACCCAGTGCGTAATCGGTGCGTAAACCAGTAACAACCACATTGCCGAGAACAGCAACATGGCCGAAAAACGCATACGCTCGGCAAAACCACCGACAATCAGCGCCGGCGTGATAATCGCAAAGGTCATCTGAAAAGCCATAAACAGGCTTTCCGGAATATCGCCGCTCAATGTATCGCGACCGACACCCGCCATAAATGCCTTGCTGAAATCACCGATGACGGCATTACCCTCGCCAAAGGCCAGGCTGTAGCCTATGGCGAACCATATTAATGACATCAGACAGGCCACAGTAAAACACTGCATAAATACCGACAAGACATTTTTGCTGCGAACCAGGCCTGCGTAAAACATAGATAGTCCCGGCAGGGTCATAAATAATACCAACGCCGTGGATGTCAAAATCCAACTGGTATTTGCTTCATTTAACTGTGCGCCCTGCGCTATCGCTGCTCCCGGCAGGAGCACCGCCGCCGCAATCGGCAACATATACTTGAAAACAGCCATTTTTTAATCTCCAGTAAATCAGGGGAGCCATAAGAGACTGTAGCAACTCGTGCCGGAACACCGCGCAACAGATTTTTAAAGCTTCCCCAAAGTTGAATTACAGTGCCTCGTTGCCAGACTCTCCGGTACGGATACGAACAGCCTGTTCAACAGGCACAACAAATATCTTTCCGTCACCAATTTTTCCAGACTGCGCGGTTCCGGTAACTGCTTCAATTACCGCATCTACCTGATCGTCGGCAACAGCGATTTCCAGTTTTATCTTGGGCAGAAAATCAACCACATACTCCGCACCTCGATAAAGTTCAGTATGGCCTTTCTGCCGGCCAAAGCCCTTTACCTCAGTAGCCGTCAGCCCCTTCACGCCCACCTCAGAGAGCGCCTCCCGAACATCATCCAGCTTAAAGGGCTTGATAATGGCAGTAACCATTTTCATCTCATATCTCCTGTATAGGGTTATTCAAATTATCCGGCAGATAGCTGCAACACCATGCGAGGGCCAGATCCCTTGACCGAAACTGGTTAAGCCTTCACGGTCAATAACGCAGGAAGCATAAAATGTGCCAATTATAGGAGATCCTGAAGGAACCATAGCGAGCAGTGCCAGAGCAAGTATCTGCTGCACAGCAACCGCAGTACATAATCCATACATAAGAATTTTGGGCGCACAATGCACCATGATAGTGCGCTTGAAAGTCGCTATAATTTCATGAAGGTGCAAAACCGCACACCACCCTTATAATCGCCCCGCCTACGGGAGGACTTAATGGATCCCAGAATACTTGATGAAATCACCCGTCAGCTAGCTGCCGCCGTACCTGCCGATATAGATCGGCTGAAGCAGGACCTGCAAAAAAACTTCCGCGCCGTGTTGGATAATACCTTCGCCAAAATGTCACTGGTTACACGCGAAGAGTTTGACGCTCAACAATCGGTACTAAACCGTACCCGGAAAAAACTTGAGGCCATTGAACAACGGCTGATTGAAATAGAAAACAATCCTTAACCTGAATGTCTTTAGCTCACGTCTATACCCGTGCGCTGGCGGGTATTAATGCTCCGGAGGTAACGGTTGAAGTGCATGTTTCCAATGGCCTGCCGAATCTCACAATAGTCGGCCTGCCGGAAACTGCGGTCAAAGAAAGCCGTGACCGTGTTCGCAGCGCCATCATCAATTCCGGCTTTGAATTTCCCGCAAGGCGCCTGACCATCAATCTCGCACCAGCCGATCTCCCCAAAGAAGGCGGTCGCTTCGATTTGCCAATAGCCCTGGGGATTCTTGCCGCCTCCGGACAAATTGACAAAGAAAACCTTGATGAATACGAATTTTTTGGTGAACTATCCTTGGGCGGTGCATTGCAACCGATTCGTGGCGTATTACCATCGATCCTGCAAGCACAAAGGCTGGGCCGCAGCAGCGTTATTCCCGAACACAACCGCCATGAAGCCTCACTGATAAAGCGAGCAGTTATCTACCCGGCACAGCATCTTCTTGATGTAACCCGACACCTTAAAGATGGCAATACCCTGCATAACCTGTCTGTGCCTGCCAACGTCGGACCAACAAACCGATACAGCGTTGATATGTCCGAAGTAAAGGGTCAGTCCCATGCCAGACGCGCACTGGAAATTGCCGCCGCGGGGCAGCATAGCCTGTTGTTCATCGGTCCACCGGGGACAGGCAAATCCATGCTCGCAGAAAGACTGCCCACCATTATGCCACCCATGACAGAACAGGAGGCACTGGAAACCGCAGCGGTGCAATCACTGATATCCGGTGCACAAAAAATTACCGATGATGCCCAAAGACCATACCGGGCACCCCACCACACAGCCTCCTCAGTAGCACTTGTGGGCGGCGGTTCCAACCCCAGGCCCGGCGAAATTTCCCTGGCGCACAATGGCGTATTGTTTCTGGATGAATTACCGGAGTTTGATCGCCGCGTCCTGGACAGCCTGCGAGAACCACTTGAAACCGGCCATATCATTATTTCCCGCGCCGCACGCCAAGCCGAATTCCCAGCCAATGTACAACTAATCGCTGCCATGAACCCCTGCCCCTGCGGTTACCTCGGCGATACCCGGCATGCCTGCACCGACACTCCCGATCAGATTCAGCGCTACCGAGGACGGATAACCGGTCCCTTCCTGGACCGCATAGATCTGTGTATTGAAGTGCCTCGCATCAAACTTGCCGAAGCCAAGGCACAGCACCCTCCGGAAGACAGCAACACGATCAGAAGCCGGGTCATCGCCGCAAGGCAACAGCAACTACAACGAAGCAGTACCGCCAACGGCAAGCTCAAACCCACGCAGATGAAACAGGTCTGTACGATAAGCCCTGAAGATGAAAATCTGCTGCTAGCGGCAACTGAAAAACTCGGCCTGTCGTCACGTGCCCATGACCGTATACTCAGAGTAGCGCGCACCATAGCCGATCTTGATAACAGCGATAAAATAACAACTCGGCACCTGACCGAAGCGATAGGCTATCGTCGCTACAATAAACAAATTTGACCATCAAACAACTTCCGGCAAGTACCACCGCCTCAGGCAGATACCTGATACCAATAACCGCCATACCTACACGTACAGCCGCTTGCGCAACAGCACTAGGGAGGCAAATCCGAATACCAGCAGATAAACCAACAGCACCAGCAGGTGCAGCATCAAGTTGGATACGGACTGACCAGTTAATAAAGGCCGGATAATATCTATGGCATGAGTCAGCGGTAAAAACTGAACTGCCGTCTGCATCCACGACGGCAAGGAAGACACCGGATAAAAAACGCCGCACAACAGCATCATCGGCGTAAGCAGCAGCGTCATGTAATACTGAAAAAAATCCCATCGTCTGGCAAGTGCGGTGGTATTCAGCGCCATTGCCGCAAATGTCAGGCCGGTCAGAAAAACCACCGGTATTGCCAACAGGCTGCGCCATCCCTCAACTGCCCCCAACAGAATAGCCACCAGCAAAATTCCGATACCGCTCATAGCCGCCTTGAAGGCTGACCAGATAATTTCTCCAATCGCAATATCATCGACAATCAGCGGTGTGGCCATCAAACCTTCGTAGGTACGTTGGTGGTCCAACCGGGAAAATGCGGAAAACATGCTTTCAAAGCTGGCCGTCATCATGGCCGACGAAACCATAATCCCTGAAGCAAGGAAGCTCAGGTATGTCATGCCGGATATTTCACGAATAAAAACACCCAGCCCATAACCCAAGGCAACAAGATACAGCAATGGCTCTAGGATATGGACCAGCACACCTGCAATAATCAGCTTGCGCCACACTTTGAAGTTGCGTCCCGCAACTCTGAGTGCACCCGGACCAATATGCGGCAGACCGTAATCCATACTAACCTCGTAATCCGCGACCGGTCAGTTTCAGAAACACATCTTCCAGGTTAGCCGGCCTTTGCAGGCTTGCGATACCCTGTTCATGCAGCAGATCAATCGCCGATTTCGCATTATGCAGATAACCATAGATTGATCCTCCTGAACTCTCAGTGCGACATCCCTGAATAGATTGCAAGACATCCATCGCACGCGGATTATCGTGTATTTCAACAACTTCAGATTCCACCAGCCTTGCAATCAATTCCTGTGGCCTGCCATGCTCAAGAATTTTTCCCTGGTCAATTATTACCAGTTCATCACAAAGCCGTTGCGCCTCTTCAAGATAATGTGTAGTCAGCAGCAGTGTCCTGCCCTGCTGACGCAGCTCACGCAACTTATCCCAGATCTGATGCCTCACCTGGGGGTCAAGACCGGTTGTCGGTTCGTCGAGAATAATGAGGTCCGGTTCGTTGATCAGCGCACGAGCAAATGTCAGCCTGCGCTTCATGCCACCGGACAGCGAATTGATATGAGCCCGCTCATAGCCCTCCAGATCGACAAAATGCAGCAACTCGGAGATTCGTGGTTGGACGGCCTGAGCATCCATACCAAAATAATGTGCATAAACCTGCAGATTTTCCTCCACCGTAAAATCCGGATCAAGATTATCAGTCTGAGGTATCACTCCCATACGGGTTCGTGCCCGGACGGCCTGCGAAGGTATATGGCAGCCCATAACCACCAGATCACCATCATCCGGTGGTGTCACTCCCTGTAGCATGCGCATGGTAGTACTCTTGCCGGCACCATTCGGCCCCAACACACCAAACAAACAACCTTGCGGAATATCCAGGTTTATACGATCAACTACACACCGGTCTGCATAATACTTTGTCAGGCCGCGCGCCCGGACTGCCAGATACCTGCGCTCAGACAAAACCGCTATCCCTCACCAAACCACCGATAACCCGTACCTGCTTCCATCGGGCTGCGAGGCAGTGATGACCAACACCCTCAACACAAAACGGGAAACGGTGCCATAGCCACCGATAAAAGCTACCATCACAGGATAAATATCAAACTGTTGCAAAATAATACCTTACGAACTGCTGTATCTCGCCGGGTCGGACATATTGGCTGCGTCAAAACCGGCCTTGCGCAAACGGCAGGAATCACAGACTCCACACGCTCTGCCTCGCTCATCGGCCTGATAGCATGAAACCGTCAATGAATAGTCAACACCAAGCGCATGTCCTCTATTGATTATCTCTGCTTTACTCAGATGAATCAGCGGGGTCCTGATGGCGATCTCTCTTCCTTCGACTGTCATCCTGGTGGCCAATCGCGCCATAGTCTGAAAAGCGGCGATATACTCCGGTCGGCAATCAGGGTAACCTGCATAATCAATCGCATTTACGCCAATAAAAATATCCGATGCCTCAAGCACCTCGGCCCAGCCCAGCGCATAGGACAGAAACACCGTATTACGTGCCGGCACATAGGTGGTAGGAATACCCTGTTGTTGCCGCTGTGGAATATCCATGTACATATCCGTTAATGCGGAACCGCCTATGCGTCCCAGCTCAATATTCAGTGTCAAGTGATCAATAACACCATATTTGAAGGCAATTCGGTCGGCCGCATCCAGTTCTGCATCATGACGCTGCCCATAGGCAAAACTCAATGCGTAGCAGTCGAAATTTTCCGATTGCGCGATAGCCAGAACCGTGGCTGAATCAAGGCCACCCGACAGTAAAACAACGGCTCTTTTGCCCCCAATCATCTTTTACCTGCCCGGTTCATCTCCCCAGAGTATCTTGTGCAGCTGTAACTGCAAGCGGACGGGAAGATTATCCTCAACAATCCAATCGGCCAGCTCTCCGGCAGGCTGTTGCGCCATATTGGGGGAGAACAGTACCTCGCAGCACTGCTCCAGGCTGAATCGCCTCAATATATCGCGCGCCCATTCATAATCTCGGCGCGAACAGATAACGAACTTCGCCTGATCGTGTGCACTGAGTAAGTTGATATTCTTAAGCCGATTCCTGCTACTCTCCAGTGAATCCGGTGTCTTGATATCCATTATCCTTGACACCCGCTTGTCAATATTCGCTATATCTATGGCGCCACTTGTTTCCAGTGATACCTCGTAACCTGCATCACACAAGCAGGCCAGCAGCTGCCGGCAGTGCTTTTGTACCAGAGGCTCGCCACCGGTAACGCAGACATAACGGGGACGGTAGGATTCTACCTTCTCAATGATCTGCTCCAGGCTCATTTTCTTACCACCGGCAAAAGCATATTCGGTGTCACAGTATCGACAACGAAGCGGACAACCGGTAAGGCGGATAAAAGCCGTTGGCAAACCCATTGTTCTGGCCTCACCCTGAACCGAGTAGAAAATTTCAGTAATCTTAAGTGATGCAGACAACATGGAGCATTGCAGACGGGACAGCCTGAGGGTACCCCTGTTATCGACCTTCAAGCTTCATTCTCTGCAGTCGATTGTCAGCCAGACGCGAGGCAGTTGTGCCCGGATATTGCTGTTTTAGCCCGGTCAAAATCTCGCGGGCCTGTTCTAATTGCTGTAGCTCATAATGAATATAACCGACTTTAAGCATGGCATCCGGCAGCTTTCTGGAGTCGGGATAGTTCTTAACCACCTTTTGAAATTCGCCAAGGGCCTGAGGGAAGCGGCGTGTCACATAGTTTGCCTCACCGAGCCAATATTGTGCATTTGCCGCATATCGGCCACTAGGGTAGCGAAGCAGAAAATCAGTATATAAACTGATAGCCTCATCATATTTACCGGACTTCAGCAAATCAAAAGCCGCTTTGTAGTCAGCCTGTTCGCGGGCCGGGTCCACTGGTATGGTCGGGATAACGCCTGCCGACGGAATCGGCGCTACCGGTTGTATTGTTTGCGGCACAGCAGTTGTAATGCCCGCCGCCGTTGCGGGAGTCACCGGTGAACCCACAGTCGGTGCCCTTGGTCGTGCCGTTTGTGGTATTGCAGTCGTGATGCCTGTCGCAGACGAGGAAATCACCGGTGAACCCGCCGCTGGCACTCCCGGCTGTACCGTTTGTGGCACAGCAGCGACGATGCCCGCCGCCGGCGCGGGAGTCACCGGCGAACCCACCGCTGGCACTCCCGGCTGTACCGTTTGTGGCACAGCAGCGACGATGCCTGCCGCCGGCGCGGGAGTCACCGGCGAACCCACCGCTGGCACTCCCGGCTGTACCGTTTGTGGCACAGCAGTTACGATGCCTGCCGCCGGCGCGGGAACCGACAATGAACCCACGGTCGGCAAATTGACCGGATTGTTGGCGGAACCGGCAGCCTCGAGTGTGCTGATTCTCTGCTCCATATCAAGGTACAGATCATTCTGCTGAGTCCTGAGGCGGTTGCTTTCATATGATAATTTCTCGACTTCACCTCTTAACTGGCGCATCTCGTTTTCAAGCTGAGTCAGCTGCTGCATCAGCTCCAGCATCTGCGACTGCGCACCAGCTGCAACCGGCAACAGCAATGCTACCGCCATGAAAATCGCTAAAACGGCATTATTCATGCTTACTCATAACGTATTTTCACTCGCCGGTTCTGTGACCAAGCAGCCTCATTCTGGCCGACCACGGCGGGACGCTCTTCACCGTAACTGATGACCTGTACCTGACTACTGCTCCCACCGCTGCTGAGCAATAGGCGACGGACGGACAGGGCGCGACGCTCTCCCAAGGCAATATTGTATTCACGCGAACCGCGTTCGTCCGCATGGCCCTCCAGTACCACACGTCTGCCCCGATCCACAGACAACAGTTCGCCATGAGCTGCTATAATGGAGATAAATTCAGATCTGACTTCGCTGCTGTCGTACTCAAAATAGACCGTGCGGACATTCTCAGGGCTGCTTTCCTGATCTATCCGCACGCCATTGATGAGACCGGGAATGTCCACCGCCGAGGTTTCGGCATCGCCACTATCCGCGGAAGATGCCGCGGGAGATTCATCGGCTTGAGTGCTGGCAGTTTCCTGCCTGCTGCTGCCAAAGCCCGCACAAGCACTGAGCATCAGCGCCAGTACACACATTGTCAAATAATTAGTTGGTGAGTTCATAATTACTCCTTGCATAAAAATTACTGGTTATACGGTGACCACGCGGGTTCTCTCACATCGCCATCCTGGGAAGCCAACCTTTGCTGGTATCGTCCATCCACCGACACGGCGGATAATACACCGTTATTTCCCCCGGCGGTAGCATATAGCAATATTCGGCCATTGGGAGCAAAACTGGGGGCCTCGTCCAAAAAACCATCTGTCAGAATTTGCAAACGTCCCGTATCCGCCTCAAGCAGTGCAATACGATAACGTTTATCACGACCATGCACCATAGCAATATATCTGCCATCCGGTGAATATACACCCCCGGCATTGTAATCACCTTCATAGGTTATGCGCACAGCCTGCCCTCCGAACAGTGGAATTTTATAGAGCTGCGGTTTACCGCCGCGGTCCGAGGTAAACAATACATGCTTGCCATCCGGCGACCACTCTGGTTCAGTATCAATAGCTGCGCTGTTCGTCAATTGGCTGAATTTTCGGGCATTGATATCAAAAATGTATATATCAGGGTTACCCTCATGTGACAGAGTCAGTGCCAGTTTACGGCCATCGGGCGACCATGAAGGTGCACCGTTAATACCCTTGAAACTGCTGATGCTCTCACGCTGGCCCGTCAGAATGCTCTGGATGTAAATCCGCGAGCGCCGATTCTCGAAAGAAACATAAGCCAGCCTTTGCCCATCAGGCGACCATGCCGGCGACATGATCGGTTCCGCGGATCTGACAATCGACTGGGCATTGTAACCATCCGCATCAGCAACGTATAAATGGTAGGCTGGTTCCTTGCCATCCGTTGAGGTTACGTAGGCAATACGGGTATTAAAAGTACCACGCTCACCGGTCAGCTTCTCGTATATTAAGTCCGTGATGTGATTAGCCAGACGCCGAAGGATTTTCCCGTTTGCAGGATAGCTGAAACCGACAAGCTGCTTTTCACTCAAGATGTTAATCAGCTGTACCTGCACCACATACTCATCCTGTGCGGTTTCCCGAACCTTGCCGACAACCAGATAGTCGACATTGAGCAATCTCCAGTTCCTGAAATTGACACCCGCCCCGGAGGTCGGTCGGGTTAGCATATCCTGACGATTGAGCGCGGTAAAACGTCCGCTGCGCTTTAAGTTCGCCTCAATAATCCGGCTGATGTCATGTGGCGGTTCCAGCTCCGTTCCCTGCCATCCAAATGGAACAATCGCAACCGGTGTAGTGGTCTGCTCTCCCTGAGTGATTTCAATGGTCAAGCGCGAAGCAATGGATGTAAAGCTGACCATCAACAACATCCCCGACACCAATATGGCAATAAATTTTTTCATCTTGGGTACATCCCCCTTATTAATCTGACTTGCCGAAACTCTGATTAAGATCGGGCTTCACTATAAATTAGCCCGGCTTAAACAAAAAATTAAACTCACGAAAAGTCGTTCGGAACAAGCGACCCCCCGCGCTGGAAAGCGATACAGGCAAAGGCGATGCCTTATAAATCGCATCCTCCACGGACCGGTCAAACACGGCGTCACCGCTGGAACGGGTAATCCGTACATTCTGCACCTCACCACTCGGCAACAGGCGAACCAGCAGCAAACATTCCATTCCTTTTCGGAATGTAGGTGGTATTTTCCAGTTATTCTGGACATCCGCCTTAATCAGGGCGATAAGTTCCCGTGCCTTTGATTCGTTTTCTTCGTCATGCATAGCCTGCCGCAACTCTTCTTCCATAGCCTTTTGCCGGCGCCGCTCTTCAAGCAAAGCCAACCGCTTGCGTTCCTCAACAAGCCTTTTTTTCTCTGCTTCTTCAGCCAGCTTTTGCTTACGTTTCTTCTCAGCTTCCTCAGCCAGCCTGCGTTTACGGGCCTCCTCCTGCTTACGCTTTTTCTCCACTTCTTCAGCCAATCTGCGTTTACGACTCTCCTCCTGTTGGCGTTTTTTCTCCGCCGCCACTTTCTCCTCCTGTTGCCGCTTGCGACGCTTTTCTTCCTCCATCTTGCGCTGCGCTTGCTGCTGTCGTTTTTTCTCTTCCTCTTGGATCTTTTTATCTTCCGCCATGCGATCCAGCTCTTCCTCAATCCGGTCTTTTTCCACCACCCGTGCCTTTACAGGTGTCGGCTCGGAAGTCGTCGCCGGCTTGATATTGATCCAGTTCATATTGACAACAAGCACTCCCAGAACAATCACATGCACGATAACAGCAAGCACTATGGCGCGCACGTTGGTAAAAATTTTCCAGAACAACTCCTTCATGGATTCGTATAATCTGATTACTGCTGACTTATCAGTTTTTGCTTTCAGTCATAAGAAATACTTTATCTTTACCAACTGCCTGTAATACCACGAATACCGACAGCACATCACCGTAACCGGCATCTGTGTCGCCACCGACGTAAATAGGCAACATCGGATTAACACGCTGAAAAACCTTGACTTGCTCCCGCAATTTGTCGATACTGATTGGTTTTCTAGGATCCTCGCCAGCCGTAGAAAATATTTCTCCGGCCTTATTGACGTTAATAACCAGCGGTTCGCCATCCGTATGACTGACAGCAACCGAATCAGCCTCAGGCAGATCAACCTCGACGCCATGCTGTAACAGTGGCGCAGTCACCATGAAAATAATCAACAGCACCAGCATCACGTCAATATAAGGGACGACATTAATTTCCGAAATAGGACGCTTTCGAATATGCCGATGAATTCTCATGGTGTCTAATTGGACGCATGACGTTGTAACAGGGTGGATAACTCTTCCATAAACGTGTGATAGCGGTTGGTCAGGCGTTCGACGTCATTGGAAAAACGATTATAGGCAACTACAGCCGGAATCGCCGCAAACAACCCCATGGCTGTCGCGATCAGAGCCTCGGCAATCCCCGGCGCAACATTGGCGAGGGTCGCCGTGTGCATACCGGCGAGCGAGCGAAATGAATTCATAATACCCCACACCGTGCCGAACAGACCGATATAAGGACTGGTAGAACCAACTGTTGCCAAAAACGAAAGGTGGGTTTCGAGGACATCTATCTCCCTTGACAGTGCAACACGCATGGCACGTTCCGTGCCCGCCATGGCCATCTCTGCCTGATGTCCCCGCTCTTTCAGGCGGATAAATTCACCAAATCCAGCCTCGAATATTCCGATCAGTCCGGTCGCCCGATAACGGCGCCGGTGTACTTTCTCGTACAGCAGGTTCAGATCATCGTCTTCCCAGAACTGCTTCTCAAAGACATTAGCCTGCCTGACAGCAGTCCGCAGGTCACCCCTTTTCCTGAAAATCATGGTCCAGGAAACCACGGACATGGCTAGTAATAACAACATCACAAGCTGTACCAGCAAACTCGCATTGGACACCAGATGCAACAGAGACAAATCAGCCTGCACTATAAACCTCTACGGCCTGCAATATATCTTCGGGTATTGCCCGGGGCTTTAGCGTAGATGCCCGCAGGCAGACAACTTTCACGGTTGCCGTCGTCAAAATCTTATATCCATTTTCCAAGACGACAAGCTGCTCAAACTCAAGACTGGCTTTTCCGGGTAGCCGGATACGGGTAACCACACTCAAGGTATCATCAAGCTGGGCTGGCAACAAATACTCCACATGAATCGCACGTACAGCAAAAATCGTATCCTGCTGAGCACCTAGCCCGCTTTGCTCGAAACCCAGCTCCCTCAGGGCCTCGGTGCGCCCCCGCTCAAAAAATTTCAGATAGTTCGCGTAATACACCACGCCGCCGGCATCGGTGTCCTCGTAATAGACGCGCACAGCTAAAGAAAATTCCATTCGATCAGTGAGCCCGTAATGCTTATAACAAGGGAGGTTCGTGCAAACCATCCAACGCCGGCTGCACAGCCTCAATGTGATTTGGGGGCTGCAGCCCCAGGTACTGCCATGCGCTGCTGGTTGCCATACGGCCGCGCGAGGTACGCATCAAAAAGCCTTGTTGGATCAAGTAAGGCTCGAGAACATCCTCTATGGTACCGCGCTCTTCTCCAATAGCCGCCGCCAGACTTTCTACCCCGACAGGACCACCATCGAATTTGCGCACAATGGTTTCAAGCAGCTTGCGGTCCATCATATCAAAGCCATTCGCATCAACATCCAGCATATCCAGCGCGGCATCGGCTGTATCCGATATGATGCGACCATCCGACCTCACCTGAGCATAATCCCTGACCCGGCGCAACAGCCGATTGGCAACGCGTGGTGTACCACGTGATCTTCTGGCAATCTCATGGGCACCGGCCTGATCAACTTGCAGCCCGAGTATTCCACCGGAACGCCTTACAATCGACGCCAGATCTTCAACGCCATAAAACTCCAGTCGTTGCACGATCCCGAAACGATCACGCAGAGGAGAAGTCAGCAAGCCCGCCCTTGTGGTCGCGCCAACCAGTGTAAATGGGGGAATATCAAGTTTGATTGAGCGTGCCGCCGGCCCATCCCCAATCATAATATCAAGCTGATAATCCTCCATAGCCGGGTACAGTATTTCCTCAACGACAGGACTCAGGCGATGGATCTCATCCACAAACAACACATCATTAGGTTCCAGATTTGTCAACAAGGCCGCCAGATCACCCGCTCGTTCCAGAATCGGCCCTGAGGTCTGGCGCATACTCACACCCATTTCATTGGCGACAATATGCGCCAGAGTTGTTTTGCCCAGTCCGGGAGGACCAAAAATCAATACATGATCCAATGCTTCGGCCCGCTGCCGGGCCGCTTGGATAAAAATGCCCATCTGCTCACTCACAGCAGGCTGACCCGTGTACTCTGCCAGCCTTTTGGGGCGAATAGCACGGTCCACCACTTCCTCATCAAGAGGCTTGCTATCGGCACTGACCAGTCGGTCTATCATCAGGTGACTCCTGAAAATCTAATGCACGATGCTCGGGAATCCTCATGCACTGGTCCATATGCTGCCGGCACCTTGCTTTGCTATAGCTTGTCACGGTTTTTCGAGGTTTCCATAAATGATTGCCTGGTGCCGGTTGAACAAAACCTGACAGAGGTACGACTGCCCGGTAACGCAGGATACAACAGATTATGCACGGCCACTTCAATCGGTAATCAATGCCTTCAACGCCGCCCGACCATTATCGGCAAGACTGACCTGTGCTATGGCAACAGCACGCAGGTGCCTTTCCAGAGATCTGATCTCATGCCGGGGAGCAAAATAGGCCTCAATACCATACCTGATAGTCAGCTTATCTGTCTGCAAATGCCGATCTTTGATCCGACCACGGATAAATTGACCTTCTTTGGGTTCCTGCAAAACAACCCGGCTAGCCGTCGATATCCCTTGATCGTCCCGCTCAAGCAATACATAGACGGGTTCGTTTTCACGCAGCGCACGCCCTCCCTGATAAAACTTTCCGGGCAGAATACCGATATCATAATTCAACCGTACATAATTGCCGGGAAACAGAATTCGCGGGTCAGCCGGCACAGTCTTTAATTTCACCATACTGCCGCTCCAGTGCGGTGCCACCGCACTCAGATACCCTGCGACCAGCACACTGACTTGTAACAAGCAGGCTGCCAGCAGGGCATACACCGTCTTATCAGGCTTCATGCCGCCTCTCGCCGCCCGGTACCATAATGCGATTTCCAGTATCTTGCTGCAGCAAACAACATCAGGGCAAAAACGGCAAAAAGTATAGCAGCACCGATATAATCGCCAATTAAATCAACATAACGCAAAAGACCGGTCAGCATGATAGTGAACACGCCCATATAGAAATAATGGCTGATACCTGAACGGATACCACGAACGATCAACCATATACCGGTAACAGCCAATACCAGATTATCCATAAACTGGAAAAAAACGGCATAGGTTCTGTCGCTTGTGCCGATAACCAGCGCAGTCACTACAATTAGCACCACAGCCAATACCAGGGTACTGATTGAACCGGCTTTACCGGAGCGGGTGGCCAGCACTATCCCGGCAGCGCACAGGCTAATGAGCATCAACATGACCGCCTCCGGTGACTGCCATTGTGCATCCAGCAGACCGCGCCACGGCCCCTCAAAACTCATCACAAGCAACAACAGGATAAAGAAGCGCATCACCCATAGAGACAGCGTTACATCATAATCGACCTGACCATGATCCGTACGGGCCGCCAACCACTTTGCGAGACCATGCAGGACCAGAAAATATCCCGAGACAAAAATGACACCTTCAGGAACAAAATCAAATCGATAAAAACCACCGGTTACCCAGAATACAGTATATATCCCCATCAGGCCGATGCCGACAACCAGTAAGGCGAAAAGCATCAAGCTGGACCCGATTCGCAATAAAAACCAGGCACTGGCTATCAGAAACAGCGGATAGAGCAATGGATAGTAATCCAGTGAAGTCTCAACAAAAAACCAGAACATCGCCAATCCCATGGTCAGTGACATCAGCACACTGCTGCGAATGATGATTGCCACAGGAAGCACGCCGATGGCCCACCATAAAATACCATCCGGGTAATGTTCGCCAAGGTGGTATATCTGAGCAATCAGCATGATTGAAGCACCATAGAAGATACCGCCAAGTGCCAACAGCGCGACGGCTTCGTTCTGCCGCCCCTGCGTATAGCGGTAAACACCTGCCAGATTGGTCAACAGCGTTAAGATAATCAGACCGATCATGCGGGCGGAACGGGGTATATCCTGCCAGTTTTCACCAACCACCACCAGAACCGAAAGACCAAGGAACAGATAACCTAGGCCAGCCAACGCATAATAACCGTAGGAATGCCGTGTCTGGTGATGATAGTCAATACCGTATTCGGCACAGATCCGTTCGGCCTGCCGCTCGTCGATAATATCCCTGTGTCGCCAACCTGAAACTTCGCGGGCCAGATCATGTTTTAATAATCGGATAAGTCGCATATTATCTGCCCGGTTTCATTGCCTCAGCTGGGCCCTCAGGGCTTCGCGGATCAATTCCTCACTACTCATATCCTCGCTCGCCACAGCCTTTACCATTTTACCGGCATCAGCTCGTTTATAACCCAAGGCTGCCAGTGCGCTGACAGCGTCATTTAACGGATTTGCTGCCGCATCGGGCAACTCACCTCCGATAATAATCGCGCCATCAGCCTCATCCAAGCGGTCCTGCATCTCGACTATCAGGCGCTCAGCGGTCTTTTTGCCGATACCCGGCAAGCGGGTCAGTGCCGTGGCATCACGGTCCCGTACATAAAAGGCAAAGTCGGTTGCTGATATACCAGATAAAATAGTCAATGCCATTTTTGGCCCGACTCCACTGACCTTAATCAGGTTGCGAAATAGCGACCGCTCACCTTCAGTAGCAAAACCAAACAAAATATGGGCATCATCCCTGATCGTCAGATGCGTCAGAACCGATACTACCTCCCCCGGTTCAGGCAGCTGGAAAAAGGTGGACATCGGTGCCTCTATCTCGTAGCCCACACCACCCACGTCAATAAGCAACAACGGCGGTCGCTTGATAATCAATTTTCCACAAAGGCGAGCAATCATCTGCGTCTTCTTTTATACGCCGTGGGACGCGAAAATTCGGTAATACGTCCCAGTGTACCGCCAATATGACCATGGGACAGCGCCACCGCCAAGGCATCCGCCTCGTCGGATTGCAGGCTGCCCTGATAATTCAACAACACTCCGACCATGTGCTGAACCTGCTCCTTGGAAGCATTTCCCTTGCCTACTACGGCCTGCTTGACATGGCGCGGGGTATATTCCGATATCGGCAAACCCTGCATAACCGCCGCGACTATCGCCGCACCACGCGCCTGACCCAGCTTTAACGCCGAATCCGCGTTACGGTTCATAAACACCTTTTCAATAGCAACCACCTCCGGCTGATGCTCCTGAATGACCGCCGTGACACCCTCAAAAATCAGTTTAAGCCTCTGCGGCAAGGTCTCTGCCCGCACCCTTAGCGGCTTGCTGGCAACATACACACTGTACGTACCATCCGAATCAATAATCCCGTAACCGGTCACCAGAGAACCGGGATCAATCCCCAGTATTCTGGTTTTCAACCTACCGCTCTTCAAAGGCAAAACCATACAGAACTATCTCCGCAGCAAGGCAAAACCCGGCAAGGTAAACACCATCCGATTCAAGGTTTTCCGGATCGGATGCACCGCACAAACAATGGGCCGTGCATAAAACAGGCGACCCTAAGCCATTGCCTCCAGAGACTCATCCGGAATATCGGCATTTGAGTAAACCTCTGATACGTCATCCAGCTCCTCCAGGGCATCAATCAATCGCACCAGCCTCTCTCCAATTTCCACATCCACCCTCGTCAGTGTTCCGGCACGCATGGTCACCGCCGAGGCAGCCGGCGCAAGCCCGACTGCACTCATAGCATCAACGGCCGCCTGATACTCCTCAGGCGTGGTCAAAATATCAGTGGAACCGTCGTCATTAGTGACGACATCATCGGCCCCGGCCTCCAGTGCCGCCTCCATAAGCGTGTCTTCGTCTGCTCCCGGCGCATAACTCAGGATACCGACTTTACTGAACATATAGGATACCGAACCATCCGTTCCCAGATTGCCCCCTGCTTTGGCAAAGGCGTGGCGGATCTCAGCTACCGTACGCTTATGATTATCTGTCAAGCAGTCGACCATGACCGCAATACCCCCAGGGCCATAGCCCTCATAACGGACCTCCTCGTAGTTCACGCCTTCTGTCTCACCCGCACCACGCCTACATGCCTTTTCAATGGTATCTTTTGGCATGTTAGCGGCGAGCCCTTTGTCCACTGCCAGACGCAACCGGGGATACACGCCGGGATCAGAAGTTGCACCTTCCCTAGCAGCCACGGTAATTTCACGGATTAGCTTGCTCCAGAGTTTGCCCCGTTTTTTATCGTTGGCCGCCTTTTTATGCTTAATATTGGCCCATTTACTATGTCCTGACATATTTCATTTATCCGGATTAGCACCGATACGGCGCGATTATAGAGGAGTTCCGGGAAATCCAATCTTGGATCTGCCAAGATATGAATGATAACACCAACAAGCGGAGAGGCGGGCGACAAAAACAAAGCTGGCACCAGTAAAAGCCAATGAAAACAGTTCCGGGCGGAGAACCGGAGCTGAATAAGGAATAATAATCAGACGAGAAAATCCGGCTTGGAGGTACACCAAGCAGCTGCCAAAGCAAGCACAGCTGTAGCTCCAGTGTCGTGGGCTGCCTTACCCTCGTTAATACTCAACAACGCAAAACCTTAGTGCCTAACCCTGTATTCAGAACCAACTAGCAGAGACCAGTCCAGGTTCGGTTCACGCTGGTACCGGCTGATGATAAATCTGCATACTAGATACCGTTAGCACCATTCTCTGGAGCAAAAGCCTTCTTCTCCTTTCTGACCCCAATATCCGGAGTTGCGATATAAGGCTAACCTGCCTCGTTCCCTCCTCCCTCGCTGCTTTTCATTCATGGTCCTGACAGGCTCCCTATGGATTTCTGTTTGCGCAAAAATGACGGCGTTCTATATGAACCGATTTGAGTTCGGCAGGTTCAATCACTGGAGTTGCATCTTCTACCGCTAGCACAGGTCCAGATTGGATTTTCTACTGATGGATAAGGGAATTATTGTACTGCAGCTTCTCTCTGAGGCTTCTTTGACTTTTGTATTTCTGCTTGATTCGATACAACAAAATCTGTATGGTCCGCGCCCATGACTACCTTGCTAAAAGCAACCGGCCTGAATCGCTTTTATGGCAGCTATCAGGCAGTAAGAGATGTCTCTATATCTCTGCACCAAGGAGACATTATGGGATTGCTGGGCCCGAACGGGGCCGGTAAGACAACGACAATGGACATGCTGTCCGGTAATCTGGCTCCGTCTTCGGGGAATATTGAGATTAAAGAGGCTGACCTGCTTGATGAACCGAAGCGGGCAAAACAGTCCATTGGCTATCTACCCGAGCAGCCGCCGGTTTATCGTGACTTAAGCGTGGATGAATATCTGCGGTATTGCGCACGCCTGCACGGTATCCGGCGGGCACAGGTAGCAATGGCGGTGGAGCGGGCATGTGAGCGCACCGGACTGGCAAATATGGGGCGGCGCTTGATCGGTAATCTGTCGAAGGGTTTTCAGCAACGAGTCGGGATCGCGCAAGCGATTATCCATGAACCGGATGTGATTATTCTGGATGAACCGACGGTTGGCCTGGACCCACTGCAGATACATGAAATCCGGGAGCTCATCCGGGACCTGGGAACTCGCCACGGGGTGATCCTTTCGACGCATATTCTGCCTGAGGTACAGACGGTGTGTAACCGCATTCTTATTCTGTTTGAGGGCCGTATTGCCTATGATGATGCCAATAACAAGCAGCAGGTAAAACCGGAAATCCTGACACGGTTTGGTCGTTCGGCGGAGACAGATGGCCTCGGCAGACTGGACGGAGTCATTGAGGTTCAGAGTCTGGAAAATAACGCTTATCGCGTTATCCATGATGCCGGATCAAATCCCGCCGATGAAATCGCAAGGCTGGCAGTAGAACAGGATTGGGGATTGCTGGAGCTGACACCGGTGACACCTGGATTAGAGCAGGTATTTCTGGGGTTGACGCGGGGTGAGGATACCCATAGCGGCAAGCCTCTTGTAAATGAGTCAGAGGAAGATGCCATATGATTCACACTATTGCCGCACATGAACTGCGTCGCTTGATGCTGTCACCACTGGCTTGGGTGATTCTGGCGCTGATCCAGTTTCTGGCGGCTTTGCAGTTTTTGAACAGCGTTGAGGAATTTATGCTGAATCAACCGCGACTGATAAATTATGACAATCCACCGGGCGTGAGTGACTGGGTTGTAGCACCAGTGTTTGCCGATGTTGCCTTTATGCTGCTGATGGTAGTGCCGATCATTACCATGCACAGCCTGAGTGCCGAACAACGGGACAAAACTATGAGCCTACTATGGTCGGCACCGGTTTCCATGACTGAAATTGTGCTGGGCAAGTATGTGGGTACGCTTTATTTTCTGCTGATTATGGTGAGCATGGTTTGTGTAATGCCGATCTCACTGGTATTTGGCACCTCCCTTGATATGGGTAAATTATTTGCCGGGGCATGCGGTTTATTTTTGATGCTGGCGGCCTTTGCTGCCGCAGGTCTTTTTGTTTCGAGTATGACGAATTCGCCGGCAGTAGCAGCGGTGGCTTCATTTTTTCTGCTGTTCGCCTTGTGGTTGATGTTTTGGATTAACAGTGGAGGGCAGGAGCTTGCCGAAGTGCTTGCCTATATCTCGCTGTTGAATCATTTTGTACCGCTGCTGCAGGGTAGTATCAACACTGCAAATGTTACATATTTTATACTGTTTGCCGTAACTTTTCTGGTATTCACCATTCGCAGGCTGGACATCCGGCGTTTACAGGGATGATAGCCATCATGTCGCGTCTGCAAAATATGGTTTTCGTTGTACTTTTTATGACCATCATGGGATTGCTCGCCTGGCTGAGTAATCGCTATCCATATGAGTTTGATCTAACCTGGGGTAATCGAAATTCGTTGACGGAGACTTCTGTCAGGTTGGTTCAACAGCTGGACAAGCCGGTCAAGGTCACGGCGTTCGCGCGTGACGATAACAAATCTATCCGTGATTTGATTGAAAAAATTATCGGGCGTTACCAGCGCCATAAATCTGATATGAAAGTTGAATATTTGAATCCGGACCTGGTTCCGCAACTGGTCAGTGAACATGGCATTACGGTAGATGGCGAGCTGCTGGTGCAGTATGGCAAACGCCAGGAGACTACACAAAATATCAGTGAAAAATCCATTACACAGCTCCTTATGAGGCTATCCACTGAGACTTCACGTTATGTGGCATTTATTCAGGGACATGGTGAGCGTGACCTGCTAGGGACGGCCAATCACGACTTCGGGACATTTGGCCAACAGCTGAATAATAAGGGATTTAACCTACAGCCATTGATCCTGGCAACAACGCAAGGCATAGCCGATAACATCCAGGTGCTTGTAATCGCCTCACCGCGCACCGGCTATCTACCCGGCGAGCTTAAATTGATAGCGCAGTATGTGGATAAGGGGAGCAATCTGTTACTCATGGTGGACCCGGATACTGGCGAGTCACTAGAACCGCTGCTAGCCGCGCTGGATATACAGAGATTACCGGGTGTAGTGGTAGATGCCACCACACGATTGCTGGGTATCTCTAATCCGACTTTTGCGCTGGCGATTGATTATCCTCGGCACCCTGTTACGGAGTCCCTGCACAGTCAGACGATTTTTCCACGGGCAAGCGGTTTGATCGCTGCCGAAGAAAGCGACTGGCGCGCTACTTCGTTTATTCAAACCCTGCCGAAAAGCTGGACAGAGACCGATGCTCTTCTCAGTGGGCAACAAAATATCACTTTCGACCCGGAAACGGAGGAACATGCCGGGCCTATCAATATCGGCTATGCCTTGGAACGGCCTATTGAGAATATCGATGATGGAAAAACGGTCAGCCAAACCCAGCGTATTATCGTTATGGGTGACAGTGACTTTCTTTCAAACAGTTACATTGGCAATGGCCAAAATCAGGACTTGGGAACAGCTATCCTGCAATGGCTCAGCCATAACGATGCCCAGATCGATATCGGTATAGTGAGTGCGCCCGATGCACAACTGCAAATAACTCCGCCGGGTGCCTTGGCGCTGTTACTTGTGTTTATTATCCTGTTGCCTCTGACACTGCTGGGTATGGGTGTGGTTATCTGGCTTAAACGACGACGCCGGTAGTTGTGCTTTATGGGCAGACGTGAAAAAGACCGCTGGCTGGTCAATCTTGCCCTTTTCGGGGTAGTTATTATTTTACTCGCGATACTTTTGATTGACGGTTCCGATTCGTCTGGCAACAAAGCTACTATCGGCGACTTTTTGCCTGATGAAATAGCACGAATACAAATCATCCGTCCCGGCAAACAGGCTATTGAATTTGCCAGGCAGTCCGATTACTGGGAAATACTGGCACCTATCCAGGCCCGCGCGGATGATGCAGTTATGCAGCGTGTGCTGAGCATTACCGGGTTGGAAATCGCTTCGCAGATCAAACTCGACCATCCGAAAAATGAAACCACCCTGGAGGACTTCGGCCTGCAACCTTCACAAGCAAATCTGATTGTTAATGATACTCGAATTGATTTTGGGAGTTTACAGCCTGTCAATGAACTGCGCTATCTGCTGATCGACGATAATATCTATCTGGTGCCAGACCAACATATGTCTCAGTTAAATGCCGGCAGCGTGTCTTATGTTGATCGCCATCTCACTCCGGGAGGAAATATAATCCGGGAAATTCGGATTAACGGCGAACCCGTGCAACTGACTGATAATCTCAGGACCCAGTGGCAACTTATCAAAGCAAACTGGATTAGCCATGTTGACGCTGAGGCACCATCGGAAAAGGGAGTAACGGTACAAATCGAGCTACAAAACCAGGACACTGCCATTGAGTACCTGGCCATTAAAAGGGAGACAGCACTGGTATTGATCAGAAATGGCCTCGAATATCATTTGGGCCATAATGCCATTGACATGTTGGGGCTGCCTTTTGGAAGCCCATAACAGGCCGGTCACCAGTGTGGTCCGACAAGCCTCATGCCTGAGCTACCTGAAGTAGAGATCACGCGCCGCGGCATAGAACCCCATATCAGCGGTCAGCAAATTATCCGGGTTCTGGTAAGGAATCAACAGTTACGCTGGCCAGTGCCGGTGGCGCTTGAAAAAACCTTAACCGGAGTAACCATCGAAAGTATCGGGCGACGCGCCAAGTATCTGCTGTTCCAGACCAGCAAAGGCACCATGATTGTGCATCTGGGCATGTCGGGCAGCTTACACATCGCGGAGGCAGGCGATAAAATCAGCAAACATGACCATGTCGAACTTGAGTTTACAAACAGTAGGCTGCTACGGCTTAACGACCCGAGGCGCTTTGGTAGTATACATTGGACCACATCACCAGGCGAAAGACACCGGCTGCTCAGATCAGTGGGGCCCGAGCCTTTAAGTGACACCTTCTGCACCGATTATCTGTACCGAAAATCCCGAAATCGCAAAGTCGCTATTAAAAATTTTATTATGAATAGCCATATCGTGGCTGGCATCGGCAATGTCTATGCCTGCGAATCGCTTTTTGTGGCCGGTATCCACCCTTCACGAGGTGCCGGTCATGTATCCAAACCACGCTATGACAGATTGCTAGCTGCCATCAAACAAGTATTACAGTCGGCCATTAAAGCGGG
This sequence comes from Gammaproteobacteria bacterium, assembly GCA_028289815.1. Taxonomy (GTDB): domain Bacteria; phylum Pseudomonadota; class Gammaproteobacteria; order JAJDYQ01; family JAJDYQ01; genus JAJDYQ01. The sequence continues at coordinate 51,593 of JAPYNQ010000037.1, read as the reverse complement.
TGGCTCCACCTTGAATGATTTCGTTAAACCAGATGGCCGGCCCGGCTATTTCCAGCATCATTTCTCGGTATATGGCAAGACAGGACAATCCTGTGGGAGGTGCGGCTCACCCATCAAACAAATAGCGCTGGGACAGCGTTCAACATTTTATTGCGGCAAATGCCAGCGCTTTTGAGGATCTGTTGTATTAACAGGCCAGGGTCAATACTTGGATATACAGGAACCTCTAGTAAATCACCCACCAGCAGTAGCCGATCTTACACAGAATATGCAGGGACTGATCCTGGGCAACACTGAGCCGGCCTTCGCATTTGCCAAAATCTATAATCCAGTGCAGTGCGGTTTCTATCAACCCCAAAAAAGGGTTTGCCGTGATGAGATAAACTGCCCCGCCATGTACCAGCGCATGTGCGGTCATCCAGTAATACCACTTGGGAAATTGTGGACCTCTCTGTTCCGCAAGCACACTACTACGATTTTTTCCGGCCCCCATAGCATCGTTTTGCAGCACAAAATCACAGACGACATGCCCAATTAACATTTTGAAAAAGAGTTCAAATGTCATCATTTTTATGACTGTAAGACTGAAGCAGCCATCAGATTTCCAATGGCATAAACACCGTTAGGTTGACGGCAAAAAGTCGCCGGATATGGATTGAGGATATCAATGAGCAGTATGTACGCGGGCATACTACCTAATTTAATACCATTCGTCAGCGGATTCCAGAAGACATCTTCAATTTTGTGAACTAATCGACAATACTCAGGCCAATTCCCCTGGGGTCGCTGGCGGCACTTGTCCGACCGGTGACCTTGTCGTGCAGTATCAACTGCATATTACCGAATGGCCTGTCAAGAGGCTGAAGCTGATGTCCCAGCGCTTTTAGCTGAACCTGTTGTTGAGCTGTCAGTGCATCGGGTTCAAATTGAATAACATCTGGCAAATATTGGTGGTGAATGCGCCGCCTGGCAACGATTTCATCTGCGTCCATGCCCTGATACATGGCCAAAATACCCTGGAATACCATGGTGATAATCCGGCTACCTCCCGGTGTACCGATAATCAGCAGCTTGTTACTATCTTCGACAAAGGTCGGCGACATGCTGGACAACATGCGCTTTGCAGGTGCTATGGCATTGGCTTCACCACCGATTAAACCATAAGCATTGGGCGTACCCGGACGTAGTGAAAAATCATCCATCTCATCATTCAGCAATACCCCGGTACCCTCTGGAACAAAACCGGAGCCAAATGGATAATTAATACTCAGGGTAGCCGATACCCGATTGCCCTGACGATCAAGAATTGAGTAGTGTGTGGTATTGTCGCTTTCTTGCACATTTCTGTTTATCTCATCAAAAAATGTGCTTGGTGTAGCTTTCTGCATGTCAATATCCATAGATTTTTTTCCAGCATAATGCTGGCTCATAAGTTTCGCTACTTTAACTTTAACATGGTCAATATCTCCCATATAAATCGCTCTATCCCGATAAGCACGACGCATGGCTTCTATTAATACATGGATTTTTTGTATATCGGTTAGCGATACATCCTCAAACTCATCCAGTATGTTCATAATTTGCGCCAGCACAATACCACCTGATGAAGGCAGCGTAGCCGAGGTAATATGCAGCCCCCGCCATTGCCATTGAACAGGTTCGCGTTCGACTATCTGATACTCCCGCAGATCTCTGTCAGTCCATATACCTCCGGCACTCCTGACACTTGCCACCAGCTTTTTCGCCAGTTCTCCTGCATAGAAACCGTCCCTGCCCTGCTCGGCAACAAGTTCCAAGGTGTTCGCCAACTCAGGCTGCTTCAACAGATGGCCCGTAGCCGGGATATGACCATCAACCAGAAATATACGGCGAGCTTCTGTTGATTGCAGTATGGCATCTTGTCTGAATCGGGCAAGGCGCTGATAGATTGCGTCAATGACAAAACCATTGCGGGCAAGCAATATCGCGGGCTGTAACAATCGAGGCAGAGGTAATGAACCATATTTCTTTTGAATATGCACGAGTGCGGCTATCTGGCCAGGAATCCCGGCGGCAAGCGCCCCATTGATTGAAGCACCCTGGATTACCCGCCCTTTGGTGTCAAGATACATATCACGATGTGCGGCCAGCGGTGCGCGCTCCCGACCATCAATCATAACCTGACTGCCATCACTAGCGCGCTGTAATAACCAGAAGCCACCGCCACCAATTCCAGAACTATAAGGCTCAACCACAGCTAAAACCGCCGCCACGGTAACAGCTGCATCAAAGGCATTACCTCCGTCTCGTAGTATCTGCATACCGGCTTCAGAGGCACTGGCATGTGCGCTGGCAATCGCATTCCGGTAACCGGCCAGCTCAGCAAATGATGTACCTGAAAACAAAAACAGGATTAACAGATAAACGAGATGGCGTATCAATAGGAACACACACACCAACCCGTTGCGCTCTGGATGCTTTGCGTTTGACATCTTGTCTCGACAACATTCGCTATGTCTTTTCGAGGTTCTCTTAAGTAACATTATGCAGACGCTTATATTTTATCAGCAGCTCCTGTTCGGTCTCCACATGATCCGAATCTTTAGGAATACATTCAACCGGGCAAACTTGTACACACTGGGGTGTATCGTAATGACCGACACATTCGGTACACAAGTCAGGGTTTATGACATATATTTCACTGCCCTGTGATATTGCTTCGTTGGGGCATTCTGGTTCGCAAACGTCACAGTTAATGCACTCTTCAGTAATTACCAGTGCCATCAGGTTACTTCCTCCTGATTGTCTGTAACGCTTGAGCAACAACGGGATGCACAAAACCGGAGACATTTCCGCCAAGGCTGGCTACTTCTTTTACCAGACTTGAAGATAAGAAGGCATACTGTTCCGCTGGCGTCAGAAACATAGTTTCAATATCTGCATTGAGACAGCGGTTCATGCCGGCTAGCTGGAACTCATATTCAAAGTCGGACACCGCACGCAGACCACGCAGGACAACCTGTGCCTGCTGTTCCGCAGCAAAATCCATGAGCAAGCCCTCAAATGGCAATACCTGCACTTTATCCAGTCCCGCCAACACAACTTCAGCAAGCCGCATACGCTCTTCCAAGCCAAAACTTGTGTCCTTACCGGTATCGATGGCCACCGCAAGAATGACTTTATCAAATATCTTGACAGCACGCTGACACAAGTCACTATGGCCGCAGGTAATCGGGTCAAATGTTCCAGGATATATCGCTATTCGTTGCATAATGTTATTCTATCGGAGAGCGAGATGATAAAATACCTGTCCAGCCTTTTTTGCGCGGACAAGCCTCCAGTTGTGCGGGATGTCCTTATCCGTCAGCTGCTGTTCACTTTCCAGATAAATATGGGCATTGTCGGCAAGCAATGCGTTTTTTTCGAGTATCCGGCAGGAACTTTCCAGCAGCCCCTTACCATAGGGCGGATCGAGAAAAATAACATTATATTTCCTCTGCACTTTGTCAAGAAAGCATCCAGCGGAGAGATTATGAACCTGCACGCCATCCAGCTCAGTATCTTCGACACAACAGTGGATCTGCATAGCCGCTTGCAGGTTTGATTCGACCAGATCAACCCGGGCTGCGCCGCGTGATGCCGATTCAATTCCCAGAATACCACTGCCGGCAAATAAATCCAGGCAATGTGCGCCAGAGATGACGTGTTGTAACCAATTGAATAATGTTTCCCGCACTCGATCAGGCGTTGGTCGTATTTCCGGTATATTCGCAAAATTCAGTTGACGACCACGATACTTACCACCAATGATGCGCAGGTACCGTGTCATAACCAAAATGTCAACGGCTGCCTGCCTCGCTACTACCCGTTGCCACCGACTCATGGGCATCTGGCTTATTGTTACCGGACCGTACATTTTTCGGACCAACAAGAACCAGCACCATGCGGTCCGGATTGAGTCGCTGTAGAAGAGCACTGTTGACTTGCTGCCGTGTTACCATGTTTACCCGATCACTGAAGGTGTGCAAATAGTCAAGAGGGAGATCATAAAATCCGATGACTGACAGATTTTCCACAAGCTTTCTGTTGCTGTCGAGACGCAGCGCAAAACCACCGGTAATATTTTGCTTGGAGGCCATGATCTGTTCCGGGGTAATACCCATTGCAATAAATTTCCTGAGGGTATCGTTCATGACATTCAGGGCATCCACAACATTATCGTTTTTTGTTTGCGCTACCATAGTAAAGGGCCCGAGCGACCGCATGGGAGCAAAGTAGCTGTAGGCACTATAGGCATAACCATGCTTTTCACGTACTTCACCACTCAGCAAAGAAACCAAGCCGCTTCCCCCGAAGGCATGATTACCGATATAAAGCGCCAGATAGTCATCATCTCCCCGTTTCATTCCAGGCTGACCGATCCATATATGCGTCTGCGAAGAAGGGTGTTCGACATGTACGGTAACTGCCTCTTGTAAAGGCTTGACTTCCTCCAGGCGTGCAGCCGGCTTACCTTCCTGTATGCGACCAGCTAATAATTCAGCCAATGCTTTGGCATCAGACCGTGAAACATCACCCACTATCGCAATGGTCGCATTGCGGGCCACATAGAATTTTTCATAGTAGGCCTGTACATCTTTGCGTGTCATGGACTGAATGCTTTGTTCCATCCCCTGCGAAGGCATCGCATAAGGATGATTGTTGTACACCGCCTTCATAAAAGCCTTTTCAGCCAGCGCATCGGGGTTCTGTCTATCTGCTTGCAGGGAGACCAGTATATTTTTCATATCACGCCGAAACGCAACTTCAGGAAAAGCAGGCTCGGATAAAACCAAGGACATTAACTCCATAGCCTCCCAAAGTGTTTTCTCTTCCGACAGGGCACGTAACTCCAACCAAGCCATATCACGCAAAGATCCGTTACCCAGTTGGGCACCAATATTGTCCAGCCGCCGGGCTATCATGTCGGCATCCAGATCACCCGCTCCCTCGCTTAGCAATCCATTAGTCAAGAACGCCAGACCAAATTTATCACCATCCCGTGCACTGCCTGCGTCAAAGACGATCCTGATATCGACAATTGGAACTTCCGGGGCAGGGATAAAATAAACACGCGCACCATTTGCTGTTTGCCAGTGCTGAATTGTCGGTATGGCATATACCAACGGCGCAAGCAGCAGAAATGGTAAACAGACAGCAGGCAGTATGACTTTCATTTATTGACCTGCCTGCATGTGCATTATTGCAGAAATTTTTTGCCCGGCAGGGTCTGGTATGGGCCGAGGCTCAAGTAAAGCTACCGTTAGTCGCTCTTCATTCAGATATGCTTTTGCCACATACATAATCTGTTCTGCCGTCACGCTTTTGACCTTTTCTTCGAATACCTCATCAGTCTGCCAGCCGACGCCAACGGTTTCCAAGATACCAAGCTGCATGGCCTGATAGAAAACCGAGTCTTTCCGGTAGATACGCTCTGTCAGTATCTGAGTCTTGGCCCTACTAAGTTCTTCCTCAGAAACCGGCTGACTATGCAGCCGATTAACCTGCTCACGCAGAGCCGCCTCCACTTCTTCCGCGCTTACTCCTCCAGTCGGTATCGCTGACAGGATGAACAGTGCCTGTAATCGGGGATAGGGATCATAGGACGCTAAACCACTGGCGATTAGCTGTCGACCACGTAATAACTCACTGGTTATACGCGAACTGTCACCTCCGTCGAGTATCCATGCCAGCACCTCCAGTGAATAGATGTCATCCGGATTGTCAGCCGTGTTCATAGTGGGTACCTTATAGCCTAGAATGATGTTTTCAATGGTCGCAGGAACTTTGATATTCACCCGACGCTCTCCATGCTGCTCCACTTCGGTACGTGGCTTCTGTTTTGCAATTTGCCGTGACTTGATCGACCCATAGTATTTCTTTGCCAGCGCCAGAACTTCTTCAGGCTCAACATCCCCGGCAACAACCAGAGTGGCATTGTTTGGCGCATACCAGTCTTCATACCATCGGCGGACATCTTCTATACTGTAGTTTTGTATGTCCGTCATCCAGCCTATGACAGAATGGTTATAGGGACTGTTTACAAACGCTGTCGCACGAAGCTGTTCATAGGCCAGCGACTGGGGATTGTCATCGGTACGAAGCCGGCGCTCCTCTGCGACCACATCACGTTCTTTCAGAAACTCATCAACCTGGAGCGTGGCATTACGCATGCGATCCGACTCCAGTTCCATAGCGATCTCAAGGCGAGATTTTTCCAGGCGCTGAAAATAGGCGGTATAGTCGGGACCGGTAAAGGCGTTTTCACGCCCGCCATTTGCCGCAATAATTCGGGAGAACTCACCTGCCGGATATTTTTCCGTGCCCTTGAACAACATATGCTCCAACATATGCGAGATACCGGTAATCCCTCCATACTCATAGCTTGAACCCACCTTATACCACACCTGCTGTACCACGACCGGTGACCGATGGTCCGGCTTAACGAGCACCTTCATACCATTATCCAGCATGTACTCATAAACTCTGGCCTGCACCGCTCCCGACAAAATCAGAAACACTAGAAAGCCGAGCGATATTTTTATATGAGTCTTCATAAATATTTTTCCGTGTCTGTGCGGCGTGATGGTAGGATACATCCCCATTCAGACTACTGATACACTCTAAAGTTTCTCCGTGCCAATTACAGCATCATGTTCAGTTTCGGCAAAAAAAGTAAAACAGATAGCTACAGTGATTCAAGCTCCGGCACATCCGATAGATCTTTCCGAGAAAGACTTAAAAAAGGACTCAGCCGAACACGCCAAGCACTATTTGCTGATATTACAGAGATCTTCAGGCACTCCGGAAATCCGGAAATCGCTCTGGAAGAACTGGAGATAAGATTATTAATGGCAGATGCTGGCATAGAGGCTACCCGCGAAATCATCAATGAACTCAGGGAAAGCAACAAAAACACCGAAAATCTCATCAGTGAATTGCACCGAATCCTGAGTGACAGACTGCAAGCACATGAAAAGCCTCTTGACATTGATATGCTGCCATCACCTGCCGTGATATTAGTCATCGGCGTCAACGGAGCAGGGAAAACCACGACCATAGGCAAGCTCACACGCCGCTTTCAGTCCCAAGGTAAAAAAGTAATGCTGGCCGCCGGTGACACGTTTCGCGCAGCCGCCATGCAGCAACTGCAAGCCTGGGGCGAGCGTCATGGCATCCCCGTCATAGCGCAGACAACCGGAGCAGATTCCGCCTCGGTTATCTATGACGCCTTCGAAGCCGCTCGCGCACGCAACGTAGACATCCTTATCGCCGATACAGCAGGCCGCTTGCACAACCAGTCAAACCTGATGGAAGAGCTTGCAAAAATCAAACGTGTGCTGGGAAAAATTGATACGAGTGCACCCCATGAAACCCTGTTAATTGTAGATGCCGGCACTGGCCAGAATGCCATATCCCAAATCCGGCAATTTCACAATGCCATCGGTATTACCGGACTGGCGCTGACCAAACTCGACGGTACCGCAAAGGGTGGCGTACTTTTCGCACTCGCCCACCAGTTTGACATTCCCGTGCGTTACATTGGAATCGGCGAACAGGCCGAGGACCTGCGTGATTTCAATGCAGCGGAATTTACTGACACCCTGCTGGACATTGAAGATGCAACCGGCGAAGCATAAACCACGGAGCGATGCTGCACTTTCTTAATGTCGGCAAACGCTATACCAATGGGCACGAGGCGCTCCGCAACGTCAGCCTGAACATTAAACGGGGAGAGCTTGTCTTTCTTTCCGGGCATTCAGGTGCCGGCAAAAGTACATTATTGAAACTCATACCCATCCTGGAGCGACCGACACAGGGCAGCATCATCCTCGACGGAGCCAACATTGTACGTATGAAAAAACGTTATATCCCGCTGCTGCGCCGAAATATCGGCATGGTGTTTCAGGACCACTACCTGCTGTTTGACCGGCCTGTTATTAATAACGTCATGCTGCCGCTGGAAATATCAGGCATGGACCATAGAGAATGCCGTAAACGTGCCCAAGCGGCACTCGACAAGGTAGGGCTTCTCAACAAGCAGAACCATGACCCGATAACACTTTCCACCGGTGAACAACAACGTGTCGGCATTGCCAGAGCGGTAGTCAATCGCCCGCCCATTTTGTTGGCCGACGAACCCACGGGCAACCTGGACCCGAAACTGTCACAGGAAATCATGAATTTGCTGGGCGAATTTAATTCCGTAGGTGTCACCGCCATTATTGCGACCCACGATATCCAGCTGGCACGCAGGATGCGACGCCGTATAGTCATACTGCATCAGGGCAAACTGCTTGAGACCAGTATAGTGGATGCCGCCCCCGGGACCGGTCATGGCTAGACAGACAGGGGCCGCCACCTCCCGGCTATCCCGGGTAGCACGACTACGCTCCTGGACATCCCACCATATCAGCTGTATCAAAGAGAGCCTGACGCGCTTGCTTAAGACCCCTCTCGCCAGCCTGCTGACCATGGCAGTACTGGCCATGGCCCTGGCATTACCCGGTAGCCTGTATATGCTGACACAGAATATGATTGCCCTGAGCGGCCATTGGCAAACTGATACACAGATCAGCCTGTACCTGCACGAAGACTCAGGCGATTTGGCTGCAGAGAGTATCGCTCTGGATTTACGACAGGATAAACGGCTAGTGAGGGTGCAGTTTATGAGCCGAGACCAAGCCCTGGATGAGTTCAGAGAGATGACGGACTTCGACGAAGCATTGGATAAGCTGGCACATAATCCATTACCCCCGGTAATACTGATTTATCCCCGTAACGACTTAGCTGCTGAGGCATTGACCCGCTTGATCGAAGAGCTGGCGGCGATACCACAGGTAGAGCTGGCACAACTTGATCTTGAGTGGATTAAACGCCTGAACGGTATTTTGGGAATAATTCAACGCAGCCTGCTGGTTGTGGTCGGCCTGTTGGCCATTGCTGTTATTCTGGTTGTAGGCAATACCATTCGCCTCGAAATTGAAAATCGTCGAGACGAAATAGTCGTCACACGCCTGTTTGGCGCCACCCATGCATTCATCCGCCGTCCCTTTCTCTACGATGGTATATGGTTCGGCCTTCTGGGCGGCCTGCTGGCCTGTATCCTGATTTATACCGCACTGTGGGCATTAGATGCGCCGGTCGTAAGGCTGATAGAACTTTACAACAGCAGCTTCCAGCCCATCTATCCGGACATATCCTTCATTGTAACTCTGACATTGTTCGGCACCCTGCTCGGCTATCTCGGCGCATGGAGCGCCGTTAGTCAGCATCTGTACAAGATAGAACCTGAATAGCAGCCCGGCGGCGAGCATGGACGTATAATTAACCGACAGCCTTCTCCATTATGAAGAGCCGGAACTGTTTCAGGAACCGGCGAGAACAGGCAATATCGTCAGTATTGAATTTGTCGAAGTGACACCGAATTACGACCACGCCAATATCACAGCTTTTTTGGTCGCGCTGTTTCTGCCAAATGTATTGAGCTTTATCTATGAGGTGCGAAAAACGGCCGGGCCTAATGGCGATACAAACGTGCCGGCAGAGAACGCATTCCATCCGGAGGGAAGGGGGTGAATTTTCTGGCAAGACACCCCACCTGCTCGTCTTGTTGATTAAACAGCCCCCAACATTCCTTTCTTGGAAGAAACTATTTACTACCCGGATTGATGTGGAATATGGCTGACTTGGATACTATCCGAGTGAGTCTGCTATTTCTTGTATTTCTTTTTGATTTAATTTTGGGGTTTGCGCTTCAATCGCTTTCCATACACTCAGGTATTTAATTCGTTCAATGATTTGCTGTAGCTTCGGAGAACCAATTTTTCTATTTTTCTCGAGAAACAACAATAATCCGCCGAATATATTTTCCGAACCTATATAGGTTTTCCCAGTATGCATCCGTGCAGAAAACTCAGCATAATATTTTTCATTTAGAACTTTCAGTATAAGATCGCGCTTCATAATACTAGACATTTTGTCTGCCCACTGCCATCGCCAGTAGGCTTTTCCGAGATGAAAATCATTAAATACAATTCTTTTACCTCTCGGTTCCGGATTGCACATAGAACGTAAAATCCTTCTAACACAACTATCTATTTTGCTTGCATCGCTGGATTTTAGGGCATTGTCAATCATATAACTACCTGTGTTATCAGCACCGTTTAATTCGGATGCCAAAAAAAACGGCCGGATCTGACCAGATTTAACCATTTCGATGATTACATAAGCCCAGAAGCCACACTTGCACGTTATTTCGTCAGGTAATATCTCAAAAGCCTCCCAGATTTTTTTCTGAGTATCATCAGGTGGATAAATGAATTCTTTCTCGGTAAATTGGTAAGTAAAATGTACCGTGTCATCACCGACAGCATTATCCAGAAGGCCCTTGTGCTCAAGATACTTTAGAAAATCATCTTTTCCCGATTGACAAGCAGCAAGGAATTTTCTTTGTTCTTCCAGACATCTCTCGGAACCTTTATCTTTAGGCAACAGCTTCTTACCGAAGCTCGCCCAGACTTTTTCATCAAATCTTTTGTATTCACTCATCATCAACTCCTGCTTTGAACACACTCAGGACATAGGGATGCATTTTTGTAGCAGCCAAGCTAGGTTCGAAGTCATCATCCTTCCAGTCCTTTCCTGTTTTATCTGCGAGCATTTGCAAGTGGTGCAAGAGCACACCACCTACATTTTCTTTCTTGCCTTGCTCTAAACTCTGCATATATGCATAGGTGGCACACAACGCTTGGGTAACAATAGCCCAACCCATTGATTTATTGGGATTGACTGGTTCTGCTTGACTTAGTTTGGCCAGCTGATCGTAGACATCGCTGCCGCAAACCAATGTAACAGGGGTTTCACCTTCTCCGGCATATTCATTGACCTCAACTTTCATTTCACCATCTTTAAGGCTTTCGTCATTAATCAGTCTCATCAAATGAGATACATCTCCCTCGGAGAATTTTATTTTTGGACCTATAGCAATGCGAGCGTATCCAGGTATGGAAAAGGATTCGCCCGATCTCCAGAAGTCTGTCAGCCCCGATGAATCATTCACTGTGATTTTCTCTTTTTTCAAAGCAATAATACTAGGCATAATTTCCGGAGCATAAGAAAAATCCATGGTTATAGTCTGCGTAATAGCGATGACTCCGTTTTGCATGGACGGATTGCTTGCGTTATACAGGTGATGTTGTCGCTCGGAACTATCCTTGTAGAGCAATCTGACAGAAAATTTAGCCTTGCCCCTTTCAATCATATTTGAAATGAACGAACAGCCCTTAAGTCTATGTTCTATGTGTAGCTTTCCATCATCCTGTTTAGCTTCGACTTCATAAGCGATTTTTTCTGAAAAGTCACCGCTATCTTCTCTTAAGATTGGAAAATCAAGCGTTAGATTATCTGGCATTATGGTTTCCCCTCAGATTTTTTACGTCGTTTCAAACCTAATACTGGCAGGAGAGCCGCTTTCATATTTCCGATATCATCTGGTTTTTCAATCTCGGCGATCAGGTCATATTGCTCTTTTTCATTTAATGGGCCCAGTTTAATTGACCTTTTATTATCATCGGAAATTTCTACTACTTCGCCATTCAATTCAGCTGTTATGAAATCAAGGTAAGTACATTGTTCCTTATCATTATCATTATCTTCCGCCAAACCCATTAACAAGTATGTATCATCCTTGTCATTATTTAGATCTTCAGGATTAATTCTTAGTCGTACCTCCCATTTGTCGCTCTTTTCTACATATCGAGCAGCAGTCTTTGACTTCAGTAATCTGGAAGTAACCGTTGGTGGAGGGCGTCCGCCACCTTCTCCCGGCCCTCCATTATTGGACGCAGGCGGTTTTTTTGGTGGACGGGTGGGAGTCCCTGTCTTGCTTTGTCCATCTGATTTGTTGATACCGATGGCTTTTCCCATGTCCTTATTGGACACGGTGAATAAAGGCAAATTAAAAGAATCTCGTTCTATTTTTTTCAGATGATCTGCCTTTATCTTCTCGCTTAGTTCTTTTAATAGTTTCTTCAGCTTTTCCTCATCATTATTTCTATTCAGGAGGCCTTTCTGCAATTCATTATGATGGGGTCCTTCGGCACCTTTTACTAGCCTAAACAATTCCGGGGCACCTTGTCCATCGACATCAATAATTACAGTAAAAGGTTCAAAACCTGGATCTTTTCTTAGTCCGTCTATGTCTGGGGATAGCATAGAATCATGGCGGGCAACGACCATCCCATTCCTGACCAGAATAATAGCAGGACTGATGCTTTTGTCGCTTCTAATGAAGACACAAATCTTATCGGAATTACTGAGCTCAATGGTCTTTTGCGAGCCCTCCTCTTGAATCGCTTGCCATGCTTGAAAAACCATCGCCCCGGATAGTATCTCGTCTCCTCTTGCTCGTTTCTTACCTTTCCTTTCGGTGACCAGCTGTTTAACTCGGTCATCAGAGATTTCCTCTGAACGACTATTTTTATGGATAGTAATCTTTAAACTTTCATGATTGATAGCATGAAAAAAATTACTGACGATGGCATATTCGGCACTCCCACCCCAAGCTTCCGACAAGCCCAAAACAGCAATGGCTGTACCTGTATCAAGTTTATCCATTTTGGATTTAATAAAATCGGGGGGTTCTTCAGGATAGGTAAACTCTGGATCCTTTTCATTCTCAGGGCTCTTCACGACAATCCAGCCCCGGTTGCCTCGCTGTGCATCTTTATCTCTATACCCAGCTAAAATTGGTGAGCCGGTATATAGTGTTTTTGTAGTACCATTGTCTTTATGCCTAGCGGCGTAGAGCACATAGCGAAGCGATGAAAGTGAATAACTGGACAAATGACCCACACCAAAGGAACCTCCCGATTCTTCACTGCCCTTATTACTAACGCCTCCCGTTAGTATGGCATCCCGATCCTTTTGTTTTATCCCTATGCCATCATCGACGAACACCAACACCTCTAGCTCTTTTTGCTGCAAGGTCTTTTCAATGGGCGCAACCCTTTGCTTTGAGTTTTCATTATAACTACCCTGTTCTTTTGCTGTATCAATAGCTTTTTTTAGCACTTCTTTATATTTTTTTATGTGTGGAACTTGACCTATACGGATTTTCTCAATGTATATATTCACCTTGCATACCCGATTACCGCCTTCACGGGAGGCATCCAAGGCATTCTGCAACAGCTCTCTGATTGGATTCGTATAGCCTTTTTTTGTATGCTCCAGTTCAATAGAGGTGAATCCCTTCATTTCACCGGTTCTGAAATAAAGTTCTGACATATCTTCTCCTGATTAATCGGTACAGTTACATGGGATATGGCTATCTTCTTCAAGATAGTCTGCTGCTAACTTGCCTTTTCGACCTTTGATGTTGTCATAGACACAATCATCGGATGCTCCAAAAAAACTGATATACGCCGCTTTCTTTTTCGACGTGATAGCACGCTTCTCGGCCCTCAAGTCCCGACGATATTTACGCTCCATCTCAATCCACCAGTCAATGGAGGCAGGACCATCCGAAGACATAGACGAAGATAACGCACTTTGCGCTATCGCTGTCAGTTTCTTCTTGCCCTTTAAGGGACAATAGACACAGTTTGAGAAAAGCCCATTATCAGGCAATTCCAGATCAAACGGTTGTTTTTTCCAGAAGTCAATGACATCCCGCTTGACAATATTATGATCCACTAATGGCACAAAAATATGTTCCCCTGGGGGCTGACCAGTAGAAGAACGTGTTTTTTGACCTTTAGCGTGATCAACCCGGGACCTGATCTTGTCAGCCCGAATTTCCTCATCTTTGCGTATCCCCAGACAGGAAACATAATCAACGGCGTGTTCACCAAACAACTGACATTTGCCACCTCGAATTGAGCTCTTGAACGACTCATTACTCATACATAACCGGCTTTTCGTAAAGTCCTGCCATCTCACCGATTCCCTGACAAAAGGTTGTTTTCTTAAAAATGACTTCTTGGCCAACAAAATAGCATTCGGTGTTGTTCCACCGCAGGCTTGGTGACATCGAACGACGTCGTCATCGCTCATTCGGGACGTATCGCCCGTGTGTCCAAGCCGTTCTATCCCGTCTTTTTGTGCCAACCAGTCTGCTAAAAACTCATTCGTTATGCGGATTTTCAATTTCTGGGTGCAAATGCGGGCCTGCATGTTGGGCAAAAATCCAGCTTGCGAGATCATTTCTTCAAATACTTCTCCTCTCCAGCGATAACCTTGCAAGTTGCCCTCACTCCAGGGAAATTCATTGACCAGCCGATACGTAGAGTAGCGCTGCCAACCGTATCTGCCAGCATCTTCGTAGGTTTGGTACTCAATCCAGAAGAAAGGAACGTTATGCTGCTCCTCAGCCAGATGCTTGAGTGTTCGAGTAAAATCATAGGTCGCCGGGTGCTCGGCAGAGGTGTTGTTAAACACAATCACATCACCCCGTTCTGGTGATAACCTCCCCTCTTTCAGTAGTTCCATCAGCATCATCCCGGATGACCGACCACCTGAAAATTTTACAACGTAGGGAGTACCATTCATTAACGAAACTTATTGAGAATTAAGGGCGGATTATGGAGCAACTTGCCAGAGGGATGCAAGAACAAGATCAGATGTATATTCAGGATATGCCTATCGCAGATGGTTTTGATGCTAAGCGTCTGATAAAGCGACCTCGCTCTGAGCCGATGGAAACCCGTTTATATGGGGAATATCTTATCCTTTCGGTGGATTCCGGGGCTGTGCGAGATGGGGTGCGCGTCAAAGTATCGCTTGGGTGAAATGATGCTGGGTATTTTCGGCGATACTAGGAATGATCCATAGCAAGTAACTTGGTTAATATTTTGGTGATGCCTGCTTTGAACAGGTGGAACCCTCATAAAAAATAGCCTAAGTTAATCAAATAATCACAAAAATCGCTTGCAATGTAGGCATATTACGCTTACCTTAAAGACAAGGGTAAACGATATGAGCTACCATGAGCGATGAGGAAAATCGTTACACTGTTCGCTTGCTGATTATTGAGCGTGCATATAATGTTGTGGGATTGTTAATCAAGGGTACTGTCTATTGTATTATAGCCTATTATCTCTATTGCTCCGTAGAAGCGCTGGCCGGAAGCGAGACGGGCGTATCCATTGCGTTAGGCGACACCGATTATGGCATACCTTGGGTCTTAGCTTTTTTTGCTGGTATTTGGGCTTTGGGGGAACATGAACTGAGATTGCGCAAAGTCTCCAGTATGCAGGAACACATCAAAAAACTGGAATCACGGCTGGACCCAAACAGGACATCCAGCAATCTCCTGCCCGATGGGCAGACTAATCCGGAGGATAAGTTATGAATAACATCGAATTTTTCGTCGGTTTGGGGTTGTTATTCTGGTTTTTCAGTTGCAAGTGGCCGAATTTGATGGTGGACTGGGGGCGTCAAGCCCTATTCGAGGTCAGGGATAGTCTTTTTTTGCTGGCCTCATCCGGTAAGGTTCAGGGGTTTGGCTTTGATGATCCGCTGTACCGCGATATGCGCTCGGAAATCAACATGATTAACCGATACTTGGAATACTTTTGTTGGGGGCGGGTGTGGCTATTTTCGTTGATGGGCACCCAGGTTGACCGCCGTCAGTCACGGTCATCTGTGGTTAAATCCATCTTGGAAATCGAAGACATCGCCCTGCGTGATCGCCTCCTTGGAGACATGTTGCGCGTCTGTTTAACCGTGATCAGTGTCATGGTTTTGCGCAACCCACTTATGCTGGCCTTTGCAATGGTTCTGACACCATGCATTGCTTTGCTCAGTTTCTGGCGCAACGGACAGCGTAAGATGCTGGGCTTAATCAGTCGAAGCGCGGGGATGACGGATACCATTATCGCGTCGTCGAGCTTGCGCCCTGCCGGACACTTCCATCGCGGCCCTCGCAACGCGGCATAGGGTCAAGAAGAAGTTAATCGTTTCGGCTGGATAAATTCAGCCGGCAACGAGGAAGGGAAACTGACAAACGCAAGCAGCCTCCCCGATAATCGTAAATTTTAACAAAAACCGTCTTCGGGCGGTTTTTCTTGCGCTGAAAAAATAGTGACACACTTGTGGTGCGCTGTCACAAATCCTGCGCTAGGGTGCTGCGCCATGAGCAGCACACATACAGCCTGTTGCGCCCAGGAGCTTAACCCGGCGGGCGCAGCAATCCCTGATCAAGTTTGATGGCCACGGGCGATATTACCGCCCGTGACGGACGCACCTAGCGGCTGTCGGATGCCGCAGCCGTGGTGGCCGCCAGTATGGCCGCAGTCGCCGGCGTGGATATGCCAATAGACTACGAACATCAAACAGACTATGCGGATGACAACGGGCAGCCGGCCCGGCACTGGGCTGGATCAAGTCGCTGGTGGCGCACGCCGATGGCATTTTGGCGACGGCAACATATTTCTGAGTTTATGGCCTATACACAAAGCCCATAAAAGCGCTACGCCCTGTAATCAGGGCAGAAGAGCCGTGCGCTTTTTATAGTACAACTCTGGTTGGACGCCAGTCCGGTCTGGCCAGCATAATCTGTGCGGTGCCGAGGCTGCGCTCCTGGAAGCCACCTTGGCAGTAGCACAGGTAATACTCCCACATGCGGATGAAATATTCGTCAAATCCGAGGGCGCGCACTTGTTCAAGCTTTTCAGTAAAACGTTGGCGCCAAGCGGCCAGTGTCTTGGCATAGTCAATGCCGATTTCCTGCATTCCTACCATAACCATGTCGGTATGATTTTTTACTGTGGCAATGATAGTTTCATGGCTTGGTAGCGAACCACCAGGGAAGATATATTTCTGGATAAAATCGACTGATTTCTGCGCATGTCGAAAGCGCTGATCAGGCACCGTAATTGCCTGTAGCAACATCAGGCCATTTTTCTTTAACAGTGAAGCACAACCACTGAAATATTGCGGGTAATATTCATGCCCGACCGCCTCAATCATTTCCACCGATACGAGCTTGTCAAATTCGCCGCACAGCTCCCGATAATCTTCAAATAATACCGTTATCCGATCTGCGAGACCAGCCTCACGTACACGCTCATTTGCCGCCTCGAATTGTTGTTTGGAAATTGTTGTAGTGGTTACTTGACAGCCATAGTGTGTAACTGCATGGATCGCAAGTCCCCCCCATCCGGTACCGATTTCGAGCAGGTGATCACCGGGATTCAGCTCTAGCTTTTGGCAGATCACGTCGAGTTTGTGGAGTGCGGCTTCGTCAAGACTGGCTCTTTCGTGTGGAAAGATGGCTGCCGAATACATCATCGCCGGATCCAAAAACAGCGCAAAGAAATCATTGCTTAAATCATAGTGACTTGAAATATTCGCACGTACCTGTCCGGCAGTATTTCGGTTGAGCCAATGGCCGATTCTGTCGATGATGCGCCAGCCAAAAAATCGCGAATCATCCATGCCATTGAGTACATCAATATTGGCAGCCATAACCCGCATCACGTCAAGCAGGTCGGGCGATGACCATTTACCGGACATATAGGCTTCAGCCCCGCCGATTGAACCACGCAGAATAAAATCATAGTAGGCGCTGCGGTCATAAATAACGATACGTGCATTAATATCCGACTCACCCGGTGCCTGGCCCAGCTCGATGATTGCGTTACCGTCCTCAATCACTAGGCTGCCCTTCCCGATATGGGTCATATACTTTAGTACCTGGCGGCGAGCAAAGTTCTCAAACCGTCCCGCTTTGCCAGGGCTGCGCACCTCAGATTGCTGTATCGTCGTCATGGCTTGGTATTTGAGAGAAACTATAAAAATCTACTATGCAACACCGTAGCAGCGTCGCACAGTACCGAGGGATCCTCGTGTATTGATTATACATCGCTATTTCTGCGTTTCTTATGCCCTGCTCCGGTGCTACCCATGACGACTTTTCGAGGTTCCCCTGAATTACCTGTATTTTCAGAATAATCATTCCCTGAACAACTCGCGGGGTGATCGTAAAAGGGGGTTCGTTTGAGCCATAACCTTAGAGCCTGCCAGTAAATAGCAGCAGCCACCTTGACCGTCATCCACGGGTGAACCACAAGGATTCGGGCGAGACTATCAGCATTTATTTCATGCCGCCTAAGCGCTATTGTAGCATCGACATGAATTCGGTTGTCATGCTCAGCCTCCAGATTGATGCTTAGTCTCCTGCCCGGATTATTACTGCACCAGTGGTATGTCATCTGCATCGGATTAAATGGTGAAACATGCATTTGTTTTTGAAATAGAATACGTTGGATATGTGTTTGCGGATCACATTCGAGCACATAACTGCGGCGTTCTCCCCAAGGAGTATTGGTAACTTCGGCGATAATTGTGCGCAATTTTTCGCTGGCATCGAAACAATAATAGCAGGCAAGGGGGTTAATGATGTAACCGTAGTAGCGTAGATTAACCAGCAGTCGAATCGGTCCCTCATGCCAACATCCGCCAGCTTCCTGAATGCACATGCGTACCGCTTGCTCCAACGGTACGTTGGAATCACCAAGATAGTCACCACGCACAAATCGGGCAGGTCGCCAAGGTTTTTCCGACCACCAGGGTGACATGGCAAACACTGTGGGCAATTCATCAAGATCCAGATACATCATAAATATCCGATAAACAAACTTGTGTGTTCGCGGATAAAAGCGCCGGTGGCGCACGAAACCCTCGTAGATAGCGCTATACATGGGCCACCGCGCTCGTGGTTATCGCCGGCGATACCGACAGTGCATTAATGGCATCAGCAGCTCGACGGGCACTGACCACGCCGTCTTCATGGAAGCCATTACCCAGATAAGCACCCACAAACCAAGTGCGATTCAGGCCGTTAAAATCTGCTATCCGTTTTACTGCGGCAAGAGAGTCCAGCGAAAATACCGGATGACTATAATTAAATCGATGAATAATTTTATCGGTCGCAATCATATCAGTCGCATTCAACGTAACACAAAAGGTCGTATTCGATTCGATTGATTGCAGGATGTTCATATTGTAAGTGAGCACCGCATGCTCCTGGAGGTGCTCACGCAACCAGTAATTCCAACTGGACCAGGCTGCCCGCCGCTTTGGTAGCAGGCTTTCGTCTATATGCAGCACAACTTCATTCGATTGATACGGAATCGCGACCAAGCTATCGCGTTCCATGCGGGTGGCATCGGTCAACAACGCTAACGCTTGGTCGGTGTGGCAACCGAATATCACCTGATCATACTCGCGCTTTTGGCCGTGGGCCATGACCAGTTCAACTCTGTCCGGGTAGCGATGCACCGATAAAATCCGGGCATTGACCCGGATGGCATCCTTGAAGCCTGCCGCCAAGGGTTTCAGATAATTGCGTGATCCACCTTTGATTGCACGCCACTGCGGGCGATTGTTAACACTGAGCAAGCCATGATTTTTGAAGAAACGGATAAAAAACAACAGCGGAAAGTCCATCATACGCATGGTCGAGGCGGACCAGATAGCGCACCCCATAGGCAGTAAATATCGGTGGATAAAACTGTCACTGTAATGATTATCGTACAGATATTCGCCCAACGTCGCCGTATTTGCAATCCGGCCGCTTTCCAGATCGTCGACTGCCTCACGATTAAAACGTAGAATATCGCGTAACATTCGATGGAATGACGGTCGTAGCAAATTGCGCCGCTGCGCGAACAGGGCGTTCAAACTGCTGCCGCCATACTCAAGGCCGCTGCTGTCACAGCGCACACTAAAACTCATTTGCGTCGGCTGAGTAGCAACACCCAATCCAGCAATCAACTTAATGAAATTCGGGTAAGTCCAGTCATTATAAACGATAAATCCGGTGTCGATGGCGTAGTCGCGCCCCATATAATGCACATCAATGGTGGCGGTGTGCCCACCGATATACGGTTGCGATTCATAAAGCGTAATTCGATGTTTATCTTGCAGGTAGAAAGCCGCCGTCAGGCCGGAAACACCAGCACCGATTATCGCGATATTCATCTGCTAATCTGCCGGCTTGGTTACCAATGCTGTGGTACTTTGCGTATTTGAGAGGTATCGTACCCCTGTTCCTCCAGAAATGACTTCATCACTTGCAATTCCGATTCTTCTATAGTCGGTGTGCGCGCCATAATCCAGACATAGTCGCGCTTACTACGCCCGATAATGGTTTGTGAATAATCGTCTTTTAAGTGGACGACCCGGTATTCGGCCTTAAATGGCCAGATGAACTGCATCCCCCAGACGGCATTACCGGATTGTCGGCGCACGAATCCCTGCGGGTTATATTCCTTGAGTTCACCATCGAAACCATCCTGTCGGAAAGTAAAGCGGGTATTGATCGTGCCATCCGCATTCATTGAATAGGACTCCACTGCATTATGCGCACCCTTTTCAACAAAAGTCGGGATATTAGCGATGACATACCAATCCCCCATGAAGCGCTCCAGATCGACATAATCCACCGTGTGAATAGACGATGGCGAAGCGCAGGCAGCCAAGCTCATCACTACCAACAAAGTGCTACAAATTCGGCCAAACATGATGTTTTACTCCCTGTAACAGGTCTCTCCATTTCGCACAACCAATCAGAATTTACCCGACTGCCATTATTGCGTCGGCAGGTAACGAATCACCCGGCCATCCACACGCGATTCGAGCGATAGCCAGTGGCCTGATTCAATGCCATACCAAATACTGATATCGATACCCTTGTCCTGGTTCCGCAAGTCGTAGCGCCGCGCACTGACCTGCGTATGGCCGAGCTGCAGCTGCTCTGTACCGGCTGCTTTAGTTTCAACTGGTAGATAGTCACCGTTTTGTGCGTTCAGTAGTTTGTTCTGGCGTAAAATACGCTGGTCCCAATAGGCAAAACTCATCACACAGTCATTTTGCAATTCAGTAGTCTCGCCAAGGGTTATGAGCTCAAACACAGCACCGCTGCGCTGACCATGAACCCGATATTCATCACCATTATTATCGGTATAGGCCTCAATCATCTCCAGGCAGCCATTGCTCCAGGTTTCACGATTGCGGTGGTCATAGCTATAGACAGGAATTGTAAGAAATGTCACGTCGAAATCGGCGCGGATATCCACTGTTTCATGACTGGCATGTGTAGTAAAGCGAAAGCTGTGCATGCCGATTGGTTCGTCGTCAAGCCAAACCTGGAATATGAGTTCCTGACGTTGACTGGCCGCCTGCAAAGCGAAAACCGGCAGATTGTGTAACAATAATGCGGCTATCCCAGCTAATAAAAGACTCGGCCTAGTCATGGCCCTCACTCTGTTGTCTTCCGGGTTTATACCTTCTTGGCGGTCCCGGCAAAAACGCATTGGTACGTGCAATATAGTCAGCGTATGCCGGACGACGCTCACCAATGTCCTGCTCCAGCAACGAAACCCCCGAAACCTTGAGCAGCAAAAACGTCATCAACACCGGCGACAAGAGTACCCACCATACGCCGGCGGCGACACCAAGCAAACCAAATCCCCACCAGATACAGGCATCACCAAAATAATTAGGATGGCGTGTATAGCGCCACAAGCCGCGGTCCATAACTCTGTTATGGTTTTGCGGGTCTGACCTGAATTTGATCAGCTGATAATCACCACCTGCTTCAAATATCATCCCCAAAGTCCAGAGCAGAACACCGACCAGATCAAGATAACCAAAACCGACCGGACTCGCGATTGCCACCAACAATGGCAGTGATATTATCCAAGCGATTAGCGCCTGCAAACCGAACACGCTATACAGACTTTTGAGTACAAAATGGGGCTCGTTATTGGTTCGGATGGCTTGATAGCGCCGATCTTCTTGAGCCCCCCAGTTGCGCCAAGTGATGTAGATAAACAGGCGCAATGCCCAGATTGTAACCAGCAACAGTACCAGTTCCAAGCGGGGACCGGGTGCCTGCAGGTTCATGGCATAAGCCATCGCAGCAGACAAAAACATCAGCGACCACATACTATCAACGATACTGACATCGCGTCTGATCACACTGACTACCCACGAAGCGACAGCAACCAATATAACCACAACCAAGCCGATTAAATAGCTTTGCAGGTCGAACACGCCTATCCCCGATTACCGGCCATTACCGTTTCCTGCGGCGTCTCAAGTTCACGAAAACCGTCCCATCGGTTGGCAATGATCATCATTAACGGCATTAACAGGGCCCAGCCCAGTGCCAGCATGGCAACACCAATAAAGTGATCAGTAAATACCACGCCGCCAATCTGCTCACCGGCAAGAAATGCGAGCGGCCCGCCGATTGCACCAAGCAGGCTGGCCCACAGTAGATGACGCTTAAACCAGCGCAGACTGACGTTAAAGGTGGTAGCAAAACTGATCCAAAGTGCCACAATCCAATAGGGCGCAGCACCCTGAATCAGAGTACCGGAGGGATAAACCAACCAGCCGGCGGTGACCAGCACGCTATCCCAAGCTGCACCGATAACAGCGACAATAATAATCAGGCCAAGTTCGGCCCCGACGCGAGGCGCCATGTACAAGTGCCAGGCAAGCGCAGCAGCGACCAGTACAATACCGAGCAATGGCACCATATTGGCTGCGCCGAAAACACACCCAAGCCAGCAGATTTGATAGATCACCACATTGATCACAATTTTCATTGGTAAATCTCGAAAAGCCGAACGAGCGGCTCCGACACAAGGTTCACAGAAAACACTCAGCATTTCCTTATAGCCGTCGCTCAAACAGATAGTGACTAACCCACCACTCTTGACCGTTATTAAAGCCAAACAATTCAGCACACGCCATAAAAAACAGGCGCCAGCGCATCCACCAGATATCAGCATCGTCACCATAGGTACGATGCAAAACCGGCATAATCCTCGACTTGCGCTTATCCATTTGCGCCAGCCATGCGTTAAGGGTACGCTCATAATGACAACCATTCCAGCGCCACTGCCGGCAGAGCTTCAAATGATCCTGAAAACGAAGCGGCAAGGCATCACTCGGCATAATGCCGCCACTGAAAAAATACCGGCTCATCCAGTCACTGGCATCACGATCAACAAACTCATATGGCACCAGACGGTGACAGAAAATGTGCATAAAAAACCTGCCATTCGGCGCAAGCCAGTGATAAATACGCCGGAACAATTTACGGTAGTTACGCATGTGCTCGAACATTTCCAGTGACAATATCCGGTCAAATCGCCGGTCAATCGCAAAGTCGTTCATATCGGCGGTAATCGCACGCACATTACTGAGACCTTCACAGTGCGCCCGGGCCTCAATATATTCTCTCTGAGCAATAGAGTTGGATACCCCGGTAATACTTGATTGAGGATAGTGCTGCGCAATCCACAACGTCAATGAACCCCAGCCGCAACCAAGCTCAAGAATGCGCATGCCGTCCCTGACACCAGCACGCTCACAGGTAATTTGCAGCGCATCCTTCTCTGCCTGCTGCAGCGATTGCCGCTGTTGCCGCCAATAGCAACTGCTGTATTTGAGCTTTTCACCCAACACCTCGGAAAAAAAATCAGTCGAAACTTCATAGTGCTGCTCATTAACCCTTTCTGGGATCGGCGCAACCGGCGACGCATTCATCATCTGTATAAAGGCTTCCAACCGCTCGGCAGTAGCTTCGCTATCGGTCGGATTGAGCTCGTCAATACGTTGCTGCAACAACCGGCGGATAGCTGCGCGAACCACGCGATCCGGCACCAAACCCTGCTCCACCCATCCAATTGCACGAGCACCGGCGATGCTCACCACCCATCCCTCATACTTACTTTAACAACACACCCCGTGCTGATTGTATTGATTCTCAAAAAAACCTGCTCCGCCCTACGCCCATTCTGCCACCTTATACGATACCCTGGTAAAATCGGATCAACAGTGATCCGCAACCGTGCGAAGCACGTATGATATTCCGTTCATTCAAACTAAACCCGGCAAATGGGCAAAATGGCTGAAAACCAGGCAACCAGCGACAAGCTGGCATCTCTGGGCGTGTGTATGCGCCGGGTTGCCGAAGACCGTGACAAGCATGCATTCGCGAAGCTATTCGACCACTATGCACCGCAGCTGCGCGCCTACAGCCTAGCGCGTGAACCTGGCGCCGATCCAATAGCCGACGAGCTGGTACAGGAAGTTATGATACGGGTCTGGCTGAAGGCGGGCAAATATAACGCCAGACTGTCGAATCTGAACACCTGGATTTTTACCTTGGCACGGAATTGTCGTATTGATCTTATGCGCCGCAGTAATCGACATGCCAACACAATCAACCCGACCGATATATTTAGCCAAATCGAAGATGACAGCCCCGGGCCATTTCAGCAGGCGCAGATCAGTCGTATTGAAGAAAGCATAAAGGCAGGTCTTGAAAAACTGCCGCAAGAACAGTTTGAAGTATTAACCAGGGTCTATCTGGAGGGAAAAAGCCATCAGCAAATCAGCGCAGAACTGAAACTGCCACTAGGTACCGTCAAATCGAGGGTGCGCCTAGCGATGAAGAAACTCAAAGTACTGGTCACAAGGTAATGATGACTGTCACAAACCATCACCCCACCGACGAACTATTGGCCCTTTACTCGGCCGGCAGCCTGCCACTGAGCCAAGCTCTGTGTGTATCGACCCATCTGGAGTATTGTGATGCCTGTGGTCACAAACTACGGTACCTGGATCGAATCGGTAGCACACTCATGCAGAAGCTCAAGCCATCACCAGCATCAGCCGAACTGAAAGTACGCACTCTAGAACAACTTGATAGCCTGCCCGAAAAACAAGTGGAAACAACATCCGAAGTCAATTCTTCGCTCCCACGCTGCCTGCGCCAATTCATTAACTGCAGCTGTGATAACCTTGGCTGGAAACGAGTATCGGCAGACATATCTCGTGTCGAGCTGTGGCGCGACAATAACGGTGCCAAGGTAGAGCTGCTTAAAATCAGACCCGGTGGCGCAGCAGCAACGCATACCCATCAGGGTGATGAATATACCGTTGTCCTAGAAGGCAGCTTCTCTGACGAAAAGGGCCTTTACCAGCGAGGCGACTTCTTACTACGCGACCAGAATGATCGACACACACCCGTTGCAACCCGTGACTGTGAATGTATCTGTCTGGCGGTAACCGAGGGACCGGTACAGCTGACCGGATTCTTCAGTCGTATACTCAATCCGCTTATTCGACGCGCCTACGCCGTATAGAATCAAGTGTTTAGCCTCGGGAACTGAGCACCTAAATATTGATATTGCACTCACTTCCATCCTTCTCGTAGTGCAAGGGAAAAATTGACCCTTAATATATTAAGCACCCAGAACATGATAGGCTTGGCCTATCGCCAGACCCTTAATACCTGTAACCATCTACCACGCTTATAAGCCAAAATGGTCGGGGTGAGAGGATTTGAACCTCTGACCACCTGCACCCCATGCAGGTACGCTACCAAACTGCGCCACACCCCGAAACACAAAACTATTGTACAGTAAACAGTCTATTCAAAAAGTAAAACTATCCGAGTTTTCTTAAGGTTCAGGTCGGGAAATGATCTAAAAATCAGCGCCTCAGAATTTGCAGTACCTCTTCAAGCTCAATACGAAGCTGGCGAATGATCTGCTGGCTCTGATTGGCATCGTCTTTAGCATCTTCGCCAGAAAGCCTTTGTCGCGCACCACCAATCGTAAATCCCTGCTCATATAGTAAATTCCGGATCTGGCGGATTGTGATTACGTCATGGCGTTGATAGTATCGGCGATTCCCGCGACGCTTAACAGGCTTTAGCTGTGGAAATTCTTGCTCCCAGTAGCGCAGAACATGTGATTTCACCGCACACAATCCACTGACTTCACCGATAGTAAAGTAGCGCTTCCCCGGAATTGGGGGCAAGTCACGTGTATCACTTGGATCTAGCATACGCCTCTACTCTCGTTTTTAATTTATGTCCCGGACGGAAAGTCACTACACGGCGAGCAGTAATAGGAATTTCCTCTCCCGTTTTTGGATTGCGCCCCGGCCGCTGGTTCTTATCTCTCAGGTCAAAATTACCAAAACCAGATAGCTTTACCTGATGACCATTGGCCAATGAATCACGAATTTCCTTAAAAAAATAATTCACCAATTCCTTGGCCTCACGCTTATTCAGGCCCAGTTCCTCAAACAGCTTTTCTGCAATGTCTGCCTTGGTCAGCGCCATATTACCCTAAAATATCTAACTTCTTAGTGTTGCATTAATTTTATCAGCTAAGTTACTAATAATCTTGTTGATAGTCGATCCTACATCCTCATCTGTAAGGGTGCTTGAAGGATCCGAGAAAATCAAGCCCAAAGCCACACTTTTTCTTGATGTCCCTATCTCCTTACCCTGATAAACATCAAAAACCCATGATTTCTGTATAGTTTTATCTGGTATTTGACGAATGACGCCCAAAATGTCATCAGATGTAGTCTCCTCATCCACAATGATCGCCAAATCGCGCCGGATACTGGGAAATTTGGATATTGAAACAAACCGGCGGGGAACTGCGTCAAGCAAGGCACTCCCCTGTATCTCAAATAAAATAATCGGGCCTTCAAGCGACAGGCTCTTTTCCACATCAGGGCGCAAAACACCCAACCAGCCTATTGGGCTCCCATCTCGGTATATCCTGGCAGTTTGTCCGGGATGCAGAGCTGCATGTTTATCGGCCCTGAAAACCAGACTATTTTGGGTCCGTATGTGCGCAAATAGCGCCTCAACATCCCCCTTCACATCATAGAAATCAATCAGGCGAGGTACTCGAGACCAATGCTCTGCCGCATAAAACCCACTCGCGATACCGGAAAACCATGATTGCTGATCAATATCGTTATCCGTATCTATAAAACTCAAGCCGGTTTCAAACAACCGGATTTGTTTTTGCTGCCTGTTCTGGTTACGCCTCAGTGTCGTTAATAACCCGGTCCAGTGGCTGGTGCGCATCTGCGACAGCTCGCTCGACAGCGGATTGCTCAAATTCACAGCCGGCCTGTCCGGTGACAGTATCCCCTGTAGCTCAGGATCAACGAAAGAATAGGTTACTACTTCCTGCCATCCCCGTTCCGCCATAATGTCTTTCAAACTGTCCAGTGCTATACGGTACTCAGGTTGAGTTATCATGGCTTGCGGTACCTTGGGCAACGTTCGGGGGATTTTGTCATAACCGTAAAGGCGTGCAATTTCCTCAATCAGGTCAGCCTCAATATTCAGATCAAACCGGTGCGACGGAGCAAAAACGGACCACTTCCCATTATCGCCGCTGCGACTTATCTGTAACCTGTCCAGATACATCTCAATCTGCTCTGCCGGGATCTCAATCCCCAGCAGTCTCGAAATTTTTTCACTTCTTAGAAATATCTTGTTCTTTACAGGCAAATGAGGGTCGCTGACAACCTGAACTACCGGTCCTGGCGAACCACCGCATATCTCCAGTAGCAAGCCGGTGGCCCGTTCTATAGCCTTCACCTGAAGCTTGGGGTCAACACCACGCTCAAAACGATGCGATGAGTCAGTGTACATATCATACCGACGCGCCCTACCCGCGATGATCAACGGACTGAAATAGGCGGCCTCAAAAAACACATCCCGCGTCTGAGCGTCAACGGCAGAGTCCTCGCCTCCCATAATCCCAGCCATAGCCAACACCTGTGCTTCATCCGCAATAACCAGCACATCATCATCCAGCACAACCTCCCTGCCACCCAACAAGACGAGCTTCTCGGAGGGACGCGCCATACGTACCCGAATGCTGCCCTTCAACTTATGCAGATCAAAGGCGTGCATAGGCTGTCCTGACTCAAGTAACACATAGTTGGTAATATCAACCACCGGACTGATCGCACGCAAACCGGCGCGTCTCAACCTCTCTCGCATCCATACGGGAGTTTCCGCAGCAGGGTTGATACCTCTTACAACCCGCCCGACATATATGGGGCAATACCGAGGGGTATGAAGCTCGACAGGAAACCTGTCTTCGACCAATGCCCTCACACTCATGACATCGGGCTCTCGTAAATCCATATTATTGATAGCCGCGACCTCACGGGCGATGCCCAACATTCCCAAGCAGTCACCTCGATTCGGGGTTAAGTCCAGCTTAATGATCCGATCATCCAGCGCCAGATAATCTTCCACCGCCATACCTGTCGGTGCCTCCGACGGCAAAACCATCACCCCTCCAGCGCTGTCCGCCATGCGCAGCTCCTGCTCGGAACACAGCATGCCACAAGACTCCACACCTCTGATTCGGGCTTTACTGACTTTCAGGTCTCCCGGCAGTTTTGCATTCACTCGGGCAAATGGTGCTTTCATTCCAATCTCGACATTGGCCGCACCACAGATAACCTGAATCTGTTCCCGACCATCGTTCACCTGACAAACCCTTAGTCTGTCCGCATGCGGATGCGGTCGAACTTCCGTGATTTCACCAACCACCACACCGCTGAACTCTCCAGCAGCAGGCAATACACTATCAACCTCAAGGCCAGCAGTCGTAAGCTGTTCGGCCAGCATGGCAGTATCAATGTCCGGATTAATCCACTCACGCAACCATTGCTCACTAACCCTCATCACATGCCCCGGTTAATTGAACTGACACAAGAAACGCAAATCATTTTCAAAGAAAAGACGCAGATCATTGATGCCGTAACGCAACATCGCCAATCTTTCCACTCCCAAGCCAAAGGCATAACCCTGCCATTCCTCCGGGTCAATATTGACTCGTCGGAGTACATCCGGATGCACCATACCGCAACCCAACACCTCCAACCAACCACTATGGCTACAAACCCTGCATCCCTCCCCTTCACACATAACGCAGCGGATATCAACCTCAGCAGAAGGCTCAGTAAAAGGAAAATATGACGGACGAAACCGCAGTTGCAAATCCGCTTTTTCAAAAAAATGGCGCATAAATTCAACCAGCGTACCTTTAAGATTGGCAAAGCTGACTGCCTTATCAATGAGCAACCCTTCAACCTGATGAAACATCGGCGTATGCGTCAGATCAGAATCGCAACGGTAAACCCTACCCGGTACAATAATACGCAACGGCGGTGAAGACGACTCCATAGTCCTCACCTGCACCGGCGAAGTATGAGTGCGCAACAAGCGATGCGAATCAAAATAAAAAGTATCATGCATGGCGCGCGCCGGATGATGCAGTGGGATATTCAGTGCCTCAAAATTATGGAAGTCATCCTCAATTTCAGGCCCTTCCTCTACATGAAATCCCATACACTCAAACAATCTGACAATGCGGCGCGTGGTGATGGTTACCGGATGCAAACCGCCTCTCGACAACCCCCTTCCCGGCAACGTAACGTCAATTTTTTCAGTTACCAGCCGCGCCTCAGCAATCAACTTTTTTAATACCAGCTGACGCCGCTCTAACTTTTGCTGGAAAATCCGCTTAGCCTCATTAATGACCTGACCCGCCTTCGGCCTCTCTGCTGCGGGCAAGCGCCCCAGAGATCTCAGGCGCTCGGTAAAAACGCCCCTTTTACCCAGATAATGGATACGCAACCCTTCTAGGACATCCATATCATCGCACACCTCTAGCGCATGCAGTGCCTCATCCAGCAGTTCATCAATATCACTCATCAAAACCCAATCCAGTTGTAACCGGAAACGCGATAAAGAAAAAACCTTGATAAAATCAACGCTTCTCTGGAAGCAAAAAGGGGAAAGGTATAAACCCTTCCCCTTTGACTAACCTCACGCCCGGTCCCAGCCGAACGATGTGCTCCATACATCAAGTCGCCAGCGTTGCTTTCGCTTTCTCGACCAGTGCTGCAAAACCAGCCTTATCATCAACCGCCAGTTCCGCCAGAATTTTGCGATCCACTTCAATCCCCGCCTTATGCAAACCACCCATAAACCGGCTGTAAGACAAACCACACTCACGGGCCGCCGCGCTAATGCGCACGATCCACAAAGAACGAAATTGACGCTTCTTTTGACGGCGATCACGATAAGCATACTGCCCCGCCTTGATAACGGCCTGTTTGGCAACCCGATATACCCGACTACGGGCACCATAATAGCCCTTGGCTTTCTTCAACACCTTCTTGTGTCTGGCGTGCGCGACCACACCACGTCTCACTCTTGCCACGGCACTTCTCCTGAAACAACTGCGTCAAGCATAGGGGAGCATCTGCCTAACCAGACCCTCATCCGCCTTATGAACATAAGCGTCCTCACGCAGATGACGCATACGCTTACTTGATTTTTTCGTCAAAATATGACGACGATGTGACTTATTGCGCCTAAACCTACCGGATGTAGCTTTTCTGAATCGCTTGGCGGCACCGCTATTTGACTTCATCTTGGGCATAATGACATTCCTAAAAAACAAAAACCCCCCAAGCCTTACTTCTTGCGCGGGCCCATCACCATAACCATCTGGCGGCCCTCCATCTTGGGATATTGCTCCACTTTTCCATACTCCAGCAGGTCCTGTTCAACTCGCTCCAGCAATTTCGTACCCAGTTCCTGATGCGCCATCTCCCGACCTCGGAAGCGCAGCGTCACCTTGGTTTTATCGCCATCGGACAAAAACCTCATCAGATTTTTCAACTTTACCTGATAATCAGCTTCCTCTGTACCAGGTCGGAACTTTATTTCCTTAACTGTCGTATGCTTCTGCCTTTTCTTAGCCTGCTGCGCCTTCTTACTCCGCTCATACTTGAACTTGCCGAAATCCATCACTCGGCACACAGGCGGCTCCGCATTAGGAACAATCTCCACTAAATCCAAGCCAACCTCTTCAGCGGCACTCAAAGCCTGTTGGGTACCGACGATACCTACCTGACTTCCATCGGCCTGAATCAATCTGACCTCCGGGGCAGTAATATCCCCATTCAGGCGGTTCTCTTTTGCTGCGATATTACAGTCCTCCCCGAAAATGCCACACCAGCCACCCAGAAACCTGTGGCGCTTGCAGCAGAGTGCAAATATAATAAAATCACGTATTCTAAGGACAGCTTATCGAAACTTCAAGCGCGAATCAGGTATCAAGTCCGCCTCAAATCTACCATCATTCAGCTGGAGCGGGAAGCACCACAGGTACCGTTACATCAGGCCCACTCCCGCCCTTTTTCTCAGCAACCTTCACATTACCATAAGGCATGGTACGCCTATCGATATCCTTATCACTCATGGGACCGCTGTTTTCATCCAACCCGATAGAACGGGCAATCAAAGCAACCACAATCGTGAACAACACCAGCAGGCCTAATATCCACAAAAATACCTGAGTGAAATCATCCTGAGCGCTCATCTACAAATCCTCATATCTAGATAAACCAGCCGGTGAGTGTAATGAAAGACGCACCAGAAAACAACAGCCTGTACGGGTCCACCACAAACTGTGCTTTTGATTATGGTTGATAATATACTGCACGAAGGTTCGTAATCCCAGCCCTTTGCATGGCCAAACGCCGCTATAATTTGACCAGTACGCCAGTTTTTTGTTAAACGAACCCAGGTTGACAAGCAGCAAGTCCTCATGGAAGTCCACAAACTGTTCTTGGGCGGCGCAGTAAAACTTTCTCACAGATAGCATTCATCCTGGGAGGCCTAGAAGCAGCTCAGCCGAATGCTGAAGGGAGCTAATCGGAATCCTTTTCAAAGCAACACCTTGGCAGCTTGGCTGTTGAGTTTGGGCATGACCATGATCAAGGCATAACTACTAACCTCATCAATACCGGTCAGGGCATGGTAAACGCGTTGGAACAGGCCGAGTCTTGGGGCTGACCTTCAGAACTTGGGCAGGACACAAACTTATTCTCATGCTAAAGACTTGGAAAAATCCTAGCGCGAGGAACGAATCCGAGTCAACACCACACTCATCCAACAACGAGAACGCTTTCCCCCGGGAAAGTAGAGGCCTGAATTGTAGCATCAAGCCGGTCACTCCCTGCTCACGATACCCCTGCTTCCATACATGCCAAGGTGCAACACTTTGACTGCTGTGGTCTATGGTCACCTGCAATCCATGTTTGTTTTAAAACTCAGGCATTCTTAGACGATGGGCGATGACTTCATTATGAGTATCGGTTTTTCGTGACATAGCGACTAATGGAATCGAAGCCTTTCATGCTAGTAAGCAATTTACTGACATTGCTCTCACCTTTAACCTCCTCATTAGTGTAATATGTTTCTGAGTTTATACACATACATCACCAACCAAATAGCTATAGCTATAAGTTCAGAAATATATTGAACGCCACGACCATATGCCATTATACTCCTCCCCACTTTCCTAGCGTAAAAAGTACATTACATAAGAGAATCCTGATTAATCCCGAGGCTTTCGGTGAGGCCAGCGATATCTCACCGAGAACAATGGCAATAAAAAATCGCAAGGTGGCACTTTATGCTAGGAATACACCATTCAGAACTTGCCTTGAAAAAGCAAAAAAGCGCCTGTAGCTCAGATGGATAGAGTGTTGGCCTCCGAAGCCAAAGGTCGTGGGTTCGACTCCCGCCAGGCGCGCCATAAAGAGAAAGATCAGCTACACCCTGAATCAAAATCAATGCCCTCCGGGTCCTTGATTTTGAAAAAGGGCAACCACATCATTGCTGCCCTCAGAAAGCCTTTTCAACCTCTCTATCCAAACCGAAACCAACAATCTGCTAACTAGGCACCTGTACACAAATCAAATATCCGGGCATGGGGCCGGAGCTAAAGATCAGAGCGGGTTGAAAACCGGCAAAACCAGCCTGAACACAGGCAATGCTATGAAATCCATAATAGCGTCCGAGACAGCAGCTCAGGCCAATCTGTAAAATTTAATGTGGCCATCCTTCATGCAAGATCTGCATTCAGCTCCGTTTACATAGCTAATCTGGCCAGATACGACCCTTGCTTTGGTATGAGTCTATAACCGGTTGCAGTCTGGCCATTGATTTATTTATCAAGGCTTTCTGGGCAGATGCTTTTTCCATGGATGACTTTTTGCGAACGGTTTTTTTTCTGGTAGTCGGTTTTGGTGAGGCCGGTTCAGCTGGTACTGGATTTGTGTGGACACCAGCTCTGGTTTTTGCTATAGAATTCATCAACATTCGACGAGTTTTATCTGTATCACTCATAATGACTTGATCTCCTTAGTTAGTTGTTGCATTTCTTGCATAGCGATTCGTCCTAGGCTGCCCATTTCAAATACAGTTCTACCATACAAAATACTGTGCCGGTATACCGCTCGGCGTGTTATCGCGGTATCGGCAACCGGAAATTTAATTTGCCGAAGCGCTTCTCTTACAAGCCTTGACATGGTTGTCCTTGCTTCTGCCTGATTGATAACGATCATCGACTTGAGTAACGGATTTACCTCGAGTGCGTTTGTTATCGCCCGCTCAATATGTACGGTCGCCCACAGATCCATGGGCGACGGCTGCACAGGTACCAGAACAACATTACAGATTCTGAGAATCGCATCGGTCTGGGGCGCATGCACTGACGGCGGGCAGTCTACAAAAATATAGTCGAATTTCTTACACAGATTATGGACCTGTCGCTGCAGGTCTTGCTCCGCCCGAAAAACTGAGACGGTACTGTCATTACCGGATATGGCGTGCCACTGCAGAGATGAACCCTGTGGATCAGCATCAATCAGCGCCGTTGGTGTGTCCCGATGCAACGCGGTAGCCAAATGAACGCTTAACGTTGTTTTGCCTGCGCCTCCCTTGTTACCGGCTATTGCAAATACGGACATAGCAGGGATTAACCTCTCAATTCGCCGGCGAGCCTGTCAAGTTGCCGTGCAAAGCAGCGCTGGTCTTCACTAATAACCTGGCTACCCTCGTTAAGGTGGATAGTGATATTCACATAGCTTTTGGCAAAACCCATATCGGGATATAACCCTTGCTGTTCCGACAGGTCAGCGACAAGATCAAGAAAGTCGCGCAGGGTCCTATAGTCCGGAAATTCATAGCGCTTTTCCAACCGCATCGGTCGGGCACACTCTCGCCACTCTTGTACCATTGCTATGCTCCAAAGACACGGGGAAACCGGCGCATCACAGCCGAAATATTATTCGATCAGGAAATTTGCTGCAGCCAGTTTACCAGCGACCATCCACATTCTTTCTCTTCTTCAAGCAGAGTCTCAAATAATAACGATTGCCTTGGCCTGCAATTACGGAACAGTGTCGTACCACATCTTCGTAGAGCGACACCAGTTCCACCTCAAATTCGTAATCATATTTGAGCTGCTGCTGGAAGTTTACCCAAGTTTCACCGACCGTAGCTGTGAAGCATCAGAGGCGGCACCAACCGGGAACATACGGCTGATGATCCTCCGCTTGGCATGCCCCAATTCCTGTTCGGCTTCAGTGCTAAACTTTCCAACCGCCTCATCCAAATCCCAAGCTGCTGTAAGTCTGGGCTACGTGATGTACAAGTGCGCAGCAGATAGCTCCAAGCCTAGTACCCGACAAAGATATCCGAGTGTGTGCTAGTCCATTTTTACCATCAGCATGATAACAGGTCAATGTTGGGGAACGGCCTATGTGTTCCAGTCATGCCAAATACAGTATTATTTGTGCCATCCGCCATAGCTTATCCGTTCTGTCAAATTAGCCCAAATAAACAATTACCATTTATCAGGCGTCCGCACCCGTCGGCAATACCGGCTCAACCTCACGGTGAGGACGCGCAATGATGTGCGCAGCAACCAGACCGTCACCAACACGTTCACAAGCATCCGCACCAGCGCGAACCGCAGCATTGACCGCACCGGTTTCACCGCGAACCAGAACGGTAACGTAACCACCACCAACGAACTCTCGACCGATCAAGCGGACTTCCGCGGCCTTAGTCATTGCATCCGCGGCTTCAATAGCCGGAACCAGCCCACGTGTTTCAATCATGCCCAATGCAATGCCGTAATTATCATTTGCCATTTTTATATCTCCTAACAATATAGTTTTGGTTTGTAAAACTAGGCTGTGCCACAACATCGATCAGTTCGTTAGGTCACAGCCTTCCCGGTCACCTAACTCTCATCAGGCTCCCAAAAATCAATAATGCCGCAAATTGTCAGATCGGCAAGAATTCCGAAATTTCCCGCTGCATAACGGGCCGCCGAACCGCTTGATGTAAACACCCAATGCCCTTTACGACACCCGACAGGATCAACCGCTACGTGAACTGCATTATTGCAGTCACGCAATACACGGAGGCTGGTGTCGTGTAAGCCTTGTACGCGACGAGTGCAGACCAGCGGCTGATCAACCTGCATAATTTCCACTACCGACCACCTTCACTCTGGCCTGCATCCCAGTGATCAATAATTCCGACTATTGTCAGATCGCTAGGATATCCTTTACTGCCCGCTGCTTCGCGCGCTGCGGAACTGCCCACGCAAATCACCCAATCTCCTGGTATGCAACCCACGGCATCAACCGCAACCAGACGTACACTGCCATCTTTCACTACCTGAAGGTGTTTATGCTCCATGGCCGAAATACGATTGGTAGCTACCAATGGCTTCTCCACTTGGCAAATTTTCATCCATGCACCCCCATCATAGTTGCCGTTGTCTTTACCGAAGAACCGAGAATCTCAATCGAGTCGGCAGCATCAATATTGCGAATGACCCGCAGGGTGTGCAACAAGCCTCGATCAGTTAGCTCACGGTAACGACCATGCAGGGCATCTGTCACGCGACCACAACGCTGTCCAGCCCGTTCACGCGCACCCGGCACATCGCCGTGATAATCAAAGCGAACAACAACCGGTATCGGCAGACCATGCGATACATTCAGGCTGGTAAATATCCTGATACCGACATCTAGGTCAGCTGCAGCCTCTTCAACGG
Source organism: Gammaproteobacteria bacterium (assembly GCA_028289815.1). Taxonomy (GTDB): domain Bacteria; phylum Pseudomonadota; class Gammaproteobacteria; order JAJDYQ01; family JAJDYQ01; genus JAJDYQ01. The sequence continues at coordinate 15,774 of JAPYNQ010000037.1, read as the reverse complement.
TATTCATGTAGGAAAAGAACGTCAGATTACGCAGCTGAACTTCCTCAAAACCGATGCCAGCACCAATAAAGCGTTCACTGTGTCCGATATCCTCATAATGACCGCCGTGATACCGACGGACATACTCAAGCTGAGATAGGTTATTCGTCAGCAGATAAACCATGAAACGGGCCATGCCAGCCGGTAACACAGTACCACCTTTTTCATTCACCCGGTCAACAATCCAGCGCTCGGCCGCGGTTGCGCTCATATGCAAGGTCGCATCATAAAGCTCCAAGCTGTCAATATAGTTCTCTGGACTGACGCCGCCATTATCGTCCGGCATATGAATTCGGATGGAGTCTGTATCCGTGTCCATGCCCAGCAGCAGCTTGTCAATTGATGCACCACAGCAGTAGGTATTCTCAACAGCCTGCTGAAAACCACGCAAACGATCCACTCCGCACTGCATCGCTCTGACAGTATCGGAGCCATGCGCCGCACAACCCTGATGATCGGGATCCACGGAACTGTAATGATAAACTACCGTTTTCAGATAACGCGTCGGTTCATCAGCCGTATTAGGCCTACCCTCACGAAAACGGATCAGTTCGGTACGCACCCACTTTTCGAGGCTGTCTTCAACATCAAACATCGCACCCGCATAGGAACGGCGACGCACAAACCGGTACGGCAGACGTAGAACATAACGAATGACATGAGCCAGACGACCGTCTGAACATGGCGAAACATCCAGCTTATGGAAGCCACATTGCCGCAGAAATTCCTGGAATTCCATGCCATCATTATTGCCCAGAGGAGCATGCATAATTGCCTCATCGCAGAAGCGGCGATAAGTCTCAAAGACGCTCCAGGCAAACAGGTTGCGCATATCAAGCTGCTCGATCCAGGCATCGTCCAACAACACCTCCGGCAGTGCAAACCCCAAGCGCTCACGCGCCATGCGCTGTGCTCTGATCGCAAAATCAGCATCGTGCTGAATCGCGGATATCTGCTTCAGTACCGGAACGATGGCATCAAACGACTCCTTAACACGATTTTCATAGGTATGTAAACGGGCATTTTCCTGGGCGTGCACCAACGCATGGCAGCCGCTCCAAGCAGTATCGGGTCGACCTTCACCAACACGACCGCCCGGGCGCAGGGTACTGACCGCAGGGCGGCGGTGCATAGTGCGACCTGCCCTGCTGCGTGTTGACTTTTGACGTGCGTTTAACATATTGACTAAATGAGCATATGCCAATAGAAAATTAACCGCGTGCTCCGCCCGAATAGGTAATCAATGAGCCTTTAGCCGTGTTACCGCTGCCACCGGTTACTCTACTATTTGGAACAGGCAGTGCTTCATTGCGCTTCTGCTCGACCGCCATAGTAGCGACCATGCCCATGCGTATGGTTGGATTGCGAAGCGCCGCGGAACGACCTTCCGTACCAGTAACATGGTGGTTACGCACCCAGTCATTGCCGGTAATCCTCAAACCCGCATCTTGACCTTCACCGGTAATACGTGCCTTGGTACGACCCTCGAACTTTTTTGCCGCTACCGGATGAGGTTTGCCGGATTGTATCCCACCACCAGAGCGCATCTCTTCGGTACCGGTCACCTTGCCATTCGCCATACCAAAGGGGCCGGTAATATCGCGCCTAGCTTCAAAACGATTACCTGCGACACCAGTAGAACCTTTGGCATGAGCGGCACCACCGGAAGGCGGCGTGACACTGAAACGCCCCCATGATACACTCTCAGGCTTCTGAGAAAGGTCCGGGCTCGTGACATCTGCAGGTGTCGCTGGACAAGCATTGGCGAACTGATCCGCACCTATGTACGGCGTGCCTGTAACCGACTCGCAGACACCTTTATCCGCACCGGTCACAATACCATTGACTCCTGACTGCCGACCACTCATGGCCGGACCAGGTGTATCGGTCGGAGGGTGTGTACGCCCCTTGACCGCCGCTACCACAGGCGCCTCACAGTGTGCGGTTACCTGCTCTGGGCCAGCATAGGACGTGCCCGTAACCACCTTACAGGTGCCCGGCTCGTTGCCGGTCACCCTGCCAAAGCGGCCTGTCATGGTACCGGTCGCTGCGTTTCCCCTGCCAGTGGAGGAAACACCTGCTTTTTGATCCTGTGGCGCTGGCACAGCCTTGCAGAAATCAGTGAACTGCTCCTGACCAATGTAATCGTCACCGGTAATGTTGTGACAGCTTCCGACTTCATCGCCAGTCATATTATCGCGACGACCGATCATGGTGCCGGTCACACCGCTATGGCGCAGCGTCGCGCTCATACCAACCTTGGCAGGCGCATTACCGATATTTACCGGGGTCATGTACCGGGTGCCGGTAAGTTCACGGGCCATGCCCGATTTATCGCCTATAACCCTCGCAGATCGACCAATGTTATCGCCAGTAACTTTCATGGTGGCATTTTCACCATGCCCCATTCGGTTTGCTGATATGGAGCTGCCTTGAGACGTCTTGGCCATAACCCTAGCAGTCTTATGGGGCATGGTACCGGTCTGACAAAAATCACGGAACATATCTGCTCCCAAGTATTTCGTACCAGTAATGTTGCGGCAGGTACCTGCTTCGCTACCAGTTACATCCGGACTATAGCCTACCATGGTACCAGTTACTGTCCGCCCTCTGGCGGTCTCGCTGGCACCAACTTTCCAGAGAGCATCCCGCGCCATACTGGCTGTGGAATTCTTCAAAGGGCGAACACGACCACACGGACGCGATTGCCTGCCAACCGGGTTACCACTTTTGCTGCGTTGTTCGCGGACGGCCTTCGACATGTCACGACCAGACATACCTGAGCTACCCATACACACTGCCTGTGCAGGAGACATCCCATTGCTGCTAATACCCGCTTTACCTCGTGATGATGTTAACTGACGGCGAGCACGCGACGCGGCGCGAGCTGCAGACATGGATGCTCTGGGCCTGTTTACAGACAAGCCGCCGGATAAAGGTAGTGTGGTCTGTGAGCTGTGTATCGCGTCATCATCATCACAGCCAAGCTGTTTGTCCACGGTCGTCGTAGTGGAATCCGGGATGGCCACGGCGTTCATGTCTGCGCTGCGCATACGATCCTTGCTCTGCAAACCGGCTTTGCCATGCGAAGACATTGCCCGACGACGAGCCAGGGAGGCTACCCGACCGGTACTTGAAGACGAATGTACGCCCGCTGTTTCGATAGTTGCAGATGCCATAGCAGCCGGCTGATCGTCTGCCGGACGCACAGAGGCGCATATCGGCGCAGGGCGTTCACCGCCGGGCAGTCCAGCTTTGCCCGTTGTGGATATTGCCTTGCGTCTTGCCAGAACAAGCTCGCGCGTTGTTTGTGTCATAATTAACCCCGGTGACTGAATTAAACGGTCGTCCTCGTATAGATTCCGACCCCAATCGGGCAATATCTGATCGCTGCCTATGCACGACCCTCATAAACCACGAAACAGGAACCCTGGGATTGAGTATAGTTATCGTAGCCCGTCAGACGAACATGATGGCCAGGGAATGCACGATGACAGGCTTCCAGTTCAGTCAGCACGTTATCCATGTTTCCCTCACCGAAAAAAGGCAGTTTCCACATCGTCCAGTAGTGATCGAAAGCATTGTCCGGATGCTCGTGCTCAATCGCCGGCGTCCAGCCACTTGCTATGATATAGGCGACCTGTGCCTGTACTTCAGTAGCACTCATCCTAGGTAGAAAACCAAAGGTTTCCAGCGTATTGGCAGTTTCATAGTTGCCCGTATTTGATATTGTCATTGTTTCATCCTCTTTAAGTAGTCCCGTAAACAGGCTTTAATCTATCGGCAGACATGAGTCATACGTCCAACTTGTCAACGGTTTCAAATTCAAATTTGATCTCTTTCCAGGTTTCCATAGCAACGACCAGCTCCGGACTGCTCTTGGCAGCCTCGGTCAGAATGTCGCGAGCTTCCTTTTCAATCTCGCGACCTTCGTTGCGTGCCTTAACAGAAGCCTCTAAGGCAACACGGTTGGCAGCTGCACCAGCAGCGTTACCCCATGGGTGGCCCTGTGTACCGCCGCCGAACTGTAATACGGAATCATCGCCGAAGATAGTAACCAGCGCTGGCATGTGCCATACATGAATACCACCGGAAGCAACCGCGAATATGCCGGGCATTGAACCCCAGTCCTGATCAAAAAACACGCCGCGTGACCGATCTTCCGGCACAAAAGACTCACGAAGCTGGTCCACGAACCCAAGAGTGGATGCGCGGTCACCTTCCAACTTGCCGACAACAGTACCGGTATGTAGATGGTCACCACCTGACAAGCGCAAACATTTTGCCAATACCCGAAAGTGGATACCATGCTTTGGATGACGGTCAATTACCGCATGCATGGCACGATGGATGTGCAGCAACATACCGTTGTCACGACACCAGTTGGCCAGACCGGTATTAGCGGTAAAACCACCGGTCAGGAAGTCGTGCATAATGATTGGCATGTTCAACTCCTTGGCAAATTCGGCGCGCCTATACATCTGTTCCGGGGTGGGAGAGGTCACGTTCAGATAGTGGCCCTTGCGCTCACCGGTTTCCTGCTCGGCCTTCTGAATTGCCTCAGCAACAAACTCAAAACGATCACGCCAACGCATAAAAGGCTGGGAGTTCACATTTTCATCATCCTTGGTCAGGTCCAGGCCACCACGCAAACATTCATATACTGCACGACCATAGTTCTTGGCAGACAGTCCCAGCTTCGGCTTGATCGTACAGCCCAACATCGGGCGACCGTACTTGTTCAGGCGATCACGCTCAACCTGAATACCCGCGGGCGGGCCACCGCAGGTCTTGATATAGGCGATGGGAAAGCGGATATCTTCCAAGCGCAGGTGCTTGAGCGCCTTGAAGCCGAATACATTACCTACCAGCGAGGTCAGTACATTAACTACCGAACCTTCCTCAAACAGATCAATCGGGTAAGCAACAAAAGCATAGAAAGACTCAGAATCACCCGGTACATCTTCAATGCGATAGGCGCGCCCCTTGTAGTACTCCAGATCAGTCAACAGCTCAGACCATACAGTTGACCAGGTACCTGTCGAGGATTCAGCTGCGACCGCTGCCGCAACCTCTTCACGAGGTACGCTAGGCTGACCGGTACACTTGAAACAGGCTAACAGGTCCGTATCCAGAGGCACGTAATCTGGTGTCCAGTACATTTCGCGGTACTCTTTCACTCCCGCCTGATAGTCTTTCGATGATGCCATCTTTAATTACTCCTGCTTAAGTTTATTCAAGACTTAAAATTTTACATGCCCCGGATTAAACCAGGCTTTACGGCCTGTGACCAACCGAACATCCGTCAGTTAACCTTACTTCAGAGGTACTTGTATCAACTGAACATAAGCATACATTGGAATCCACTTGATTAACTAATCAATTTTTTTAAATCAACTCATAGGGACATATCTATCAATCAATTTTGTATTCTGTATCAGTGCTGTTACGTTAATTTACTTACGCCGCTGTCCAGCAGCGCATTTGCCGAGTCTTTTCAACCATTCGGTAAGTTGAGCGGCTGTTATTATAGGATAATACCCTGTGCAGCCCCACCCATTTCACTGCATGAGATTCATGGCTACCCGGAACATCGTACACATTACTAACCTACAGCAAAAACCGTATGTCAATGTGGCCATGGGCCGGCGCTGTCGGTAAGACCGGAATCATATACATATCAACATCAAACACTTATCAACATCAAACACTTCGGGACTGACCAAGCGGATATGCGCATCATCAATGCCACTCTCTTCAGCCGCTTCGCGCATAGCCACCCGCAACACATCCGGGTCACCATCAGCATGACTTCCAAGCTGATACCATTCGTGCAGCGCACCGTAATACACCAATAATACACAACTACGATGCGGATTTACCACCTAGGCAGAACCTGTGATGTGAACAGGTGTATGCTCTCGCTCGAAACAGTCCGGGTTATTTCCAGTATATTCGATAGCACAGCACACATAGGCTACTTCATCCATAAAGCGAGTACGGTGACTGTGCAGATAATTCAGCAGATCCTGGCGATGCATGATTTCCCCGTCAGGTTCCTGCCGGATTTTGTACAGCAGCTATAGCCGCCACTGCTGCTTCTTCGATATCGGCTTCTTTGCCTGAAAGTGTCAGGCGCCCGTAAGCGCCTACCGCCCAACAGTTAACCAATTTGATTAAGGCTGCCTTTTCCGCCTGGTTGGCGGCATAAACGATATAGCCTGCGGGCTGGGTCTCCAGAATGAACATGCTTTCCCCCGGAATCATCATGGAACCACTTGACATTTGTCGCGTCCATCCAGCTGAGAGTCCATGCTGTAAAGCAAAATCTCACCGGCCTGACGTACATCGGCCTGCGAACGTGAATGGACCACCATGGAACCGAAAGTGCGCTCCACCAACTGCTGAGTCAATTTTACCCGGGTTGCCTTCAACGCAATATCCGTTACCCGATGTACTGCCATCCCCGGTGCCACCTCAACCCAGAGACAGGAATCACCCGGAACGGGCGGGAAACCCTGAGACACCGAAGCCATTAATCCCGCCAACTGTGGCTGTAGCGAATCAATGAATACATGGGTTCTCAATTCAACCATTGATAATTTCCTACGAACAGGGCGGCAACGTTGAAGCTGATCTATTTTTTTCTGTCGTGAACCCATGCCGGGGCACCTGACAGTCAAACCTGCATAGTGCCTGCCCGACCGCACGAAAAATACCGAGGCACTACCTCCAACGCAAATGGGAGAGTGGATACTAAAGGATCGTCCCCCGTGGTCACCAATCAATATTTCAATATTTGGGTACTATCCCATAGATATCAGGCTATATCAGGGTAGCATCAAGTCAGCGCTTTTTTAGTGATATTAAAAATGGAACAATCTATTGTTTTTCCGTCGATAAAGGACTAAGGTTTCCAAGCTACGACAGAAATCGCATCGTACTAACCACCACTACGCATATTGAGGATTAAAGATGAAAGATAAAATTAAGCGGGAACAGCCCGATAAAACAGACAGTAGCCGGCGCAAATTTATCGCCTCGGCAGGCGCAGCAGCCATTGGCGCCCCGTTTATAAGCAATGCCCAAACATCGGCAACAACCACTTGGAAGGTGCAGACATCTTGGCCCGGAGGAATAGGTCTGGACATATTCAGGAACTGGTGTAACAGCATTGTGGAAAAAACTGACGGCGAACTGGCCTTTCAGCCATTCGGCGCTAAAGATGTTGTCGGCGAGTTTCAGCTGTTCGATGCGGTGAAGAACGGCGTGCTTGATGCAATGAATCCTTTCACGCTTTACTGGGCGGGCAGGATGCCGGCAGCTGTATTTCTCAGCTCGTATCCGATGAGTCTGCGTAACCCTCATGAATGGGATGTGTTTTATTATGCTCTCGGCGGGCTGGAACTGGCACGTGAGTTATTCGGTAAATTCGGTATGCATTATGTCGGCCCTATCCACCACGGACCGAATATTATTCACTCCAAAGCACCGATTCGCTCCGTTGACGACTTCAGGGGCAGAAAGATGCGTCTGCCGGGCGGTATGGTTGCCGAACTGTTCCAGGCGGCCGGTGCAAAGACAACCCTGCTACCCGGGTCAGAAATCTTTCCAGCCCTGGAAAAAGGCACCATTGACGTTGCGGACTATGTGGGACCAGCCATCAATTATGCCTTGGGATTCCATCAGGTCACCAAGTATATCTCCATGGGTCCACCCGGATTTATGTCTATTTATCAGCCGGTTGATCTGATGGATCTGACGGTATCCCAAAAGTCATGGAATGCGCTGTCGGACAAGATGCGGAGATTTGTCGAAATGGAAACACATGTCTATTCCGACCTCCATCATGCTGCCATCCAGAAGGCCGACCAGGAAGCCTGGAAGAAATTTACCGAAGCCGGTACGGAGGTAACCCGCCTGTCACAAGATGATGTTGAGGCATTTACAGAGCTCGCCGTACCGCTGTGGTACAAATGGGCCAACAAGGATAGCGGGGCTGCACGCGCGTTCAAGATTCAACTGGATTACATGATGTCTGGTTCTCTCGGTTATGTCACTCCCGGCATGATCAGAGGCCAAAGTCTGAACGTATAATTGTCTGCTTGCCCCTGTTCCCGCCTTTATGACGGGAACAGGGGCGCTGTAATGCCTGAAATTACCTTCGTTTTACCTCACTGGCTGTATTGGTCAGGTCTGGTCTTTTTTCCGCTGACTTCGATGTATTTCTTCCGCCGTGCCCAGTGTTCGGCATCCAGCAACCTGTTATCACTGCCACTGGCCTATTTTTTATTGTTGCTGGGCGGCTTTGTCGGCGTACACCGCATGTATGTCCGCAGCACCTGGGCACTGGCTTTTATAGCAGTATTTGTGGGCATACTTACAGTCAATGTGGAGATACGCACTGCTAGAGATAAATTATCCGGAGCAGAAAACGCCGTAAGCCTGCAAGAAAGTAAAATCCAGCGTGCGGTAAAGAAATCAGCGAACGCCAAAGAGCGCCTCTCCCGACATGATAATGAAAGAAACAGAAACAGGTATGGGCAGGCGCAGCAGCAGGTAGCAGAGCTCAGTTCGAACAAGAACAACTTGCTTCAAGAGGCCGTGGAAGCCCGGCAAAATTATACCCGATGGAATCAGACGGCCTCCATTATGGGCGGTTTGCTACTCCTGATGATATTGGTAGATGCGCTTTTATTGCCCGGAATGGTCAGGCGATGCCGGGCACAAGAAGGTGATGCCCTGACTAGAGTTTTCGAGTGTCCTGCGCGTGGGACTGACACAGCGGCCAGTCGCGGTCGCGAGAAATTTGCCTTTAGCCGCTGGATTGCAAAATTGAATATGACCATCGGCGAATTTGTAGCCTATTGGTCAATCATCGCAGTTTTTGTCTATTACTACGAAGTGATGGTGCGTTATGTCTTTAATTCGCCGACAAACTGGGCACACGAGGGAATGTTTCTGATGTTTGGTATGCAGTATCTACTGGCCGGAGGTTTCTGCCTCCATGAACGTGCCCATGTCCGTGTCGATGTCATTTATATGCACTTCTCCGCCAGAGGCAAGGTCATTGCGGATCTGGTCACCTCGGTGTTTTTCTTTATTTTTGTACTAACCTTTCTGATTAGCGGCTGGATCTTTTTTTATGACTCTTTCAGCATTAAGGAAGTCTCCTTTACCGAATGGGGCATTCAATACTATCCGATCAAGTTTGCGCTGCCGCTGGGGGCACTCTTGATTTTGCTACAGGGAATTGCTCGGCTGGCGGAAGATATTCATACCTTGTCAGGCCAATCCGATCCAGTCATTACCGATTCACCAACAGCCTCACCGAACCGGGATACTCATGGGAATTGAAATCAGTATCGGCTGGCTGACTGTCCTGATGTTTGGCTCGCTGGCCCTGCTGTTAATGGCAGGACTGCCATTGGCATTTGTCACCGGAGGTCTGGCCTGCATCTTTCTGTTTGTATTTGGTGATGCAGCCATGCTTAACATCCTGCCGTCACGCATTTTTCCGCTGATGACCGATTACCAGCTTTCAGCGATACCCCTCTTTATATTCATGGCCTCCATGCTGGAGCGGGCGGGCATCATAGAAGAATTGTTTGACATGGTATACAAGATACTCGGTGGCTTAAGAGGCGGGCTTGCAATCTCCACCATCATCGCCTCCACCCTGCTGGCGGCCATGTGCGGAGTCATCGGCGCAACCGAGGTTACTATGGGGCTGATCGCACTACCGGCCATGATGCGCAGAAACTATCACCCAACCATCGCTTGTGGTTCAATCCTCGCAGGCGGCACCCTCGGTATTCTGATTCCTCCGTCAATTCTCGCTATTCTTTTCGCAGTCGTGGCACAACAATCGGTGGGCGAGCTGTTTATCGGCGCGGTGGTTCCCGGCTTTATTTTATCAAGCATGTACATCATTTATATCATTGCTGTAACCACGATCAAACCGGAAGCCGGACCTCCGCTACCCGTTGAGGACCGGGTCGATGTCCGGGAAAAAATAAGGCTGTTAAAAAACATGTTTGCGCCGATTGCGCTGGTGGTGCTGGTACTTGGGATTATCTTTGCCGGAATCGCCACGCCGGTTGAGGCAGCAGGCGTCGGCACCTTTGGTGCCATTGTGGTTTCGGCCATGCACAGAAAACTGAACTGGAAAAACATGCGCTCCGCCGCCATGACGACGCTGAAAGTTACCGGTATGGTACTATGGATTATTTTCGGTGCAACGTTGTTTGTCGGCTTCTACGTAGTGAACGGCGGGCAGGCATTTGTTAATGACACCATAGCGGGCACGGGACTGGGTCCTTATGGCATTCTAATCCTGATGATGATTATCCTGGTTGTGCTGGGCATGTTCCTCGACTGGGTGGGGATACTGTTACTGGCTGTTCCGATTTTTGTACCGTTAATGAAAACCCTGAGCTTTGACGGCGTGTTCGGCCTGCCGGGTGTGGCACCAGAAGACTTGGCCCTGTGGTTTGGCGTCGTATATATGGTGAACATGCAGATGTCCTTTCTAAGCCCGCCGTTTGGCTACGCCCTGTTCTACCTGAAAAGCGTGGCACCGAGCAATGTGACCATGGCACAGATCTATCGGTCATCAATACCCTTTTTGTTCCTGCAGGCTACCGGCTTGGCCATATGTATTATATTCCCGGAAGTGGTCCTATGGCTGCCTCGTCAGGTGTATGGATAACCCCATATCAAAATTAACAGCGTAATCGAAACTCATGGCTAAAATCAAAATGATGGCCCTGCGCCACTCTGCATTTTATACACCCTACTTAATGACCATCAGTGGCGGATATCTGGAAAAAGCCGGACTGGAACCGGTCTATACACCACAGACGTCAGACAATACCGTCGCCGATGCCATCACACAAGGTCGCTGCGATGTCACGCAATCGGCGGTGGCTGTAAACTTTACTGACCTGGAAGCCGGTAACGAAAGCCGTATAATGCACTTTGCCCAGATTAACGCACGTGACGGCTTTATCCTCACCGGCAGACATGAAGACAAGGCATTTACCTGGAACAGTCTCGCCGGTAAAGACATACTGATAGATCATTTTTTTCAACCACTGGCAATGTTAAAATATGGCCTTTACAAACAAGGCGTTGATTACGATTCAATCCATGCGATTGATGCGGGCGATGTCGATCAAATAGATAGAGCATTTCGCGACGGCTTGGGTGAGTATGTACACCAACAGGGACCGGCCCCACAACAACTGGAAAAAGACGGGATAGGATTTGTCGTGGCGACGGTCGGTGATGCAGTTGGCCCGGTCGCATTCAGCTCCATTGCAGCCACTCCGGAATGGCTTGAAACTGAAATGGCCGCTGCGTTTATGCACACCTATCGTCAGGCAAGACAGTTTGTCATTGAGGCATCGGCAGAAGATTCAGCGAAACTGATAGGCGAATACTTTCCTCAGATTGATGCAGACGTACTAACCGACACCATATCGTTTTACAAGCAGTTGGGCTGCTGGGAACCGGCAGTTGAAATCAGCCATGAATCCTATGAAAATCTGCTGGAAGTATTTCTGCACAGCAACCTTATTACGCGTAGGCATCGTTATGAAGAATGTGTTGTCAGTTCACCAGCGGGATAGAAAAGCATGATTTCACGAATACGAACCAACCGGATTGGACCCATTGAAGAGGCCGATGTTAAATTTGAAGACCTGACGATATTCGTCGGACCACAGGCGACAGGAAAAAGTATCTTCTTACAGCTCCTGAAGCTGTTTGTGGACAAGCAGACCACACACAATACCATGCGGCGATTCGGCCTGCTCCACGGCAGCACCGATTATCAGGTTTTTCTTGACCTGTATTTCGGTAGAGGGATGGCCTCAATCTGGTCGGAAAACAGCAAGCTGTATCTTGGTAAATCAAAGAAGACTACGGATTTGACAAAATATGCACGAACCAAAGGATCAACCGATGCCAAAGAAAAAATGTTCTATATTCCGGCACAGCGAGTAATGAGTTTACGTGATGGCATGACTCGTCCGTTCAATGAGTACAGGGCCGGCGACCCCTTTGTGCTTCGGGATTTCAGCGAAAAACTCCATCTTATTATCCAGAATGAATTTGGTCCGGATAAGCAGGTTTTTCCGCAAAAGCAACGTTTTGTGGAGGCCTTGAGAGAACCCATTGAAAAACACATTTTCGGTAAATTCCAATTACGTACCGATAGTACAGAACAACAGTTCCGCCTGATTCTCGGCGGCGATGAAAAAAGCCCATTGCCATACCTTGTCTGGTCAGCCGGTCAGCGAGAATTCGTACCGCTGCTGCTCGGATTATACTGGCTCCTGCCAGCCGCCAAGGTTCCTCGTCGAGACGAGATTGAATGGGTAGCCATTGAAGAGCCTGAAATGGGACTCCACCCCAGTGGAATCGGCGCAGTCATCAATTTGATTTTGGAACTGCGTTCGCGCGGCTACCGGGTTTGTATCTCTACTCATTCGCCTCATGTCCTGGATATCATCTGGGCACTGGGCTTCCTGCAAAGTAACCGGGGCACGGAAAAAGATGTCCTCAATCTCCTCAATCTCAAGTCTAATCCCAAGACTCGAAGGCTTGCGCAAAATGTCCTTGAAAGCTCATTCAAAACCTACTATTTTTCGCGTGATGGTAGAGTTCATGACATTTCGCGTCTGGACCCCGGATCGGAAAATATAGCTGAAAACGGCTGGGGCGGTCTTACCGAATTTTCTGGCAGAGTAGGCGATGTCGTTGCCGAAGTCGCCAACCGTCGAGCAAAAAATCCATGACATTCAAGGATGCGGTGCTGAAAACACCAAGCCCGGTGAATAGAGCATATAAAAAAGGCAAACAGGCGTTAGAGAATAAACATCGTAAGCTGGTGAATTGTAACGGCCCAGGACAGATAACGGGCAGCCTTGCTCTGGATTCAGCGCTCAAACAAGAACCGACCTACGCCAATCAGCCCCGCTGGGATTATGGGCTGGGATACAAACCCCAAAATGGCCAGGAACAGGCTGTATGGATAGAAGTCCACTCGGCACACACAAACAAAGTATCTACTGTCCTTGAAAAGCTGCAATGGCTGGAAGACTGGCTTAATGCACATGCAAGCCAGCTCAATCAACTTACCCAATCTGGGAATAGCAGGATTCGCTATGTCTGGATTGCCAGCAAAGGCGTACACATAACTCCAAACAGGCAAGACAATTAAGCCAAAGCGGTATTAACAAAGTTCGACGTTCGCTTGAATTGAGCTAACAAGATATTGAAAAAACTCTGCTAGTGCTACCATATACGCTCAGATGAATTAACTCTTCTTATAGATTAACGGATATCGATCATGAAAATTGACTCCATAATTATTTCAGCAATTATTCTTGCGCTTGCCATAGTTCTGAATGGTGGAATTTATTATATGTCAGTCGATGGTAGTCAGCTTTACCGCATAAATAAATTTACAGGCAAAATGTATTTTTGCGTTCCAAAAAAATGCATAAAAGTGCCTATAATCTCGGAACCTAGGGATTAGATAGGCGAATAATATGCCACTGTGATCATGCTCAAAACCTAAAGAATAACATCAGGAATTTCTTTCGCCCGAAAATGAATATCCTAAAAAATGCCATAAACTCTATAGCTATCGGCCTGGAGGATTATCAATCTCGGGATGAAAGAAGGATTATTTCATCTACCAGAAATATATATGCCGGAATTCTTTTGCTGTTTAAGTATAAGCTATGTAAGCTGAGTCCTGTAAACACCAATGACGCACTTAGTAAACAAAGGATCATTCCTGAGATAGATAAAACGGGTGCCATTATATGGACAGGGAAAGGAGAAAAAACGGTAGATGCTCGAAATATCTAGGAACGCTTTCAATCTCTTGGTATAACAGTGGACTGGAAACGTCTCAAAAATATTCAAAGACACAGAAATAATATAGAGCATTATTACAGTAACCTGAGTAAACAAGCCGCACGGCGGCTTATATCTGATTCCTTCATAATCATACGAGACTTTATATCTGATCACTTAAATAAAGATCCAATGAAACTCCTAGGTGATGAAGCATGGGCTGTTCTTATCAAAATAAGTGAAGTATACGAGAAAGAGAAAAAAGAATGTTTAGCTGCGATTAAAACATTGAAGTATTTTAGTGATGCAATACTTGATGCCATTGAAGATTATTCGTGTACCAAATGTGGAACTGACCTCATAATGCCACAGAAGAAAAATATGGATGCTATTGAGGCGAACTTTGAGTGCAGAGAATGTGGAAAGGTGCTTTTATATGAAGATATTATCAAGCCTGCCATTTCAAATTACTATAGCCATGCGGTTTATTTTTCACATACTGATGGTGATGATTTGCCGATAACTGATTGCCCGAAATGCGATGGAATATATTTGTACAACGAAGGTGTATGTTCTTCTTGTGGTTATGAGGCTGAACATCGATGTCAAAGATGTAGTTCTACAATCATGCCTGATGAGCTATCCACGGAACCCTTCTGCGAATACTGTGCATACGTAATGTCTAAAGATGATTAAGCTGCTAAAGAATAAATTCACTCGATCCCCAATCGGACCTCGGCACAGCCTCCATCGCGCCAATGCACAGCAGCAGGCGAGGATTGATGTACGGCATATGTACCAGAGAATCAGCCGAGTCACCGGTAATCTTCAGATGGGTTCACCCAATACTGGATAGCAATATGCGCATGTCGCCACTGGCACTCAGGTTCGACTGGAGCCTCATGCCCAACAAGAACCATATAGAGCACCTATACTCCATTATGCACTACTTTCAAGCCCCTGATGACACTATCTAGTTCAGAACTCTGGGACCGTCTGCGTGTGTTGATGCTGTCGTCAGGCTTTTGCTGAAATCCAGCCCCCAATCGGTTTTGATCACGGTATCCTGTATCAGCCTGCATATGGAGTGCAGTAAGGTCTGATCCATGGCAATATCAATTCCTTGCCCTTGTTCCGGTTGTATGCTGAGTATCTGTTTCCCATCCGGCTTGTTTTTCACAGAGATTCTGGATAGCAGAATTGGTTCGGAACCCAAGGGTTGAGACTGGGTCTGCTCCTCAAACTTTTGCGAGTAATCCATTTTTTGGGCAACTTGCTGGTGTTGAAATGACAGGATTTCCTTTTGGGCCTGCCTGGTCTTAACAGTAGCAATCTGCTGATCATTAGCGAGCATATCCATCAATACCGACCAGAGTAGCTTCAGGTAACGGCGCGTCAGCCAGAACTGAAAGTGGCTGGCATCAACCGTATTCAGCCGCAACAGGATGCGATCCTCCTGCGGCTGAAAAGTCATCTGTATTTGGCTGATTTGTCCCATTGCGAAGTATTTTAACAAATTTCAGCGGTTTCTCTCTACCAGGGCAGACATTACCAAGACAGACATTCCCACCTCCAAGATACAAAAATACTGAAAAGCTCTGACCTGTATATTACTGAGGAAGCAAAACAACTCACCCAGGTCGAACATCAAATCAGTAAAAGACCGGCAGCCACCATCCGGGAACCAAAGAGTATCGACAGCTATCTCAATATGTTTGAGCTAAGCAATCAGCTAATGGATTTCAATGAATCTAAACTGGAAGCAGCCACTGCTTACCAGCCGCGGTCCGTGACATATCAATTAAAGAAAAGCAATCAGATGAAGATTGGCTATTCAAGTATAGTACTATGCAACCTCATAGA
>JAPYNQ010000036.1 GCA_028289815.1 Gammaproteobacteria bacterium | reverse complement strand
TCACGCTGGACGATACGGATAATGACTTTGCCACAGTGGAGCTGACGGGTCGGGATGTGGCTGTGGTGGACAGTGACGATATTGATCTGGGCGCCAGCATGGTGACAGGTAACCTGAGTGTGACGGCGGGAGGGGATGTGACGGACTCCGGGGCGGTGATGGTTGTGGGTACGATGAACGTGAATGCGGGTATGAGTGCGATCACCTTAGATGAGGCGACTAACGATTTTAATGTGGTGCAGCTGACAGGCGGCAACGTGATAGTGGTGGACAGTGACGATATTGATTTGGGTACAAGCCGTGCGGTAAATCTGAACGTGACAGCGGGAGGGAATATAACGAGCTCGGGTGTGTTGAGTGTTATGGGTGCCACACCGGGTGATTTAACGCTTACAACCGGGGCAGATCATGGGATTACGCTGCGAGGCAGCGTCACGGTATCGAATGGTACGCATGTGACACTCAATACTGATGATGTCGATTTTTTGAGTGGTGACGATTCCATTCAAACGTTGGGTACCGCAAGCACAAGTAATCTGACCATTGCGCCGGTATCGGACAATCTGACCATAGGTTTGGGTGATAACGCGAATTGTGCTGGCAGTTGCGATATGAGTATCAATGAACGTGACTGGGACGCGATCGCAGATGGCTGGGCCAATATCATTATCGGCAGCAGCACCGGCGCTATATATGATAGTGTCGATGATCCCTTGCTTATAAGGGACCCGTTAACTTTGCTTGGTGGAGTTTTGTTGCGGGCCGATCATACATTTGCTGATTCGGGCGTAAATGAAGACGGCTCATTGGATGTCGATGGTACAACATTCCTTGCTGCCGGAAACTTGACTGCTGAGAGCTTTACTTTCGGTGATGTGATTGTGATTGAAGAATCCAATATAACGTCAACCAGCGGAGACATAATATTTAATGGTCGCTTGTCAAGTGAAGAAGGAGAAGATAATCCTCTGAATCTGAATACATCAGATGGCGGTAATATATCTTTTGAGGGCGATATCGGCTCTGATTTCAGTACTCCCACCATTGATGCTTCTCATATGGGTAAAGTGACAATAACGGGTAATCAATCAAGCACCAATGTGTTTATTAATTCCGGTAATGTAAGTGCTGTCGGTCTTAATATTAATGTTGCCAATATATTTATTGGAAATATTGGTGGTACCGGATCAACAATAATTAACCTGAATAATGGTAGTGGGTCGGCTATTGATTTTTCAGGTACGCCAAACGTATCCTTGACAGGCGATATATCGATTGCGTCAAGCGACGGCGATATAAATTTTGGAAATGCGACAAATCGTATGAACGGTAATTTTGATCTTATGATTAATACCATCCAAGATATTAGCTTGGGTAGTGTGGGTCGGTCTGTTCTACTTGGAAATCTTACGATACAGCGTTCAGGTAGCTTGAATTTGCATGACTCAATAGCTGCTAACGGTTCAGGTGGAATTGATTTTTCTTCCGTTTCGGAAGTTACCATTCATAATGACATTACAATCAATGCTGCCGGATCTGGTGATGTTGCCTTGGCAAATCTGATTAATGGCGGAGGCAATAGTCTGATACTTGGTGGCAGCACTGTGCTTACGGAGAATATAGAATTTAATATGGATAATGGTATATTAATATTTGGTACTGAAGTAGGAGATACACTTTCAATAACTGATAATTTGACTATTACAGCAGCTGAGATAGATTTTCGCGGAGGTGCCGATAGTGTATTACCAGGAGGGAACAATATTGTTCTCCGGCAGTATAATATTGGCACACCTCTGCATATTGGTGGAAATACTGATTCAATTGATGATGTGCTGGAGATATCAGATATTGACTTGGCTGCACTTGGTCAGCACATTGGCGGTGCATCAAGGGGATGGGACAATTTGATTCTGGGCCGTGACGATAGCATAGCTGGTGGCCAGTTCAAAAGTGCCAGCTATGTATTTAATGATCCGGTGACCATTTCTCATCAGAATACGGTTACTATTTTACAACAGGGCAGTGTTTTTGATCGATTAGGTGGCACGTTTGTCCGACGAGCTGAGCTGGCAGACATAACAGAATTTACTTCTGATGGTAACGTGACCATTGATCTTCGCAGCAGTCGACTTGACTGGTATATTGATGCAAACATATCCGGTTATCTTTCTATCAATAGTAATGATAGAGCGACTATTAATCTTGGAAGCGAAACACTGGACGTGGGTTCGGACATTAGTGCCGAGTCTTTTATACAGCTTGGTAATGGTCGAGTTCAGGTTAATCAGGATACGATACTGTCCGCAAGTGATATTGACTTTCCGGCAAGTGTTATCGGTGCTGATGATGTTGGTTTGGCAATATTGCCTGGGGCCGCAGATATTGATATGTCGATTAATGGTGACTCCGACTTCAATATTAATAGTAGTTCATTTTCTGGCTTGGAGCGACTATTTATTGGCGGTTTAATACTTGATACGGATGGTAATTTTGTTTCAGGCAGTTATGGTGATTATTCCGTCAATGCCACCACTACTACTGCTGGGCTACTGCAACTTTATGGTGCTGTTGATGATACCTTAAATATTCCATTATCGGTCGATATCGCTGATAGTGTTACGTTTACGGATACCGATCTTGTCATTATTTCCAATGGTGATATCATTGCCAACACCATTAGCGCGTTATCCAGTGCAGTTACACTGATATCTCAGGAAGCTGGCATATATAACCAGCCTGGCAGAGATATAGATACTATTAGTTCAGATGCCTTATATCTGGTCGCACAGGTAGAGATTGGTACTATTGGTTCGGCTATACAGATATCTGTACCTGATGGAATGACTGAGGCACAGTTTGCGGTAGGTGATGCTCCAGAGGTCTTTATCAATAATTTGGTAGGCGGAGTAGCTTCGGCAACAGAGTCTGAAGGTGCGATTGTCTTGGCTGACTTGTTTGGGATAGAGTATAACACTATGGCAAGGGCATTGAATACGGCATCATTGTTTGCTTCTGCCCAGATTAGATCTGATCTTGAAGGTGTTGGTTTCATTGATGTCAGCTTGTTTGACGAAAGTATTGAGCTATTTGGGCGAGTGGAACCGGGCGTGTCGCTACCGGAAACGCAAAGTGACGATTACCTTCCTCCTGATGTTCTTGATGATATAGATGCTGGTGATACGGCTACGGATGCTATTGAGGCAGATGTCATAGATATAGATCCAATTGATTTCGATGTAGCAGATCCCATTGAGGCTGTTCCTGCTGAGGCTGTTCCTGCTGAGGCTGTTCCTGCTGAGGCTGTTCCTGCTGAGGCTGTTCCTGCTGAGGTTGTTCCTGCTGAGGCTGTTCCTGCTGAGGTTGTTCCTGCTGAGGTTGTTCCTGCTGATAGAGATATAGATGTTATTGAGGAAGAGTATGTGCCGGATGAAGAACTGCCAGAGTTAGATGAGAGTGGTTGTCCTCCAGGGTTTAGGCGTACGGGAGAGGGTTCTTGTGTACTGGATTTTGGGTACAAAGCCATGACAGATAAATCTTATTTGTTAGCATTAGGCTCACCTGAACTCAGGAACCTTACTTACAGATCCATGACCAGCGATAATTGGAGTGTTGAATTGATTTTTTATAAGTTTCAGAGATAGGTGTGGTGTCAGAAAATCATAGCCCACAGTATTATAGAAAGGTCGTTGCCCTGAGTAATAAAGGGCATGTGGACTGGAAGATTAAGACAGCAGACGATTATTCTTTTACGTCAGGTTCGCATGTGGTTCTTATAACAACAGTCGAATTCTCATTTATTGCCTGTGAGTATCCGATCGTATTTGTTGAGACCTCCGGGGAATTTAAGCCAGTAGCGGTATTAGGACTGAAGCCGAATCAAAACAGCTTTTTGCGTGAAGACAACTCATGGAATGGCAAATACATACCGGCTTATATCAGGCGCTATCCATTTATACTCTCTGGCGATATGTCGGCTACAAATGGTCAGGATATAACTTATACGGTCTGTATTGATGAGAGCTATATCGGATTTAACAAGGAATTTGGGGAAAATCTTTTTGATTCGGATGGTCGATACTCCACTTATTTGGAAGGTACGATTAAGTTTTTAAAGGACTTTCAGTTTGAGGGACAGGTTACGGAAAAGTTTTGCAAGAAACTGACAAAGCTCAATATTCTGGAGCCAATGCAAGCCAATATTGCCTCTAAAGAGCAGAAAGATTTCTCTCTTTCGGGGTTTTGGATCGTTAGCAATGACAAGCTAAAAGGCAAGAAGCCACTAGAGCTGGTGGAATTGGTCAAATCCGATGAAATGGCTTTTATTTATGCGCATCTGGCGTCCCTGTCAAAATTCCAGTCTCTGGTTAGCCAGATCAATTAATCGTTTTTGGAGGCTTCTACTCAATTCATGAGTACGAACGGAGATAATAGTAATCTGGTATACCTCGAGAGTCGACTGGTGCATATTATTTGTGATGCGGAATGTAGCGTCTCTGAATAGAAATTGTGGCGCCATGGGTGCTATAGGTGAGAAGCAGTGGCTTTCCAAGGTTAGCCGTTTGATTTTCACCAGTGACCCGAAAGTAAGGAGGCACTGATTAAATCAGAGCTTCCTTAAAAAACGGAATCAGCTTAGCTAAGCGCGCATGTAATTATTATGGTTGCCTGCTGTTAGGGGACAGCAGGCTAGGTAGATTTTACGAGTGTTTTTTATATCATTGAAATATAAATTTTTTAGGATATGGTTCAACGAAAAATCAAGTGTGCAATAATGTTTGCCGATGTTGCAGGGAGTACTCAGTTATATGAGGACATGGGAGACGATAAAGCCCGCACTATTGTAGCTCATATCATTCAGAAGATGACAGATTTGACTCATGCTATGCGGGGGCGTGTTATCAAGACGATCGGCGATGAAATTATGTGCGTGTTCGTTGATGCGGATTCGGCGGTTAAGACCGCATTTGATATACAAGAGGCCGTATCCAAGGACTTTACCTTTGGGAGAGCGCTATCTATTCGCATCGGTGAGCACTTTGGTTCCGCTATTCTTGAAGGCGATGGTGATATATTTGGAGATGCTGTAAATGTTGCTGCGCGTATGGCGGGCATCGCCAAGGCTGGCCAGATTATTATCAGCGAAGATACCGTTGCGCGCTTGAATAATGAGCTCATGTTGCATACACGTCAATTTGACAGGGCACCCGTAAGAGGCAAAAAAGAACCGATGATTATCTATGAGGCTATATGGCAGCAAGAAGACGTAACCAGTATCGCTGTCCTTGAACCGGCTAAATTTGCCGGAACGCAAGCCGGTAAAATAAAGTTGCGTTGGCGCGATAGGCAGATTGAGCTTGATGGTAATAGCGGAGTAGTCGTTATTGGGCGCGGAAACGAGGCAGATTTTGTTGTTGATGACAGATTTGCCTCAAGAATGCATGTGCGTATTGAATCGCGCAGAGGTAAGTTTGTTATCATTGATCAAAGCACGAATGGTACCTATGTTCGGGCCAGCGATGATCCAGAAGTTTATTTGAAACGAGAGGATCTGCCTCTGCTCGGTACCGGTTGCATAGGCCTCGGACACAGCACTGTATCTGCAAGTGATGCGGAACTTATCCGTTATATAGTCGAGTAGCCAAGGCTTCCTTATTAATCCTCCGGTCTTTTGTCAAAGATATGGAGGCTCTGATTTTAGTCAGGCCTCCCTTGGTATGGCCTGTGACCTTTGGGGGGATCTTGGTGACCCCTCCAGGACTTGAACCTGGGACCAATCGATTATGAGTCGACTGCTCTGACCGACTGAGCTAAGGGGCCATGGAAATGAGCGCACGTGCCTTTCTACAAAGTGCACTTCAGCGTATCAGTAAAAGCTTCTATTCAGATTCCAGAAAGCTGCGTAGCTGTTCTGAGCGGCTTGGGTGGCGTAGCTTGCGAAGCGCCTTGGCTTCGATCTGGCGGATACGCTCACGTGTAACATCAAATTGTTTACCTACTTCTTCCAATGTATGGTCGGTATTCATACCGATACCAAAACGCATACGCAGTACTTTGGCTTCGCGTGGGGTAAGGCCGGCCAGAATTTCTCGGGTTGCCTCGCCCAAGCCCTCGGAGGTTGCTGAGTCAACCGGTGCAACTGAGTTGGCATCTTCAATGAAATCACCGAGGTGCGAGTCGTCATCATCACCGACCGGAGTTTCCATGGAGACCGGTTCTTTAGCGATCTTGAGGACTTTGCGTATTTTATCTTCCGGTATGCCCATATGTTCAGCGAGTTCCTCTGCTTTTGCTTCGCGCCCCATTTCCTGCAGTATCTGGCGGGAAATACGGTTGAGCTTGTTAATGGTTTCAATCATATGGACCGGAATACGTATTGTGCGCGCCTGATCAGCGATTGATCGTGTGATGGCTTGACGAATCCACCATGTCGCATAGGTGGAGAATTTATAGCCACGACGGTATTCAAATTTGTCAACAGCTTTCATCAGGCCAATGTTGCCTTCCTGAATCAAATCAAGGAACTGCAATCCACGGTTGGTGTATTTTTTGGCAATAGAGATAACCAGACGTAGGTTGGCTTCACACATTTCTTTCTTGGCACGGCGCGCTTTGGCTTCGCCAACAGATAGACGACGGCTGATACCCTTGATCTCCTGTATTGGTAGGCCGACAGAATTCTGTAACCTCAGCATTCTGTTTTGCAGATAGAGGATATCATCCTTGAAGCTGACCAGGGCCTCGGAGAAATCCTGACCACGACCGATCTGGCGATTAACCCACTCAAGGTCCACTTCGTAGCCTGAAAAGCTGGTGATAAATTCCTTGCGAGGCATTCTGGCATTCTTGACACAAATGCTCATGATTTCACGCTCGTAATGGCGAATCATCCGAATATCTTTGCGCAGATTGTTGGTTAGCCGTTCCATCAGGCGTGGTGCCAGCTTAAATTGAATGAATTGATCACAAACCATATTGCGCCATTTCATGGCGGTTTTGTGGATATGCCCTCGTTTCCTGATGAGATCCACAGCTTTAGTGTGTGTCTTTTTCAGTTTAGTGAAGCGGGACTTGACTTCTTTGGGGTCCGGTCCCGTGGGTCCGGTATTTCCTCTGGTCATATTGCTACTGGTACCGCTGGTTCTCTGAACTGGTTTAGGGATTTCATCCGACACATCCGGATCAGCAAAACCAGTCAGTATGTCAGTCAGTCTGGTCTCTTCCTGAGTATATAATTCATACCGATCCAGAATAGTCTGGATGGCCTGCGGGTAGTATGCCAATGTTTGCTGAACCTGCCTGAGTCCGTCTTCAATTCGTTTGGCAATAGCGATCTCGCCTTCGCGGGTGAGGAGTTCGACTGTCCCCATTTCACGCATGTACATACGCACAGGATCAGTGGTACGGCCAAATTCGCTATCCAGAGTGGTTAATGTGGCAGCGGCTTCTTCCGCGGCATCCTCATCTGTAATGTTCTCCTTGGCTAGTTCGATCACCTCGGTATCCGGAATATTTTCATATACGGTAATGCCCATATCATTGATAACACTGATGATACCCTCAATCTGCTCCGGATCGACTATGCTGTCGGGGAGGTGATCATTGACTTCTGCATAGGTCAGGAAACCTTTTTCCTTGCCCTTGGCAATCAGGCTTTTGATGTCGGATTGCGGGGACTGTGTCTGCTGATATTCTTTACTCACTGTGTATTCCTTCGTTGCGGTCTCCAACTCTGGAGGACAGGCCAAAGAAAAGCCGGCAGGCGGATTAGCTCTTGTCGGCGCACGAAACTCACTATGATACCAAGTGTTTTCCGATTTTTCCAGTTGTCTGTGCGCATTTTTTACCCCAATGTTTGGTCCTGAACAAAGAATTCAAGGAAACTCTGACTTAGTTCGGGTTTCGACAACGTAATATAAGGGGAGTATCACCTACATCTAAGGTAACTTTAAAGGACTCTGCTTTTAGATTAGATATAAGATGCTGTTTTGTAAAGATAATAAAAATATGGTCGCTAAGCTACTGATCAGACGCAGGTTGTCTGAGAATATTCTTTTCCTCATCCGTCGGAGAGAATCCCTGCTTGATCTTTTCCAGAATCCGGTTCGGGTGCAGAGGATGATATTTGCCGAGCTGGCGAAAAGTATCTGTGAATTCTGCCTCCAGACGGTGCTCCTCAAGCTCAACCGGGTATTGGGCCAGTCTGCTGAGATATGTGCCGTATTTGTTATCGCGCCAGTGTTCAAGGATAACGCCCAGATGGGTGTTGGGCCTGTTCTGTAAAAAGCTGATTAATTCGGCTAATAAGGTAGTTCCTGGTAAATTGTACTGGGGGAGGTCATCTATATCGTGCGCTAATCGGGCTAATGTGGGCTGCTGTAGCAATAGCGTAATGAGATGGCGTACTATGGGGGTTTTTTTTTGAAGGTCAGTCCTTATGGGTTTTGTACTCGCCGATTTTTGCTCTGGTAAGGTAATTTCAGTCAAGCGCTCAGCTGATAATTGAGTACGTTCTGCCAGTTCACTCAGCATGAGATCATTAAATACCCCGCCCGGTAGTTTTTGTAGCAAGGGTTGAGCCTGCCTCGCCAGTTGCGAGCGACCGTCGAGGGTGGATAAGTTGATATCGGCTTCTAGGTAGTTAAAGAAATATTCTGAAAGAGTTTGGGACTCGCCAGCTAAACGCTCAAACTTGGCTTTCCCATATTGCCGAATCATACTGTCCGGGTCTTCGCCGTCCGGTAAAAACAGGAACCGCATCATGTGACCGTCACGCATAACCGGCAGGGCGCTTTCCAACGCTCGCCAGGCAGCGCTACGGCCGGCGCGATCACCATCAAAGCAGAACACAATTTCTGGCGCAATCTTGAGCAGTTTTTTCATCTGGTCCTGAGTGATGGCTGTACCCATTGTGGCAACAGCATTTCGCATACCGCTCTGTGCCAGAGTGATAACATCCATATAACCCTCAACAACATAAAAACTCTTGAGCTTTCTAGTCGCTTTGAGTGCCTCATACAGGCCATAGAGTTCCCTGCCTTTGTGAAAGATCGGGGTATCCGGTGAGTTGAGGTATTTGGCGGCGGCGTCCTGTTCTATGATACGGCCACCGAAGCCAATAATACGGCCGCGCCGATCACGAATGGGAAACATGATGCGTTCACGGAAGCGGTCATAAATATCTCCGTTATTGTTTTTGGCCAACATACCACTCTTTAGCAGGCCACTACGTTTACCCATACCTTGGTCCCTGATGAGATTGTTCCAACCAGGCGGTGCATAACCCAAGCTATATTCGGCGGCGCTCTCGCCACTAATTCCACGATTTTTCAGGTAATCAATAGCGGTGCGGTTATGTTTGAGTTGCTGGTGGTAATAGGCCGAGACCTGCTCCAACAAATCATACAGCCCTTGGTTGGTTTGTCTTGCGCCGGAACTTTGGCACTGTCTACGCGGCACTTCCATGCCTTGCTGCGAGGCAAGTGACTCTATAACTTCAACAAAGTCCATACGCCCGTATTCCATCAGAAAAGTTATGGCGGTACCGCTAGCACCGCATCCAAAACAATGGTAAAACTGTTTTGCAGGGCTAACGGTAAAGGAAGGCGTTTTTTCGCTATGAAAAGGGCAGCAAGCATTGTATTCACGGCCTGTCTTTTTCAATGGGATGTGTGAGTCAATCACCTCAACGATGTCAATGCGACTAAGTAAATCGTCAATAAATGATTGTGGAATCAGGCCAGCCATCGGCTAAATTTTAGCAGCCAATACAGACAAACAGTGCGCATATCATACGAAAATCATAAAATGCAAGGGTGCGCGTGGGCAGCATGGTAAGTTAACTGAAGGGGATACCTAAAAATCTTTCGTGTATTGTCATAACTGCATTGTGTGGCGACCAGAGTTCTCGGGTTGATTTATGCACTGCGGTTTCCGTGCCCCTGGTTTTGGAACTGCTTGCTAAGAATTTTCAAGGCCCGTTTAATTTTGCTTTGACCCTGTCACTGACAGTGCCCATATCGGCACGTCCCTGTAGCTGGTCTTTCAGCTTGCCCATGACCCTGCCCATGTCTTTCATCGACTCAGCACCGGTATCGGTAATGGCTTGCGCAATTATGGTGTCAATTTCTGCATCCGTGAGCTGCTCGGGCAGATAGGCTTGAATAATGTTGATTTCGGCCTGTTCTTTTTCCGCCAAGTCAGGTCGGCTGCCATTGAGGTACTGGGCGATGGAGTCCCTGCGTTGCTTGATCATTCTGACCAGTACTGTGATGACATCAGTGTCATTCAATTCCTTGCGCCCATCAATCTCAATCTGCCTGATTTCAGACATGGCCAGACGCAATGTTGCGATTTTCTCCTTGTCCCTAGCGTGCATCGCTTTCTTAACATCGCTATTAATACTATCTTTTAAGTTCATGGTTGAGTAGTGTAATCACGAGTTGGAAAATTAAGACCGCTATCCTTAAATAGTTATTTGGTATTCTAAGGCTAAAATTTTGAGGCATTCAACTATTTCAAGGATAAGTAGTGTATCAGTTTGACATGCTTTAGTGTTCCGCAAGTGTCCATTGTAGAAAACAATCAAACCGATATACTACCCAAGAGTACTATGAATAATCCCATCTTGGGTTTGGTCGGGGTACGGAAAACAACGATGCAATTGAATTTGATAAGCCTACCTAACATCGCAGGGAATTCTGGTTAATAAGGGTTTCCCTAAGCTGCAATCTGGAATATCTAACCATCTTCTTGAACTAGGAACAGTAATGCAATTTTCGATTATCACAGCGGTTTATTCTGGAGAATTTCTAGAAGAGAACCTTGATTCGGTGGCAAGCCAGCAGGGTGTCAATGCCGAGCATATCGTGGTTGCTAAAGCTCCATTGGACAGAAAGATGACCAAGCTGCGTAATGAAAGGGACAACTTGATTTGGGTTTCCGGATTTGACAACAGTCCTTTCGAGGCAATGAATACGGGTCTGGCAATGGCAATGGGAGACATTGTGGGTTTTCTGCACTCAGGTGATTTTTATGTACATCCGGGGGTTCTAGCACTTGTCTATGACTGTCTGGAGGAGTCAGAGTGGGATGCCTGCTATGGAGACTTGGTCTATGTGAGAAGAAAGGACGTAAATCATATAGTACGGATATGGAAATCTAGGCCATTTCATCCCGGCCTGTTTCGTTACGGTTGGATGCCTCCTCACCCTGCATTCTACGCTCGCAGGGAGGTCTATGATCGGTATGGTGCCTTTGATACCCGCTATAGCATCGGGAGTGACTGGGACATGCTCATGCGCTTGATGGAGCTGGAGAAAATAAGGACCAAGTATATTCCCGAGATTCTGGTGAAAATGAGACTCGGAGGGATGTCCAATAGCAGCACCAAAAACATTATGAAGAACAATGTAGATTGTTTGATTTCCTGCTTATGCAACCGTTTCTGGCCATCTCCATTATGGCCTTTTACCAAGCTGATGGATCGCCTCTCCCAGTTTCAAGTTTAATTCTTGGTCCCAGATTAGTCTGGCAGATGTATCACAATTATCTGGCTTTTTTCTGGATTAGCGGCGGCTTGTAGAAACAAATGAAAACACGTGGTTTATTCAGGGAGTAGCAAATTAGCTTGTGGTTGACTAAGAGGTTTACATAAATGAATTGAAACATTGTTTTCCCGGTTCTGGGCTTCACTTATGCCAAGTTGTTTAATGTTCTCGCTGTCTGCCCTGAGATTGGCTAAAATCGCAGTACTGTCAATGGTCCGATGGTTTGATTAGCACGATAGCAATAACATTAACTACTTCAAAACCGTGAAGTATCTGAATGTACTCTGAGTGCAGTATTTATTTTCGACCGGGTGTTATAAATTTCATGTCGGTCCTGAAGT
Organism: Gammaproteobacteria bacterium; assembly: GCA_028289815.1. Taxonomy (GTDB): domain Bacteria; phylum Pseudomonadota; class Gammaproteobacteria; order JAJDYQ01; family JAJDYQ01; genus JAJDYQ01. Next base: position 5,755 of record JAPYNQ010000036.1, on the reverse strand, counting down.
CGAATTTGTTTTCCAAGTTCAATTCATGAATCAGCTGATTCACTGCTGCTTGGCCATGCTCACTCATAACCTCTGCCAGGACCAAGCGGGCCGCCTGACGATTATAGCCGCTGCCCATAGTGATATGGGTTTGTAGTAATTTACGTGCCTTGTCGAGCGTCATGGTTCCGGTTTATCCTTTGAAGCCTTCCAGTTTTTTGAGTACAGCGACATTTTTGAATCGGATATACTTGGGTAAGCCGTTTCTATGATAAGGAGGATAATCCTCACCACGCATCAGGGGTTCCATGTAAGTGCGGCAGCGTTGGGTGATGCCGAAACCATCTTTTGAGATAAAGCTGGCTGGCATCATCTTCTCAACATTAGCAACACGGGACAGTTTGGTTGAACCAATGGTCCATTTGTAGGGTTTGTTAGATGTGCGCTTGATAGTCGGCATGATCGAGTTTTTACCTGCTACAGCAAACTCAACCGCGGCCTTGCCCATGGCATAGGCCTGATTAACGTCTGTCGCGGAAGCGATGTGGCGTGCAGCTCGTTGCAGGTAGTCTGCCACTGCCCAATGGAATTTGTATCCCAGCGACTCGTGAATCATATTGGCAACAACAGGTGCTGCGCCGCCTAGTTGGGCGTGACCAAATGCATCACGGGCGCCTTGCTCGGCTAGGAAACGACCGTCAGGCCATTGCGCACCTTCAGAAACAATCACAGAGCAGTAGCCATATTTTTTTACTCTGTCCTTAACTGTTTGCAGAAATTTTTTCTGTCTGAATTTAATTTCTGGAAATAGAACAACGACTGGAATACCGTTGTCTTTATCAGCGGCCATGGCGCCTGCCGCAGCTATCCAGCCCGTATGACGACCCATGACTTCCAAAACAAAAATCTTTGTGGAAGTAGCGCACATGGAGGCGACATCGTAGCTGGCTTCCAAGGTAGAAATAGCGATATATTTAGCTACCGAACCAAAGCCAGGGCAGTTGTCGGTAACGGGCAGATCGTTATCCACGGTTTTAGGTATGTGAATTGCTTGGATCGGGTAGCCCATGTTTCTGGATAATCGAGAAACCTTCAGGCAGGTATCTGCGGAGTCACCACCGCCATTGTAGAAAAAGTAGCCAATATTGTGCGCTTCAAAGACATCAATCAAGCGCTCGTATTCACGCTTGTTGTCTTCTAGGCTTTTTAGCTTGAAGCGGCAGGAACCGAAAGCACCAGATGGGGTGTGGCGAAGTGACGAGATTGCCCGGGCAGACTCTTTGCCGGTATCAATCAGGTCTTCGGTAAGTGCACCAATGATACCATTACGGCCCGCATAGACTTTGCCTATTTTATGCTTATTCTTGCGAGCGGTCTCAATAACACCGCAGGCAGAGGCGTTAATTACAGCGGTAACACCGCCGGATTGCGCGTAAAACGCATTTTTTTTCTTTTGAGTGGACATTAAGGAATTCCGTGGTAATAAATTTTGAAAAATTATGCCTATGTTTATCCGGTTGGAAAGTTGCCCATACGCTGGCTATGATGATCAGCTTGGGTTTGCAATAGTGCGATAATGCAATCGGCAATATCCGGGTAATCATTGATGCCTGTGCCATATTCGTCAATTACCCTGTAAAAGAACTGAGGACGATAGGAATGTTGTCCCTGCTTGATGATGACGAATTGGCATCCATCTTCTTTCCATAGCATGACCGGACACATGGTCATATCGGTAGAGTGAGGATTAAGTCGAACTTCTGCGTCGCCACGTATGATTTCGATTTCTTTACCAAAGCGCTCATTAACAGTTTTCTGCACGGTTTCGAATTCAAGGTCCGTGAAATCAGGTATTTTCTTTGTCATCACGGTTATAAAAAATGATTGCACCCACTCGCGTGGTGTTAAGGATACAGTAAAAAAATATGGTTGCACAAGTAGCGAGGAGTTAGTGTCAGCCATTTTTTCAATAGATTTTGTTATCTTGCACGATCAGGCTGATGGCTTTCAAGCCTCGATCATTGCAGGTGCCATGAGTGCATTTCCTCTCACTGATTGAAAAACATGTGCCATGCAGAGAACATTGTATGAACTGGCTATCCATATTTAGAAATTCATTCGGTATCCATTCAAGTGGCGTACTGGTATGTGGGCAGCTGTTTATGTAACCATAAACAAAATTATTTTTTCACAATAAGAAATATTGACATCAGTTCTTGTGATATCATCTGTGAACTCGAGCGCAGTATTTTCCTGGAGTTCATCCAGGGCGCAGAGCTCGGTATTATGTATGGTATCCATTAATCGAATTACTTGAAAGCAGGTGCTACGAAAATGTTTTTAACATCAGCAGATGCGGAAACCGCATTTTACACAGCTATTGAGGATAAGGATATTAATGCCATGATAGATGTATGGTTGGACTCGGAGCATGTTATCTGTATTCATCCGATGGGAACCTGTTTGCGGGGTCGCCAGGAAGTGATGAGGAGTTGGCAGCATATTTTTGGTAACGAATCCTCGCTGCGATTTAATCTAAGGGATATTGACCGGCAGATATCAGGCAAACTTGCGGTGCACATCCTCCACGAGCGGATCCAGCCGGTGTCCGATCTGGGCAGGTTGGCCATTATCGCAACTACAAATGCTTATAAGCGTACAGAGAGTGGTTGGAAAATGATACTGCATCATGCGTCAGTATCGCCGGATACCGTAGAGAAGCAGAAGGAACCAGAGTCCGAACCGGCGGTCAGGGTCTTGCATTAGTGGTTTGCTGTCCTCGTTTCATTATCAGAACAATGAGCAATACAGAAGGGATTCCCAGAGCTGCGGCATACAGGAAAAATATCGGATAACCTGCCGTATCAACGACAATACCGGAAAAACCGCCTATAAACTTTGGCAGGAGTAGCATGATTGAACTAAACAGTGCGTACTGTGTCGCAGTGTAGGCACGGTTGGTCAGGCTGGATAGATAAGCGATAAATACGGTGCCTGCCAGTCCACCTGCAAGATTATCTGCCCCTACGACCAGAACCAACCAGATTATCAATGGTTCCTGCCCGGCCAGCCATGCAAATAACAGGTTGGTGGCAATCACGATGATAGCACCGCCCAGTAACATGGACATGATGCCATAGCGGACAACCAGTAAGCCACCGATCAGGGCGCCTGTAATGGTAATAAATTTGCCAACCAGTCCGCTGATGATGCCAATTTCCGACTCGCTGTAACCCATATCCTGGTAAAACGGGAAGGCCATTACCCCCAAAGTAATATCGCTCATGCGAAAAACGGCGATAAAACCCAGAATAAGTAACGCTTTCCAGCCATTACGGGCGAAGAAGTCAGCAAATGGGCAGATTACGGCACCGACGAACCAAGCCTGGATCCGACGGATTTTTTCGGGTAAATATCCATTGCGCTCAAGAAGTAAAATAACGCGCTTTTCGGTTTTCCACTCTTCGTTGCTCAGTTTGCGATCAGGCTCGCTGATGGCGAAAGTACTGATGATACCAATTGACATACAGGCCGCCATAGACAAATAAGCAACAGACCAAGAGGTATAATCGGCAATGACAAAAGCCATGCTTCCGGCAACAATCATCCCCAGACGGTAACCAAGTTGGTATGTGCCGGCCATCGCGCCTTGAAAATCATCTGATATTGCTTCAATGCGCCAAGCGTCAATGGCGATGTCTTGGGTGGCCGATGAAAACGCGGTTAGTACAGCGAAGGCCACAATAGCTGCTAGGTTGGCCTTTGGGTCAGATGTCGACATAGCAATCAGGCCTGCAGCAATGCCGGCCTGTGCCAGTAGCATCCAGCTTCGTCTTTGTCCCAGTAGTGAGGAAAAAATCGGAATTGGCAGTCTGTCAACCAGGGGAGACCAGACAAATTTAAAGCCGTAGGCTAGTGCAACCCAACTAACAAGGCCAATTGTAGTTTTATCAATGCCTTCGCTATTAAGCCATGCCGATAATGTTCCAAAAACCAGCAGCAGCGGCAGCCCGGCTGAAAAGCCGAGAAACAACATGGCCAGAACCTTGGGGTTTTTATAAACCTGGAAGGATTCCTTCCAGCCATATAGTGCGGATGCTAACATGGCTTACAAGGAATAGTCGTAGTCTATAGTAAGCGGTGCATGGTCGGAAAACCATTCTTCGGTGTACACGTCCGCGCCGCGTACTCTATCTTCCAGATCGGGGGTTATAACCTGGTAGTCAATGCGCCACCCAACATTGTTTTCGCGGGCTCGGCCACGATTAGACCACCACGTGTATTGCCTGGTTTCCGGTTCAGCCACGCGGTAGGCATCAATATAGCCAAATTCTCCGCCGAACAGCTTATCCATCCAAGCACGCTCATGCGGTAGGAAGCCGGAATTTTTTTTGTTGTTTCTCCAGTTCTTTAAGTCAATTTCATTGTGGGCAATGTTCCAATCACCACAGATGATAGTGTTTTTCCGCTCTCGCTTGAGTTTGGCAAGCTGTTCGGGAAATATATCAAGGAAACGGTCTTTTGACGCTTGGCGCGCTGCTCCCGAGGAGCCAGATGGGGCATATAGCGATGCAACGGAAAGCCTGTCATAACATGCCTCAATATAACGACCCTCGCTATCAAACTCATCAACCCCAAAGCCTGTGATCACCTTATCAGGTTTTTTCTTACAATAAACAGCGACACCGCTATAGCCTTTTTTCTCTGCCTGACAGTAGTGGCAGTCATAGCTTGCTGGCCAGTACAAAGTGTCTTCGAGCTGCCTGACCTGAGCTTTGATTTCCTGCATGCAGACGATATCTGCATCCTGACCGTTAAGCCACTCAAAAAAGCCCTTGCGGGCGGCGGCGCGGATACCGTTGACGTTAATGCTGATGACTTTCATATCATGTTCGTTCGGACCTAGGTAGCGTGTATCATACCCGCTTGCCCATACCATCACAAGGAGTTGTTATGCGCGATTACCAAAAGGAATTTTTGCGATTCGCACTTACGCAGGGCGTCATAAGGTTTGGAGAATTTACTTTGAAATCTGGGCGTCTGAGCCCATACTTTCTTAATATTGGTTTGTTCAATACAGGTGTTTCGCTATCTCGTCTCGGGAAATATTATGCTCGGTCAATCATTGACAGTGGTGTACAGTTCGACATCCTGTTTGGCCCGGCATACAAGGGCATTCCTCTGGTGACTTCAACGGCCATAGCCCTGGCAGATCAGTACGCAAAGGAAGTCCCCTACTGTTTTAATCGCAAAGAAGCCAAGAACCATGGTGAAGGTGGTCTTCTCGTAGGGGCACCACTGGTGGGTCGTGTACTCATCATTGATGATGTGATTACGGCAGGTACAGCTGTACGCGAAGCCATGAGTATCATCACCGCCAATGATGCGCAGGCTGTAGGAGTGGTTGTCGCTCTGGATCGTATGGAAAAGGGACGGAACCAGTGTTCTGCGATTCAGGAAATGCAATCTGACTACGGTTTGAAGATTATCAATATCGTCAGTCTGGAACTACTGATTCAGTTTATTGAGCGGTCGGATGATTATGGTGGTTACCTGGAGGCGATGAAGGACTATCGGAAGCAATATGGAATTTAGCAGCAATGTATTTTCTATAACCTCTATTAAGAGTTATCTGGGGATATTATTAATGAATGAGAAAAAACGGGTTCGGGTTCATTTAACTAATGTCACTGGATTAGGGGCTTCAATCTTAATGCAATCTTTAACTCCAATCGTTGGTTAAATGTGAGAAATATGAAATGGAAAAGATTTATTT
>JAPYNQ010000035.1 GCA_028289815.1 Gammaproteobacteria bacterium | reverse complement strand
CTACGTAACAATGCATCTGAAAATGAGAGTTTCATTCCATCATTCTTTGTTACACGAATACCGAAAATCCATTTGCCCGGTGTAGTGGCTGTTTTGCTTAAAAAAATGGCCTCAAAAATTATACCGTGACTGAAAAAAATGATGAATATGATTATCTCCATTACTGGAGTAGGACTAGTTGTGGTCTCTAGGACATTGAAAATGATCCAGATAGGTAAATGCAACAAAAGCAACAATGGATAAACTGCCCACCAATCAATTACTTTTGCAAGAACTCTTTTTCGTAGATTCTGCAGACGATGCTGATCCCCGGAAGGTGTTTTACTTTTGCCTGTTGTGGTGGTATTCTGTTCAGGATGTTCTTTTCGATTATATTCCTGCCCGCTATCTTCTCTCTCGTTTCGCGGAGTTGATTGATTATTCTGTTTTTCTCTTTCAGATCGAATCCACTCATCATGCTGTCTCCTTCTCTCCGGATCCGACAGAACCGAATAAGCCTCATTGATTATCTTCATCACCCGGGCGGCATGACTTTTATCATTCTGATGCTTATCCGGATGATATTTCTATGAGAGATATTTATATGCGCCCCTTATAACCTCTATACTGGCATTTTCGGCTACCTGGAGATTATCATAATGGGTGCGCAGTTTACGTGTCATTTTTCTCTCGCAATGCTTTTACCAATTCATCAATAACTGTAATTTTATCAAGGTGCTCATACTCTATAAATTCATCTGCAAACAACAAAAAATCCCATCAATTCAGATTGAATACAGTTCACTTGACTGTGGAACCGAACAACTAATATCCCTGCCAGACACTATAATTCCTGATAAAGACTTCGCAGCCCTTGTATCTGGAACGACGAAATCCGTCTTTTTTCTTGATGCCATGCTTCTGGTCGTCTGTCCGGTTTATGGTGTAGTTCCATTGTTTTTTGCTGATAGATTTTGTCCATTCATAAAGCTGCCGCACCTCGTCATGCTCGTCGTAGGTCAACAGAAAGGTTACCCGATCACTATGGTGTTTAAGGCACTTGGCAAGCCGTTTGTGGTCATTAAGGATGAAGGTACAATTATAGAACTTCTGCTGATCGGCGTTGTAGTAAGGCGGATCCACGAAAAGAAAAGAACTATCCGGCGCAGCCTCTATCGCCTCCTCAGAGTCGATGCGGGTCAGTTCCACATCCTGCAATTTATCGGAGACGGTGCGCAGATGGGGCGGCCAGTTTTCCGCACGCATGATTCCGCTGTAGGATGTGCGGTTGAGATAGTACCACCGGAAAGCTCTCTCAAGGTCTGTCTCAGGTTGGTATTCGTCCTTGTAATAAGCATGATTCTGTTTTGTGGCAGGTATGCCGTCCAGAAGGCGAATCAGGTCCTCCACATGGTCACGAATCTGAATAAAGGTGTTGATGACGTCCTCATCCAGATCATTCAGTGTCGATACACTTGATTTGGGTTTTGCAAAAAAGACAGAAGCACCACCTGCGAACGGTTCACAGTAGGCATCATGCTGCGGCAGCACCTCAAGAATCATCTGGCGGGCATAGAACTTGCCGCCGGGATATCGGAATGGCGAGTTACTCTTTTTCGAGCGCGGCAGAGGGGCGAGTGTGGTATAAGGTAAATCCTGCTGTTGTGGTTCCGAATGGCAGGACAACGACTTCATTCTAGAAGACATTGTCTTTCCTTTTTGAGATCACCGATTTTGGCGCTGGTCCGTAGTCCGGGCAGGACCAGCCTTCCGGCCAGTATTGTTTCTCGAAATATGGAGCAGAGGTTATGTCGTCAGGGAATATCTGAGACAGCCCTGTGGTCGTTAATCCTGGCCCATGTGGTCGCTTCGGTGCTCCGTGTGCCAACATGATATATCTGCTGTCGCCATTACTTTCAATGACCGGTATCATGCCATCGGTTAGCGTGGTGGGCAAGGGGAGTTCTGGCTGATTAGGCGTCTGGTTTACAATTCTTCCAGATACTTTATCCGAGTAAATACAAAGTGGGTGTCTTAAAAGACTTGTAGCTCTTTGCTTACTCCCAATACCGGGTTGCAATCTTTTCACCCAGGTCGGCTTTTATCAGTTGGTCGCGAACTTCCAGTAGCTTTTCAATCAATGCAGGCTCTGATTTTTCATAGGCTTTTGTATCGGATTGGCGTTTAACCACGACTCCCAGCAGCTCTGTAATTGCATTACCAATGGAGTTCTGACTGATTGTTGTGATCAGATCCCCGCAGTCATTGCGGTATATCAGTTGTTTGAAGGCGGGTTGCCAGCGGATCGAACTGGCGTAACGGGCATCCCTGATACAGCGATCTCGAACCATTTTGGCAGTTTTCAGGAAGTCATTGTCAAACAGCAGAATATTTTCCACGGCATCCGGGAAATAAAGCTCTTTCAGTTTTGGCGCATTACGTGTGGATACCTGGGAAAAAAATGTTCGGTAAAAGTCGATAAAGCCCTCCAGCAAGGCATCATATTCTCTCCAGAAACAGGGTTCTTGCAGCGCCTGAACGCCGCCGTTGATTTTCCAGCATGGCAATCCCTGCGGATAGCCGGTCAGCTGTATTCGATGGTGCGGGTCGTTGTCTACCTTCAGGATATTCAGATGCAAGGCTTCATTCATAAATTTACGGTAAACATCGTGCATGTATTTCTCAAACAAACTATGCTGGCCGCCATCGGTCAGATTCGGGTTATCCGGGTCTGCCATTCCGGCGTTACGAAGCTGCTGCATATCAAAGACCATAAAGTGGTTATGCAGCATACGAATACTGGGGACGCCGGGTGCCGTCAACGGCCAGGTCGCATCCAGACTTGCCTCGCCCGCGAGAACCAGTCCGCTGGCCGGGTCGGGATACTTCTTCAGCATGTACTCAATGATGATCTGATTCATGCGATTCCAGACATTGCGAGTCTGAACGGGCACCTGGGTACGGCGTACCGGACGGCCTAAAGGGTTCAAAACAGACTCGGATGTGTTGTAGATAATGGAGGCATCAAACTCATTGGTATGGCCCATCGCCTTGCGATACAGCAACAAACCCTCAGGGTTGGTCAGCAGGCCATTGTTATGTATCAGGTCATTGAGGTTTTCGGTACTGTTAAAAAATTCGTTAGGCGCCATACCCTTCGGGATATCCAGAGGGATTGGACGAAAAGGGGCGATAATTTCCCTAGGGCCACATATCATTGTGATTTTCCTTGCTTGAGGGTTCTTGGTGGCTATTTTAGCAATGAATGAAAACTGCCCTAGCGAGTATGTGGTATTCGCTCAGGTATCTGCCCGGTTCGTCAGTCCGGTATTTGCAGCCGAATGCCACTACCTTCAAGCCAGAGCTGCTCCTGTTCCAGGTCAGCCTTTGTCAGGGGATGTTGTTCAAGCCATTGTGTATCCAGCAGCAGGTTGACTTGATCTTCAGTTACGCTTATGCGGATTTCAGGTGATTGCTCTTCGTTTCGTCCCCGGTTAAACAGCACTGCCAGCCTTAGCAAAATAACCAGACGTATCGTCAGTGTCATTTTTTCCGGCCTGAACTGTTCCAGTAACTGCGCGGAAAATTTCCGCCGGTGTAAACGCACCAGAATCGACAAAACCTCCTGCTCCTGACGAGAGAAGCCAGCTAGGTCCATGTGTTCCAATATGTAGGCACCATGCCTGTGATGTTGACTGTGTGCCACGATGAACCCTATTTCATGCAGTTGTGCCGCCCATTGCATCACCAGTTTGTGCCGCCGCTGTAAGTTCCAGTCATTTTTCACCTGTTTGAAAAGACAGGTTGCCAGGTCTCTGACACGTTTGGCCTGTTTTTCATCAATATGATGCTTCCTTATCAGGTCGCGCACGGTCTCCGAGCGTGTATCATGCTCTCTGCGGCGACCGAGCAGATCTGCCAGCACACCTTCCCGCAGGGAGCCATCGGAAACCCGCATATGTTTGATTCCTAATGAGCGAAAAATTGCTGTTATGACGGCAACACCACCGGCAAACACCGGCCGTCGGCGCTCGCCGAGCCCTGCCGGATTCAAATTGTCAATATGACCTGCAGCAACAACTTCCGCCAGCAGGCGCTCCAATGCTGCCGGTGTAATTCCACTCTCACTGAAACCGGATTCACGTATAACACGTTCGATGGCACGCACGGTGCCGGAGGTGCCGATTACATCGACCCAATCGAGCCGCTTGAATTTTGCCACATACGGTTGCAGCTCAATGTCAGCCGCCAGTATCGCCCGGCGCATTCGTGAAGCCGTGATTTTGCCGCCGGTAAAAAATTTTTCACTGCTGCTGACACAGCCCATATACAGGCTTTCCAAGTGCATCGGTGTCGTTACATCGCCAACAATCATCTCGGTGCTTCCCCCGCCGATATCAATCACCAGGCGCCGACCTAAATCTTCCTTGAGGGTCTCGGAGACGCCAAGATAAATAAGGCGCGCCTCCTCAATGCCGGAAATGATATCAATGGGGAAGCCCAGCACAGCTTCAGCCTGCTCGATAAACCAGGCTGAGTTATTTGCCTCGCGCAACGTGTTGGTGCCGACCGTGCGAATATTTTCGCTTTTTATGCCACGCAGACGCTCACCAAACCGCTTCAGGCAGTCCAGTGCGCGGGTTGTTGCCTCATCGGTCAATTGATTTTTACTATCCAGACCGGCACCTAGGCGCACCATTTCACGAACCCGATCAACAATGGTCAGGGTGTTTGCGCTGTAGCGGGCAACCACCATGTGAAAACTGTTGGAGCCCAGATCAATAGCGGCATATTCATCGGCATTCGTCTGGTCCTGTGCTGCTGCATTATCAGCCATGAGACTGCTCAGGTCCTATAACATCCAGAGTCTCTTTCATGCCCATCTCCATACCATGCCGGTAAGCCCTGCCCCAGGCCCAGAATTCATGGCCTGCAATGATACTATCGGGATCAGGGACGATATTATCCTCGACAAAGGCACGATGACCCAGCCGGGTTAGTTGCGCGACAATACCATTGGCGTAACCCCGGTTATACCAAAGCTGGTGGTCATCGCCATTGTCCAGAAAGCCGGCGGTTTCAAGATAAAGACGCTCAGTGATATTCAGCAGGCGCTGCAGGGATGCCTGTTGTTTTTCATCGAGGGTGACAGGCTTATCCATTGGCATATTGGTTTAGTCGAAAAAACCTGTGTGCCGTCGCCGTGGTTTCCTCGGCAAGCTGCTCAACGGGCTTATTCAATATGCTTGCAATCACCTGTGCGATATGCGGCAGATAAGCCGGGACATTGCGCCGGTCCCGGGGTCTGGCGTGCAAGTCACGCGGTAATAGATACGGAGCATCGGTTTCAATCATCAAACGATCCGCCGGAATGCGGTGAATGTATCCATGCAGATGATAGCCACGGCGCTCATCACAAATCCAGCCGGTAAGGCCGATATAACAATCCAGCCCAAGCAGACCCTCCAGTTCATGCGCCTCGCCGGTGAAGCAATGTGCAACAACGGCGGATAAATGGGCGCGATAATCCTTGAGGATTACAGCAAACTCATCATAAGCATCGCGCATATGCGCAAAGATCGGTATCTGGTGCTCCGCGGCAATCCGCAGCTGCTTTTCAAATGTCTCTCGCTGCGCCGGATGTGGTGAATAATTTCGGTTATAGTCCAGGCCACACTCACCAATCGCCACAATCCTGCCGGTTTTTGCCAGTTCACGAATCAGGCTATCGCTTGCGTCGGTATAGTCGCCAGCATGGTGCGGATGTACTCCGGCGGTGGCAAACAGCTGTCCGGGGTATTGCTGAACTAATGCCTGAGCCTGGCGATTACCTTCATCGTCGGTACCGGTGACAATGAGCCTAGAGACACCTACCTCCATAGCCGCCTGCAACACTTGTGGCAAGTCATGCCGAAAGGCAGAATGCGTCAGATTCGCGCCAATATCAATGAATTCCATGGGTGCGCATGATACGCATGAGACCGGTTATGGCAAATGAGCGGTCAAATACCGGGCAGGTTGTTCGGGCTAAGTGGAACCTTCCTGAAAAGCAGAGCAGGTCCATTGTGGTGTGTGTATTGCATCACGCCAGCAGTACCTCATCAGGACCGGCCATAGACCGGAATAGCAGCCCCGGTCACACAGCGCGCCGCATCTGAGGCCAGAAAGACAATCACATCGGCCAATGCTGGCGGCGGTACCCATTGATCAAAATCGGCATCCGGCATATCGGCGCGATTTTGCGGCGTATCAATAGTACCGGGTAATATGCAGTTGACATTGATATTGTTATGTCGGTGCTCAGCCGCCAAGCTTTCGGTCAATGTAAGCACCGCGGCCTTGGATGCACAATAGGGCCCCATTCTGCCCTTGACCTGATTCGCTGCTCGTGCCGAAACATTGATAACACGCCCGCCGGCCTGTTTCAGCATATGCGGGATAACTGCCTTGCAGCTATAAAAGACCGAGCGGGCATTGAGATTCATCATAAACTCCCAGTCTTTAGCATCGGTCTCATGCAGCATAGGTCCCATGACAAAGCCACCGGCGATATTTGCCAGCACATCGATCCGGCCGCATCCGACTATAGCTTGATCAACCATCGCTTGTACCGACTTTTCTTCGGTTAAGTCCACCCTTACCTTGAGGCCATCGGCTTGTATGTGGTCCAGGCCATCCGCCGAATAGTCCGCCAGAGCCAGCGTTGCCCCCTGACAAGCAAAAGCCTCCGCCGCCGCCCTGCCCAGATTTCCTGCCGCTCCGGTAATCAGGACAATTTTGTTTTGTAGGTTCATATGTAAACTCCGTTGACGGTACACCCGATAACATTACCCAATAGTACCATCAACCCGGTAACTGGCAAGTTGCTACCCGGGTGTAACCTTTACCCTGACAGTATCCGGACAGAACAGAGAAGAACTTATAGTAGATCGCCTTTATCATTTTGATTATTTTCAGCACTTTAATAGCCGGCGCAGGCTCGCTGTTGCCACCGAAGTTGAAGGGCAAAATAAAAACTTGTCGATGCCTGGATAGAGTTACGGCAGGAAGAGTTGATGACTGATTGGCAATTGGCTGTAAACGGTGACCCTGTGCTTAAAATTGAACCGTTGAAACAGGTGACTTATGGGTCCGCAGGTTAAGCAGATTGAACCTATGCCAAATTACAGGTTGAAAGTTCGATTTGAAAATGATGAGGCCAAAGAATTTGATGCAACCCCTTTGCTGGATAAAGGTATATTCAGGGAGCTGAAAGATGAGAACTATTTCAAACAGGTTCGAGTTGCATTGGGTTGGGTAGAATGGCCACATGAGCAGGACTTCAGCAAAGATACACTCTATCTTCTTGGGGCACTCTTCGATAATTAATATTTAACGGGTGAAGGCATTGTATAGCAGTGCCTGCGCGAAATATTTCCTGAGATAGATGAATTTGAATGCCTTATCAGGAGCCTTGTTACCTCGTGGACATTTTCAACGC
>JAPYNQ010000034.1 GCA_028289815.1 Gammaproteobacteria bacterium | reverse complement strand
CGAGACCAGGCGCTTGACAACGGCGTGGGTGTCAAATGCAATGACTTCGTTCATACAGGCTAGCCTAGCGGACGATTTACGGCGTGTCAACCCATAAGACAGCCTAGACCTTTGTACCTTTTCATCCGGTTTGCGGGTGTCAGCCGCAAACCGGCCATTGTTATCAGCGGTGCGAATTTGCTGCGGGTCATGGGGTATTATGGTCGCCTCATCGGCCTTTCCTCAGTTTCTTCGCTTCCTTCAGTTCCCTCACCCCTGGCCCCTCTCCCAGAGGGAGAGGGGGAAGAGATTATCTGGCCTTCCAGAGTGAGGGGGGGGGGTCGTATCTAGCCGGTAACCTGCTTTTGCAGGCACGGCTGAGGAGAGGCCGGCATGACGGGGAAGTGACAGAGGCTATGGGAAGGAGACGGGTTGCTGTGTCATTGGTCGCCCATTTTTTTTATGACTTTATCCACAGACTTCTGATCTGTGCCGGTTTTTCTTTATGCGTATTCCACCAGAGAACGCCTTTCGCACGCTATCTGACCTTTACTAACACGCTTATGCTGAAGAGACTCTCGAGTTTTTGAGCCCGGGCAGGCGCTAATGTTATGTCTTTGCTAACCATTTATCCACAATTTGTGCCCGGCTATTCCCCAGAATATTCGGAAAAATACCAAATGTGGCGCTTGACTAATACCACTGCTACAATATATGGTGTTGGAATTTTTCATATCTATAAAAAACCTGCTTGAAGATAAGGACAGAAATATGCAAACAGACACCGTACACGACATGATCGAAACCACGACCCGAGCCGCCGGAAATACCATCCCGCCGCAAACTGCCGATAGTGCCGTTACCCATCCTTATAGCGATTTCAAGGTCATCCGGCGTAATGGTAAAACCACTGCTTTCGACGCCGATAAAATCAAGATTGCAATGACCAAGGCGTTTCTGGCAGTTGAGGGCGCTAATGCTGCCGCTTCCAGTCGGGTGCATCTTGTCGTCGATAGTCTGACTACTCAGGTCTGCAGGGCAGTGACCCGCCATCTGGATCCCGGCGGCGCTGTGCATATTGAATCCATTCAGGATCAGGTCGAGCTTGCCTTGATGCGTAACGGTGAGCACAAGGTGGCGCGCGCCTATGTGCTCTACCGCGAAGAGCATGCCCGGGCGCGCGCCGAGCGTGAAATAAAAGCACCACCCGGGACCACTGATGCTGTCCGCGCAATCCGTATCACCCGTATGGATGGTTCGACTGCTGACCTCGACACTGCCCGCCTCAGAACGATTATGAATCAAGCCACTACCGATCTTGATTCGGTCAGCGGTGACAGGGTGATGGATGATGCCATGCAGTGCCTGTTTGACGGTATTAAAGAGGAAGATGTCTGCCAGGCTATGGTCATGTCGGCCCGTACCCTGATTGAGCAGGATCCCAATTATTCTTATGTTGCTGCCCGTCTGTTGCTCGACGGCTTGCGCACCGAGGTTTTGACCTGTGTCAACGGTACCTCGTCTTGTGCTACCCAGTCCGATATGCAGGACAGGTATGCCGATTATTTCAGGCAGTATATAAGGATCGGTATTAACCTAGAGCTGCTTGATGGACAGCTCGGTACCTATGATCTGGAAAAACTAGGCAGGGCAATCCGGCCGGAACGTGACCAGCAGTTTACTTATCTGGGAATCCAGACTCTGTATGATCGCTATCTGCTGCATACCGATACCGGTACACGCATCGAACTGCCTCAGGCCTTTTTTATGCGCGTCAGCATGGGTTTGGCTATTAATGAAGTTGATCGCGAAACCCGTGCGATTGAGTTTTATAATCTGTTGTCCTCTTTTGACTTTATGAGTTCAACGCCAACGCTGTTTAACTCAGGCACTTTGCGCCCTCAGCTCTCCTCTTGCTATCTGACGACCATACCGGACGATCTTGATGGCATTTTCAGTGCAATCAGGGATGATGCACTGCTTTCAAAGTTTGCCGGCGGTCTCGGCAATGACTGGAGCCGCGTGCGTGCGCTGGGTTCGCATATCAAAGGCACTAACGGCAAGTCTCAGGGTGTCGTGCCTTTTCTGAAGGTTGCCAATGATACCGCTGTTGCGGTCAATCAGGGCGGTAAGCGTAAGGGTGCCATGTGTGCCTATCTGGAAACCTGGCATCTGGATATCGAGGAGTTTCTGGATCTGCGCAAGAATACCGGTGATGAGCGCCGCCGTACCCATGATATGAATACCGCTAACTGGGTCCCGGATCTGTTTATGAAGCGCGTCAGTGAAGAAGAGGTATGGACGCTGTTTTCGCCGGATGAAACCCCTGACCTGCATGATCTGACCGGTCTGGCGTTTGAAAAGCGCTATCAGGAATATGAGTCTATGGCTGAGAGCGGCCGCTTGCGTAGCCATAAGAAAATACAGGCCGTCGATCTGTGGCGTAAAATGCTCGGTTTGCTATTTGAAACCGGTCATCCGTGGGTGACGTTTAAGGATCCTTGTAATCTGCGTTCACCACAACAGCATACCGGTATTGTCCATTCTTCTAATTTGTGTACCGAGATCACTCTGAATACCAGTGATGAGGAGGTCGCTGTCTGTAATCTCGGCAGCGTCAATATGGCACAGCATGTCAATGAAGATGGCCTAGATATGGAGAAACTGGAAAGGACGATCTGCACCGCAATGCGTATGCTGGATAATGTCATTGATTACAATTACTACAGTGTGCCGCAGGCGCGCCACTCTAATATGAAACACCGCCCGGTCGGTATCGGCATCATGGGCTTTCAGGATGCGTTGTATAAGTCGAAAATGGCTTATGCGTCCGAGACAGCCGTGGAGTTTGCTGATCGCTCCATGGAGGCTGTCAGCTACTATGCGATCAAGGCATCGAGTAATCTGGCTGTGGAGCGTGGCAAATATTCGTCATTTGACGGTTCGCTCTGGTCTCAGGGGATTCTGCCGATTGATTCTATCGACATACTGGAAAAAGGCCGGGGCGGATATTTGCAGCTGGATCGTTCCGCTACGCTGGATTGGAATGCACTGCGCAAACAGGTCATGACAGACGGTATGCGTAACTCTAACTGCTTGGCTATTGCGCCTACCGCAACGATTTCCAATATCTGTGGCACCAGTCAGTCCATCGAACCGACTTATCAAAATCTGTTTGTCAAATCAAATCTGTCAGGGGAGTTCACGATCATTAATCCGCATCTCGTTGCAGAGCTGAAATCCCGTGAGCTGTGGGATGAGGTCATGGTCAATGACCTGAAGTATTTCGATGGCAGTGTGCAGCCGATCAGCCGTATCCCACAGGATATCAAGGATCAGTATGCTACGGCATTTGAAATTGATCCGCGCTGGCTGGTCGAGGCTGCTGCCCGTCGCCAGAAATGGATCGACCAGGCACAGTCGCTCAATCTGTACATGGCTGAGCCATCAGGCCGGAAAATGGATAATCTGTATAAGCTGGCCTGGATCCGTGGCCTGAAAACCACCTATTACCTGCGCTCCATAGGCGCAACTCACATGGAAAAAACCGGTAGCGATAACATGCAGGGTGATAATGCCGACCCTGCTGCGATACCCGGAACCTGCGCTGCCCTCGGCACTGACTGTGAGGCATGCCAGTAAAACAGAAATCAATGCTAAAGGAGTTTATACGATGTTACAGCAATGGGATGACCCACTCGCCGGCCTGATACCGAATTCCGGCACGGCGGAAGCCGGAATGACGCCTCCTGATGCCGGGGTGGTTGCGCCATCGCCGGTTGCTTGTGATGCAGCCAGGTCCGGGGTCGGTGGCAATACGCCTGAAAAGGTATTCCATCCATCAGTGTTTCCTCTATCTGCATCGGGACATTCGGGCACTGCTGCCGAACCCGGACCCCAACCGGGTAACGGCGACCAGATGCCATATACCACAACCGGAGTACTGGCAGGCGCTTATGCCCCGGAGACTTCCGCTGCTCCGAAAATTACTGACACCCGTCCGGTTAATCCCGATGACAAGCGCGTTATCAATGGTATGACGGATATCAATCAGTTAGCACCTTTTAAGTATCCTTGGGCATGGAATTATTTTCTCAATGCCAACAAAAATCACTGGACGCCACTGGATATCAATATGGCACAGGATGTACACGACTATTATCACAAGCTGACGCAGGCAGAGCGCCATGTGTATGAAAATGTGCTGTCCTATCTCACCACTTCCGATATCCTCGCCATGCGCAATATCGGCTTGGCCGTGATGGAGAAAATGAGTGCTCCGGAACTGCAAATCTATCAGGCGCGTCAGGTCTATGAAGAATCGCTGCATACCTGGACTTACCAGCATTGCATTGAGACTATCGGACTGGACCAGAGCGAGGTTTATAATCGCTATCGTGTGGTGCCAGAGATCAACGGCAAGATTCAGATCGCCAATTGCCGGCTGCACTCCATTCTGCGCAGCGATATTGATCTGAATGACCGCGATGAACTGGAAAATTTTGTCATGGCGTACATTTTTTTTAGCGGCATCTTTGAGGGTTGCTGGTTTTACAATGGCTTTAGTCCTATTTTTGCATTGCAGCGCCGTGGCCTGATGAAAGGTACCGCCGAACAGCTGCAGTACATCATGCGCGATGAGGTCATGCACGCATCTTTCGGTATCCGCGTGGTCAAACAGATTATCCGGGAAGAAGGCGTTAAGCTGGACCCGCAGGCGATTCGCGCCATGTGGGACGAGGCCGAGGCAGCCGAATCCGCGTATGCCGGTTATATACTGCGTACTCCAATCCTGGGCTATTCCAAAGAGGTGCACAATAACCAGTTCCGCTTTATCGCTAATCGCCGTGCCCGCCAGCTGAACTTGGAAGAGCCTTTCCCTGCAAGCCGGGAAGCCGCTCTGCCCTGGCTTGATGAACAGGTTAATCTGCGCAAGGAAAAGAATTTTTTTGAAACCCGTGTGACCGAATATCAGACCGGCGGCGGGTTAAACTGGGATTAAAGACTATCGGAGCGAACCGACCGACCTTTCAGTCCGGAAAATGATTGTCAACATCAGAAGAGGTGTTTTTATGCAATGCACACGCTGTTATTCCCATATGCGCCTGGTCAAGCGGGAAAATCATCAGGAAAGTTTTTTAGAGTGGCACCAGTGCCCTGTATGCAACCGGATGGAGTTTATCTCTGAACCGGTTCGCTATAGCTTTGATCCGGGCAGTTATGCTTCACAAAGGCCTGCCCATATCATGGATCTGACTAACTGATAGTGAGGTGGCTCCAGGCGAGACGAACCGATGCGAAAACCTCAGTGTATGGTGATTACATAAAAGTTTCGGCACTGCGCAATGCTGCCACAGCAGTACCTTCCGGCTGATTTTCAGCCGTTCCTTGGTTACCTGCGGTTCAGAGGACGATGATCAGTAGAGGGGAGTAATAAGCGGCGCTGTGTGCCGGACATTGTCCCCAGGTTATAAATAACCCGCTCATAATTGTATGAGCTGCTACCGTTTATCTGTGATTTGCGACCACTGAACCCTGGACACTTCTTGTCATGCGGTTACTTTTTTCTGATCTAAGATAACAGCCAGATCTGCTTTTGCAGCCAGACATCAGTGAGACTGATTCATAGTGCCAAGTAGTAAATTCTGTTTGATATATTTACAAGTGTAATATTAGTACTTGTCTTAAGATGTAAATAATCATGTCTGTACTTTATGAACTGTTACCATTTATCTGTATTTTGTGGCCGCTGAATCCTTAACATGTCTAAATTATCCTGTATGATTCTCTAATTTGTGTAGGCTTTAAGTTTGTACTTTGCAAAAATCAAGCGAAGCAGCAGCTATATATGCTAGCTAAGAATACTCAGTTCGATGTATTTATAGAGGGGAATCAATATACAGTATCAGTTGATCATTCCGATATTGAGCACGGTATGAATTTTTTTACCCATATGGATAAGGACATGGATGGCGGCTGGCGTATGGGACCTGAGTATGTCCATGAACCTACCCTGCTTCAGCGCAGCCAGATTGTTGCCGAGCGGCTGATGCTGGCACTGGAAAGCCATAACATATCCCTGAAAACTGCTATGGCCGCTTATATAGTCTGGCGTGTGCCAAATATCAGAGAGCTGCATATTGATACTTCGGGCGATCCCTCGCTTACCGAGATCATTACCTGAGAAACAATAATTTAGGAGATATAGAACCATGGCATCCGTACTCATTGTTGATGATTCAATCACCTGTTCACAGTCGATTGCAAAAGTGGTTGAAGGACTGGGCCACGAAGTCTTCTTTGCAGAAGACGGAGAAGTCGGTATCGAAAAAGCCCGCACAAAAAAACCGGATCTTATTCTGATGGATCTGGTTATGCCGGGCATGAATGGTTTCCAGGCAACCCGTAAACTGACCAGAGATCCTGAGACATCAGACATCCCTGTCATTATTGTCTCATCCAAGGGTGAGCAAGCGGATATTGTCTATGGACAGCGGCAGGGCGCGGTTGGATATATGGTAAAACCATTTCAGGAAGCCGCCATGATTGATGCTGTGGACCAGATAATCGGCTGATTCGGAATTACTCTTCTTTATCCGACCTGTACTTTATTATGCCATGGTCCTGTTATCGCTAACGTGCTGTTTTGCTGTTGCAGATTGACAAATAAAACCATTCCATCGAAGCTGAAGGTTGCACCGGCAAATTCTGCTGCACTTCGCGCATTTTCCGCTACTACATAGTAACTGCCCTCAGGGGTAACACCGATCAATCTCTGCTTCTGGTCATGGTCCTCGCAAACGAGTAAATCGCCATTTGGCATTAACACCAGGTTATCCCCGTGGCGCAGCAGCTGCGGGTTATTGGGTTCACTGAACAGGGTAAGCTGTCCGGGTTTTTTATTCTCGCCATGCCGGCCTTCATCGGGAGAAAGCCTGTAGTTAAATATTTGCCCCAGACCCTGAACACCACCCTCTGTACACATAAACCATATCAGCGAACCCTTATTATCCTGTTGCAAAGCCATGCCTTCTCCCCGGATGAATGTTGCTGCATTCCTGGATATTCCTTGCTGCCTGAGGTGATCATCCGATGAATCAACATTTTCAAGGTCCACCCATCCCACATCTTGAGGTTCCTGTACGGGAAACAGGGGCGGCCTTTGATTGCCGGTCGCCAGCGCTCCGGCTGAGTTTTTTACAGCCAGGGCCTGAAGCCTGCCGCCTGCTGCCAGATTTCCGGGACTGTCGGGCAAATACCGATAGAACAGTCCGTTCCGCCGGTCTTCTGTCATATAGACGATACCCGTTGCAGGTTCGACAAGAGCGGCCTCGTGGTTAAAGCGTCCCATAGCCTTGATCGGCACGGCTTGCTGCATACCTGCTTTCTTTGCCGGTACTTCAAAACAGTATCCATGCGACTGGTATAGCCCATGCTCCCCACGCCCAGCCACCGACTCCTCACAGCTGATCCAGCTGCTCCAAGGGGTCATTCCCCCGGAGCAATTTCTAAGTGTGCCGACCAGTGCCATGTGCTGGCGTTCTAGGCGACGGGATTTAAGATTGTAGACAAGGCGCCGAACTCCGCCCGGTGCCAATACTCCATCCCGGTTCCGATCATAGACTCTGGGGATGTACTTCCGTTTTAATGCTATATCAGCGCCCTGCCAGCAGGACAGGTCGGTTTGTGTCATGTCCAATTCATGGTTACATAGTATAATGATGCGGTCTCTGTCCAGAGGAAAGGCATGCATACCATCCGGCCAGCCCGGAACTTTCAAGCCATCTTCCATTTCCTGACCGATACCGGAGATAATCTGATAATAAAAACCCTTCGGCAGATTCAGGATATGTCCGGGGTCTTGCTGTATGGGACCAAACCTTGAATCTGATATATTTTCCAGCGAACCGGGCGAGGCACCTGCTGTTATCAGGAGTTGGCCATACTGGGCCGATACCCCACAGATCAATGCTGTCTTCAAAAAATCTCTTCGGCGCATGAACTTAAACCTGCAATGATGACCTTATTTTGAAATATACCTAATTCTTTACCGGATGAGTCTATAATCCCCGGATGCGACAGATATATCGAATCTTTCTGTTCACAGCACTTATATCGAACGCCGGTTTTCTCTGCGCCAATATGGTTGTGCGTGATAATACGGCAGTTCTTTATCAGCAGGAAGTCGGTAATCGCGTATTGCTCACGGTTCGGGATATGTCCGGGCAGAAAAACCGTCCGCAGTTAAAAGCGAGCCTGAATGATATTGATCTGGAACTGCAGGAAAGCGGGCGGCAAACCATTGCAGCTGTATTGCTGTTGATTGATTCCAGCGATCCCCGTCGGGTTGACTCGATCAGGAATCAGGTCACTCATATTGAGGAAATTGTAACCCGGTTGCCGGACCAAACCCTGATCGGGATTGCCCGATTTGATACGGAACTGCATCTCCTGGCCCCACTCGGAAGCAGCAAGGAAAAAATCATTCAAGAAGCCGGCTCAATCAATGCAAAAGGCAAAACAACGGAGCTTTATAGAAACACCCTTGAAGCCATTAACATTCTGAAGCAGACCACCGCAGATGTTAAATCAGTATTGATGATGTCGGACGGACTCGCGGAGGATCATGCCTATTTTCATCGTGATGTTGTACGTTCAGCCATACAAAACAGGATTAACCTTTATGCGATTGGCTATGCCGACAGCGTCTCCGGCAGCGTTGCCTTACAGACCCTGCGACGCCTGTCTGAAGACACGGGCGGCATCTATGTTGCAGCAAGACCGGCATACTATTATTTACAACCACAGGATATCAATACAATCCTTAACGGCCTGAATGCCGCTGACAGTTACGATGTAGATTTCTCTGCTGCCGTAGCAGCCAATCTTGCCGGCAAGCATCACTTGCAGCTTTCATTACAAACTCCATCCGCACAGATATTGATACCTGTACCGGTAACTTTACCGGATAAAGTGGAGATACAATCTGTGATTGAGGAGGTAACCCCGCAACCGACCGTTGTCATTGAGCGGGTACGGGAAAGCCCGCAAACCACGGATACCGCACATCAAGCCCTGCTGTTATTAAGTATCCTGCTTGCTGTATCCATTATCGTATTGCTATGGCGCCTCAGGCCCCGGAGCAGCAAGGGTTCCCCACATCATCAGGACAGAGAGGAGGGTGAGGAAGCCCCTGCCATTGCCTGGCTGGAGATTATGGATGGTGAACAGAGATCGCGGCGCTACCCTGTTCGTTCATTCTCGACAAAAATCGGCCGATACCGTGAAAATGATATTGCCCTGCCGGATTCTGCCATATCCCGATATCACGCTGAAATACACCTCAATGACATGGGTCAGTTCTCCATCAGGGACCTTGGTTCCAAAAATGGTATCCAGGTCAACAGTCAGGAAGTAAAGGCGCAGAATCTGCAAAATAACGATGTGATCGAGATTGGCGATATTCGCCTGCGCTTTGTGGCTGAGGACACACCGGCAACCGATATGCAGGTCACCCGGATGTTCAGGACCCAATTCCCTGCTACATAGGCAAATATCTGTTTACTTCATGGTATTTTTCTGCATAATCCGCCAGATTATTAGATTAAAATGCCTAACTTGGCAAATATTTTAAGGAGTCTGCCCATGGCTGATGATCATACAATGTGGTCGAAAACACTGATTGATGGCTTCATAAAAGGTATGAAGAAAAAACCATCTGATGCGTGGATCAAAGAACAAACAGAAGAGCTGAAAGGGCGCGGGATTTCGGTGGATTATCTTTTCAAGATGTTGAGCAAGGAAACCAGCAATGATATAGCTGAACGTTTCTTGAATGTGGTAGGGGGGCCAACCTCTGCTCGTCGTCGGAGTGCCAGGAAAAGGGGTTTTTTAGGCGGTATCATCGCTAAGCTGTTTGGCCGCTAGCTCAGTTACGTGGCTTATATTGTGCGATGAAGCGCTCTATCATGTCCTAGGTAATCGTACCTATGCGAACAGTCGCCAGTGTGCCGTCGGGGGCATACAGATAAGTTGTCGGCATCCCCAGGAGCCGTTTACCCGTGATCTTCTCTGATAACACAGAGTCCCCCAGCATTACGGGAAAATTCACAAAGTAGTCATCTACAAAAGCTGCCACCTGATCCGCCTTTGCATAGCCAAAGCTCGGAAAGTCCAACGCCAAGCTCACTACTATGGCATCACTGTCCTCGTGATCATCGTGAAAAGAGGTCAGTTCACTCACTTCCTCAATACAGGGAGGACATTTAGGTCCCCATACATTGAATAACACCCACTTCCCCTTGCCGATATAGTCAGACAAGCGCATGTCCTCGCCTTCAAGCCCACTGAGTGCAGTATCCTTGCCGGCAGCATAAAGGGGCTGAATCACGGTCAGACAAAAAATAATGCCGATAATATGAATCCCTGTTTGATGTAAGGTTGACAATGCTGATCCCGTAAAAAAGAAAAAATTCATAAAGATGTTATATTATTGACACCCCGGTCAGGGTATATACCCGAAAAGTTCATTTTTATTTGGGTGATAAAACAGGTTAAAATTGGTGAGGCCGGTTAGCGTTAACCAATAACAATTCTCGAAGTTACATTCGCCGAGGCACTGCTGATTATGGGACATCATTTTGCCATAATTGACCATCTGGAAGAAAGTTCTCTTCTCCTGAACCAGTATCTTGATTCAGGCTGGCCGGGTGCCGATATAGAGGAATTCAACATTGAGGACTTTGCTACCAGCGAAGAACTCAGAAGCTCCGATGCCATTATATTGAACGGCTTCGATCATACTGACGAAGCGATTCTGGATCTGCTTGAACAATCTGGAAATGGCAGCCTGCCCTTGATCATCCTGATCAGTACAAGCCGGGATACCGCCTCTTCACCTAATATTCTCCCCTTGGAAGGGCTGACCTCAGCTGCGCTGAATACCTCTATTGCAGAGGGCATGAGGCGTCTGTCGGAGAGTGGTCTTCGAAAGCACCCCTATGCAAGCCCCGACACTGCAAAGTCTGCCACTGTGTCGTCCTCGTCCAATTCAGAAATCCTGGCGGGACAACAAATCCCGGACCTGCGCGGTTATCGTCTGGTACGCGAACTCGGACGAGGCGGTATGTCGCGGGTTTACCTGGCTGAAAGAGATCTGGATGGCATGAAGGTGGCAGTTAAAGTATTGGACATGGATAACATTGAGGATAGCCGTATGATCGAACGCTTTATCCGCGAGTCTAATGTATTAGACAGTATTAAAAATATTCATGTTGCCAGGATTTTCGGTCAGAAGTTCACTGACGAGTATGCCTTTATTGTGATGGAAAGATTTCCCAGCGGAAACCTGACTCACCGCATACGAAGAAGGATAGCACCTGAGCAGGCTCTGGATTATGTACAGCAGATTGCTGATGGTCTGGACGCTGTGCATCGTAAAAAAATTGTCCACCGGGACCTTAAACCCGGCAATATACTGTTCCGCGCAGACGACACACTCGCTATTCTTGATTTTGGCTTGGCGCAGATGGCGGTTGAAAAAGATCTGAGCGAACACGGTGAGGTTTACGGCACTCCCTCTTATGTCAGTCCGGAACAAGCAATGGGCCGGCGTGTCGATGGGCGCTCCGATATCTATAGCCTAGGCATTATTTACTACCAAATGCTAACCGGAGAAAAACCATATCGTGCGGATAATCCGATGACGCTGTTCTACAAACATGTCCATGCGGAAATACCAAAACTTTGGGCACCCTATCAAAAGTACCAGCCTCTGCTGGAGAAAATGCTGGCCAAATCTGCGAAAAACCGTTTTCAGTCGGCTGCTGAACTTGTTGCAGCAATTCCGCAATTCAGGTGACACATATCGAAATTTCAATGATCCGAATCTGCCGGAGACAGCGGCTTGTTCAGAAATGGTGCTGATTCGGCATACTCAGACAAGAAAGGCATTGCAATTATGCCGATTTTTTGCAGAATGACTGAAAATCAAGAGACAGGCTATGACAGCAAACCCCGGCAGCGATCTGAATCAACAAGCCCTCCGAACGGATGTCTCCGGTATGCCACTGGAATGGATTTCCTATCGGCAGGCTGTTCGGTTCTATCATCTTGATGTGGTTGCCTATACCTGCGGTGCCCTGTTATATGAGGTTCATGGAGGGATAAACGCCATCACCGGCAAGCGCAGTATTGTCGAAGTCAACTCAATTATTGCAACCAGAGGTAATGTCAAGGGCATACATAAAATACGGCAACACTATCTGGCACCATTGAATAATACCGCGCTATTCAAACGGGACGGCCATATGTGTTTATATTGCGGCAACAAATTCCGGTCAAAATTATTATCCCGTGACCACGTTACACCCATCAGCCGGCAGGGGCAGGATGCCTGGAATAATGTCGTCACTGCTTGCAGGCGGTGTAATAATCACAAAGCCGGTCGCACGCCGGAAGAAGCGGGTATGGAGCTTCTGGCAATACCGTTTACACCAACCCATGCCGAGTATGTTTATCTCCAGGGAAGACGAGTGCTGGCGGACCAGATGAAGTTTCTTCTTGCACATTTTCCCAGAACCAGCCCGCTGCACGATCGGCTCAGTCGGGAGATGAATACTCTCGTATAAACCGGCATATAATGCCTCCCTTGTGATAGCGACACAGGAATGATGGAACTAATTCAGGCAATTGCCAGTAACATCAGCAGTACGACCGGCAACCATTTTCAAGCCGGCAAACAACAGTCAATCGGTGGTGGCTGCATCAATAATGCCTTTCGACTGGATAATGGTAGCCGCAGCTATTTTGTAAAAACCAATTCCGCGCAACGGCTTGATATGTTTATTGCCGAGGCCGCGGGCCTGCAGGCGATAGCAAATACCGGCACAGTCAACGTACCAAGGCCCGTGTGCCACGGCGAAGCGGACGGACAAAGCTATCTGGTGCTTGGGTACATCCATCTGGTCGGGCGGGGCAACGCCGCAAAACTGGGAGAAAAACTGGCAGCCATGCACGGGCATATTAAAGAAACTTTTGGCTTTGAAACGCACAACACCATCGGTACAACCCTGCAGGAAAATAATCCGGATGACGACTGGATCAGGTTTTGGCAGGACCGGCGTTTACGGTTCCAGCTTCGGCTGGCAAAGCGCAAAGGTTGCAGTAACTATCTGATAAACAGGGGCAATAAATTGATTGAGTCCGTACCCTGTTTCTTCAAAAGCTACAAACCCAGGGCTTCAATGCTACATGGCGATTTATGGGGAGGTAACTGGTCATTTGACAACAACGGCGAACCAGTCATATTTGATCCGGCCGCTTATTACGGAGATCGTGAAACGGATATTGCAATGACCGAACTGTTTGGCCGGCCAGGAGCAGCGTTTTATGATGCCTATAATGATATATGGCCTCTGGATGAAGGCTATAAGGTCAGAAAGACACTGTATAACCTTTATCACGTTATCAACCATTTTAATCTTTTTGGCGGTGGATATCTGCGGCAGGCAGAGTCAATGGTGGATCAATTACTGGATGAGATCTAGGAAGGCCCCGAGTGAATCGTAATATCTCATGCCCTGCCAGATTTCACCTCGGGCCGAGCATGGAACTGTTCCGGGCTTCTCTGTGTATTGCATGATGAACAGCGCTGAGGCAGGATACCCAAAACTAGGCGCTGCGAAATTCCCCACAGACAAATAGCCCGCCAAAAGATAAAGTGAAAAATACAACCCCACAACAAAATAATGTCCGGGTCAGCGACATTCCGAATCGCCTGATCCGCCACGTCACGCTGCGACAGCTCCAGATATTTGAGGCCATTGTGCGACACAACAGCTTTACCCGTGCCGCCGAAGAACTGTTTCTGACCCAACCTACTGTTTCTATGCAAATTAAAAAACTCACCAGTACCGTGGGCCTGCCGCTGTTTGAGCATGTCGGGCGCAACACCATACCGACGGAAGCCGGCCATGAGCTTTATGAAGCCTGTAGCAAGATATTCACCGCCCTCTCCAACCTGGAGACTAAGGTGGATGATCTCAAAGGCATGAAAAAAGGTCGTCTGCGAATCTCCGGTATTACCATGGCAAAATACATCGCACCTGAGATACTAGGCGAGTTCAGCCGGCTGTATCCCGGCATTGACCTATCGCTGAAAGTCACCAACCGTGAGCGTGTTATTGAACGCATGCTCAACAACAGAGATGATCTGTATATCCTAGGGCAAATGGCTGACTACGAAACGGATATTGAGATGCACCCGTTTTCACCGAATCCGCTGGTAGTGCTCGCACCACATGATCATCCGCTCTCCGGCAAAAAAAATATTTCCCTGAAAGAAATCGCCGAACAACCATTTATCATCCGGGAACCGGGGTCGGGCATTCGCGATATTATGATGCGGGTATTTCGAGAAAAAAATCTGCAGATCAAGGTGCGTATGGAGCTGGGCAGCAATGAGGCGATCAAACATGCCATAGTCGGCGGTCTGGGGCTGTCCGTGCTTTCGCTCCATACCATGACTCCGGATGGCAGGGATAGCCCGGTAACGATCCTGGATGTGCAGGGTTTTCCGATCATACGCCAGTGGTACATTGTCTATCCCAAAGGCAGGGAACTCTCTCTGGTGGCAAAAACCTTCCTGCAATATGCCGTTGAAAACGAACCGGGGCTGAGAAAGAAAATGCAGCAAAAATGGCGCCAAGCCTGCCGAAGCTGATACGGGCGGCAAATATCACGTAGTAATCAATCAGGGG
>JAPYNQ010000033.1 GCA_028289815.1 Gammaproteobacteria bacterium | reverse complement strand
CTTCACGTTGCCCTCATTGAGCCGGAAGGTGCACTCGTTCACGTAGCGGTGCAGGTGCTTGCGGCTGGCCTTGTGCCAAGTGCCGTAGAGTCCGCGCTTGAGGAGCGCCCACATGGACTCGGCGGCGTTGATGTGAATGTCGTTCGCGCCCCACGTACTCCCCGGCGCCGTGATTCACGCTGTGGTGCGCGTAGGCGGCGTCTAGGCCCCGGTAGCTGCCGTGTTCGTTGGTGTAGATCTTCGACCCCGGCGCGACGTGGCGCTTGATCTTGGCGTGCAGCGTGGCCTTGTCGGTGCCCTCGACCGGCATGGCAACGGATTTCCCGCCGCGTTCGCGCATCCCGAGGACCGGCTGCTTGCCGACGGTGCCGCGCCCTGCGTCCAGCCGCTTGTCCCCGTGCTTGTTCTTCTCCTTCCCGCCGATGTACGCCTCGTCGATCTCGATGATGCCGCTCAACTGGTCGAGGTTCCCGCCGCACGTTTCCCGGAGCCGCCCCAACATGAACCACGCTGTCTTC
Source organism: Gammaproteobacteria bacterium (assembly GCA_028289815.1). Classification (GTDB taxonomy): domain Bacteria; phylum Pseudomonadota; class Gammaproteobacteria; order JAJDYQ01; family JAJDYQ01; genus JAJDYQ01. The sequence goes on along the minus strand of JAPYNQ010000033.1, from coordinate 25,128 downwards.
TGCGTCACGCTGATCTCCTTCGAGATCTGCATGGAGGAAATGCCCTTGCGGGCGGTCACAATGAGGTAGATCGCCCAGATCCACTTGTGCAACTTGACGTGAGACCGCTCGAAGATGGTCCCGGTGCGGACCGTGAACTCCTCCGTGCATCCCCGGCAGCGATGGTAGCCGAGCCGCTTCCCCTTGCGGGACGTGATCTTGTCGCCGCCGCAGTGTGGGCAGACCGGCTGACCGTTCCACCGCTGCGCTTCGAGATACACTCGGGCCGATTCCGCGTCCGGGAACCGCTCGAAGAGCTGAAACAAGCTGATCGTCACGCCGTCGTTCAGTGCCATTTCCCGTCTCCGCGTCTTACTGTGAGACGATCCTACTCTGGCGGATAGGTGGAGTCAAGTAAATAATTCCCCTACTAAACAGTCTTTATGAGTTGCCAAAGACCCAACAGGCGAGAAAGGGAATTAAAGCCACAGCTATCCAGAAGTAAATAAGGTTGCTCCATTAAAAATACAACCCAAGTCTCTGACCCTGTCTGATTCGTCAGGAGGGATATTATGCCATTGAGTAAAACCTTCTCCTTGCGATATTTCTGAATGGATAGATTTTCTCCCCTGCTGCCATCAATCATAACATCCTGAGATACAATGACAATAAATCCTTCTTCGCTGACAAAAAGTTTTTTAACGAAAGAAGCATCTGCATGATATGTGGGAGAGGCACTAACGCTGGCAGACTCGGACGCCAGATTGTATGAAATAGTCAAGACTTTACCCTGATAGTACCGGCAGACAATACCGTCAAAATCTAAAATCAAAATTGGAATGATACCCAATGTCAGGGCCGAAAAAATTTTCTTTATGCGTAGCCGTCGGCGGACTTGACTTACAAGTATAGCTCATACGGCCGCACACAAGACCTGCCGCCGGGAAAAGTTACGACCGTCGGACGTCTTGCATATCCGCGAACCCAAATAAAGAACGATGTTTTCCCTAAACCATAAATGAATTTATTATCTCAAAACCCTTCAAGTACGTTTTTACCGATAACACAACCACTTTCCTGAAGTTCATGGGCTTTTTTGAGATTAGCCGTGCTCAGTCTGCCAAGATTGTTACCCACCGTGGAAACCAGAATACCATTATCAATCATTTCTGAGACACGATTTAAGAGATGATGCTGCCTGTTCATATCATCTGTCTGGTACATGGGACGGGCAAACATAAACTCCCAGCTAAAGCTCAGTGCCTTAGGCTTGCCTAGCATAATGTCCAGTACTTTAGGATCATCAATCAATGCAATGTGGCCACGCGGCTTGATGAGTTCAATGATAGCAGCGAAATGACCGGCTGTTCCGGTCAGTGCTGCAACATAACGCGGTTCCAGTCCCAGTTTTCTGACCTGATCAGTAAGCGACTCGTGATGGTTGATTACATAGTCTGCTCCCATTTTCTGAACCCATGCCACTGTCTGCGGACGCGAGGCGGTTGCAATCACCGTAAGCTTTGTAAGCTTTTTAACCAGTTGGATGAGAATGGAACCCACGCCACCGGCTCCACCAATGATTAATAGCGTGTCACCTTCGCCGCCATCTTCCTGAAGCTCCAGAGAGTCAAATAAAAGCTCCCAAGCGGTAATAGATGTCAGCGGAAATCCGGCAGCCTCGGCAAAGTCGAGCGACTCTGGTTTCGTGCCCACAATTCTTTCATCAACGGCATGGAGCTCGGAATTTGTTCCCGGTCTTGTAATATCACCCGCATAAAAAACCGCATCACCAACTTTGAAATTTCTGACGCCACTCCCCAGTTGCCTGACAATACCCGCCGCATCATACCCTATAATTTTCGTACCGTTTTCAACCGGGAACATGGTGCGCACCTTTACATCCACCGGATTCACTGAAATACCCCTCACTTCAACCAAGAGATCACGCTCCCGTAATTCCGGTGTTTTCGCATCAAATGCAATCAATGCATCCGAGGCATCAATCGGCCCATTCTGGTTATATCCTATTGCTTTCATATTCATGCTCCTTGTTGATTTACGGGTAGTCTGTAGCAAAGTCTGAGAAAAATCCTGGTAGAACCAAGCAGGATATCGGGCAGTGTGGGGGGATGCTCCCAGAATCACGCTTTTTCAGGCCAACTTTATGTCGGATGCACCCCTTTCAGATTCATACATTCATATTATATCGGACAAAACCAGATGTTGACATTACCGTCAGAAACTCCTACATTAGGCACCCTTATTAGCCGCACTCCATGATCTCGATCAGAGTGCAAACCAAATCTTTCTAGGAGCTGACAGTGGCTAACAGTCCTCAAGCAAGAAAACGCGCCCGCCAAGCAGACAGGCGTAATACCCGCAATGCAGCATCACGATCACGCCTGCGCACCGCCATCAAGGCGGTCACCCATGCGGTAGAAGGTGGTGATAAAACGGCTGCACAAATAGCTTACAGAACCGCGGTCCGAATCATTGACCTTGCCTATGGCAAGGGCCTTATCCATAGGAACAAGGCCGCACGCCATAAGAACCGCTTGAATAATGTGCTCCGCACAATGACGTAATCCGAATACGTCTCGAAGATCATAATAGAGAGGACGGTAGTAGCCTGAGTGAAAGTGCCTCAGCCGGGTGCGCCTCCCCAAATGCTATACCTGACAACATGCTGCTTTTGGCGCTCCTGAAATGGCACTCACCGGATGCCAACTGGTTTTCATACAACCAGACACAGAATCGCTTCTCATCAGAGAGCGGCTACTTGATTTTGGCTTCCCTGTAAATCACGTGCTTACGAACAATCGGATCAAATTTTTTGATCTCAAGCTTCTCGGTCATGGCCCGCTTGTTTTTGTCAGTAGTATAGAAATGACCAGTACCGGCAGACGAAACAAGTTTGATTTTGTCACGCATAACTCTTCTTCCTAAGTTTTTTCGCCACGGGCACGAATGTGCGCCAACACCTCGGAAATACCGAGTTTGTCTATCATACGCATACCTTTGATAGAAACGCACAGCTTCACCCAGCGCTTTTCCTCTTCAACCCAGAATTTGTGAATGTGCAAATTAGGCAAGAAACGGCGGCGCGTCTTGTTATGTGCGTGAGAGACATTGTTGCCCACCATAGGGCGCTTCCCTGTAACCTGACATACTCTGGACATTGGATTCAATCCTGATAACTAATTTTCATCGGAAACCATCTTGAATAACCTAAAAACAAGCCTAGCTTCCAAAAGCACACTTTATACCCACCTCGCATCAAAAACACAAGCTGGAAGTTCCTTAAGCTGTATCAAAATTCACATACGGCGAGGTATGGACAGGCCCGTGAATTATCAAGGCAATAAGAACGCAAATGCTATTCTATAACCAATTACGGCATAATGCCCACTCCCCTTTCGATTTTATTTGGGTGGAGGTGTTAGTGAACACAAAAAATATCCCTGTCAACAAAGTTGTGCTAGCGTATTCAGGCGGACTTGATACATCGGTCATTCTCGCTTGGCTACAGGATACTTATAGCTGCGAGGTAGTTACGTTTACAGTCAATATTGGTCAGAGGGAAGAAGTTGAAGCTGCGCGAGACAAGGCTCGGCAGCTGGGTGTCAGGAAAATCTATATAGAGGATTTGACGTCCGAGTTTGTACGAGATTATATTTATCCGATGTTTCGCGCCAATGCTGTCTATGAGGGTGAATATCTGCTTGGGACTTCTATTGCTAGGCCGCTGATTGTAAAGCGGATGATCGAAATTGCAGATGAAACCGGGGCCGACAGCATATCACACGGCGCCACTGGTAAGGGCAACGATCAGGTCCGTTTTGAAATGGGGGCCTATGCCTTGAAACCAGAGATACGGATAATTGCACCGTGGCGTGAGTGGCAGCTGACCTCACGCGAGATGCTGCTTGCATACGCCGAAAGCCGAGGCATTCCGATAGAAATGAAGCGGGGCGGGGCCTCACCATACTCCATGGATGCCAACCTGCTACACATTTCCTACGAAGGCGGCGAGCTCGAGAATCCCTGGAATGAACCACTTGATGAGATGTGGCGCTGGAGCCTGTCTCCCGAAAAGGCACCGGATACCCCGACTTATATCACTTTAGGGTACAAAAAAGGGGACATTATCACCATTGATGGGCAGGATATGAAACCTGTGGAAGTGTTAAGCAGGCTCAATGAGTTGGGCAACGCCAATGGTATTGGTCGCCAAGACATCGTTGAAAACCGCTATGTTGGCATGAAGTCGCGTGGCTGCTATGAAACACCAGGAGGTACCATCATGCTCAAGGCACACCGAGCCATTGAATCAATCACCCTAGATCGTGAAGTAGCACACCTGAAAGACGACCTGATGCCCCGCTATGCCAGCCTGATTTATAACGGGTATTGGTGGTCTCCCGAACGCATAATATTGCAGAAGATGATTGATCAGTCCCAGCTGTACGTAAACGGTGAAGTCAGGCTGAGACTTTACAAAGGTAATGTTGAAGTAGTGGGCAGGCGCTCAGATGATAGCCTCTTTGATGAAAATATCGCTACATTTGAAGACGATCATGGAAATTACGAACAAAAAGACGCAACCGGATTTATTCGACTGAATGCCCTGAGACTGATCACCGCAGCAAAAAAGGGACATAACCGATAGGCAAAAACCGGCCTAGGCCGGTTCATTTAGCGATGCGTCCTACGGTGTGTTGTGCATAGGTATAATCAAGACTGTTCCAGTGCCTAGAGGAGCCGAACTATAAAGCCGTCTGCATCTTGGCAAGAATACCGGGTTAGCCGCTTGTAAACGGTACGCCTACTTGACCATTTAAAATGCCTGTTGCTGATAGTGTCGCAATTCAATGATATAAATGAATACCAACATTTCTTAATGCCAGAAAAAGACGAATCATTTCAGCACAGGCATTTGTTATCTGTCCTCATTCTATAGTAAATTGAAAGGCACTGCTAATAGTTAGGTTACAAAAGAAACGTACTATGTGGTAAAGAAATTATCTACTGAATCTTTCAAGATATTCTTATTCATACTCAACATATCTATGCTCTACACCAATGTTGATGCTGCAGAGGATTTTCTTGATCGCCTAATGAAGCATTGTTCCGAAGGTCACACACAAGCATGTAACGAGATCAGCAAACTTACAGAGAAATATAAAAAAACAGCTTGACCAGTTAAATGCACAGGCTGAATCCTTTCAAGCATCAGCGCCATCATTAGACATAGAAACTAGAGATAACCCAAATATAAGAAAGGCATATCCAATAATTTTGGGACGTTACATGAACTCAGATATGGTTGAACCTGCCCACAGAGAGAGGATTATAGATCATTACTTTAGGTTTTGTTCAAAACAGCTCCAATAAGGCTGAGACAACTTGTAGAGGTATTCATGTATCGATTTTCAATTTATAGCCCGTTAAGGAAATGGAAAAAAGGTGATATACCTGTATCGCCCTTTATATATCTGAAATTAGCAACATATTCAGAGAAGAACGACAAAATCTTGATAAGCCCGGAACTCATGAGTGATCCAGAAATAGATGAGATAGTAACTCAGTTAAAGCAAGAGTTAGATGAGTTCGGAAAGAAAGCAAAAAAGGAATTAAAGTCTCTCCGAGAAAAGATGATGAAAGATGTAACCTAACGAGCGCATCAACCAGAACGCTCTCATCGTTGCACCTGTTACACAAATGTTATATGCCTGTGCAGAAAGGATAAAAAATGCCGCAACTAATAATTCTTTACTCAGTAGTTGCTTACTTGTTAGCTGGTGGCCATTTCAAGAAGAGCGCCGGGAAGCGCTATATTTATCCAAATAAAAATAATCTTTCTGTTCACCAATATGTTGGGAAGCATCAATCACTATAGGAGTGTCGTTCTGCATCGCTATCCAGGTTATTCCGTCTTAATGCAGATGAGCTCGGCGATTACGAGTGTGGCTTAAGCTGTGAATCACAAGGTATATTGAATGTCTGCGAAGAAACACTGAGGTCAAATATATAACAAGCCTAAGCAGCCGACACAAAAAGCCTGCGGCTTTTCGGTCCACCGCTAAAGGTACTAGGCTTTCAATAGGAGTTAGTCTCGATGGTAAAGAATAAGCGCACGAATACTTTCGTACACAGGGACCACAGCAGAGTACTTCACGCTGTCACAGATTTACACTTTGGTCTGGAGGCGGATAATCAATCAAGGAGAAACAAGAAAGCTATTGACATTCGAGTGATTCAATGTTGAGAATCTACAACTAGCAGTAAGCTTTCGGAACAGAGAAAGTGTCCAAGTCGTTCCCGGAAAGTACACCGACAGTAATGTAACAAGCGCGGGTTGTGTCAGGCATTGAACCATGATCATGGCTTGGTTCCGGGTATCGGCATAACAAAATGTATTATCAGAGAACCACTCAGGCGCAAATGTATTCAGCCCACTTCGTCCGACTATAGCTGCGTCACGTACAAAGCATAGCACGCCTAACAGTCACAGACACGACCATCATATGAATTGACGGCTGCGTCGCCTACTACAGCAATAGGAACTTTCCTGCCCACCTGGTCGAGCAGATCCTATAGCCCGGCTTTGTCTCATAGAGACTAAATCAAAACTAGTTTTTTGCACGCCGGCCGCCTTTAAATGTATCATGGGCCGTTTACCACAAGAGTCCATAACATGGATAGCATCACGATACGCGGCGCCAAAACCCATAACCTGAAAAATATCAACCTGAAGCTACCACGCGACCGGTTTATTGTCATTACCGGCCTATCCGGTTCCGGTAAATCTTCGCTGGCTTTTGATACGATTTTCGCTGAAGGCCAGAGGCGCTACGTGGAATCATTGTCTGCCTACGCACGTCAATTTCTGTCCATGATGGAAAAGCCGGATGTCGAGCACATAGAAGGGCTTTCCCCGGCCATATCTATTGAACAGAAATCTACTTCTCATAATCCCCGCTCTACCGTAGGCACAATCACCGAAATATATGATTATCTCCGGCTACTATATGCTCGTACCGGGGTACCTCAATGCCCAAAACACCATATTAGCTTAGAAGCTCAGACCATAAGCCAAATGGTTGACACCATTATCTCTTTACCCGAAGGCTTTCGGGCTATGCTACTAACACCCATTGTCCGTGAACGTAAAGGAGAGCACTTGGATGTCCTGAATCAGTTGCGCGCACAGGGATTTGTACGGGCGCGTATAGATAATAAAATTTATGAGTTGGATCAGGCTCCGAAATTATCGCTTCGCCAGAAACACAGTATTGAAGCCATCGTTGATCGCTTCAGAGTTCATCCGGATATCAGTAATCGTCTCGCAGAATCTCTGGAAACCGCCTTACAGCTATCCAACGGATTAGCCTGTCTGGTACCAATGGATGACGACAGCAACAAACTAGAGGAAATCACCTTTTCATCTCGTTTTGCCTGTTCAAATTGTGGCTACTCTCTAACAGAACTTGAACCTCGACTGTTTTCCTTTAATAACCCGGTAGGTGCCTGCCCTTCTTGTGATGGTCTGGGTATTAAACAGTTTTTTGATCCTGAAAAAATTGTAGCTTATCCCCATCTCAGCCTTGCCGGAGGAGCTATTCATGGTTGGAGTCGGCGAAATCTTTATTATTATCAGATGCTGAAATCGCTGGCGGAGCACTACAACTTTGATATCGAGACGCCCTACGAAAAGCTGGACAAAAAAATACAAAAGATTATTCTTTTTGGTAGTGATACTGAAAAAATAGCCTTCAGCTATGCCAATGAAAGACTGGGCAAGCAACAGCGTATCCATCGCTTCGAGGGTATTGTGCATAATTTTCAGCGCCGCTACCGTGAAACAGATTCTAATACCTTACGTGAAGAATTTTCCCATTATATGACCACAAGTTCCTGCTCGGAATGCCATGGTACACGCCTTAACGAAGGTGCGCGAAATGTCTATATCAAGAACAAAAATTTGCCGGACATCACTGCACTACCAATAGGTGAATCATTAGCACTTTATCAGAAATTAAAACTCCCCGGACACCAAGGAAAAATCGCCGCAAAAATTATTAAGGAGATCATTGGTCGTCTGCAATTCTTGGTTAATGTAGGACTTGACTACCTGACACTGGACCGGAGCGCTGAAACTCTTTCCGGTGGAGAAGCACAACGAATCAGGCTTGCCAGCCAGATTGGTTCTGGCCTTACCGGGGTCATGTATATTCTTGACGAACCTTCTATCGGTCTGCATTCCAGAGATAACAGCAGGCTACTTAATACTCTGGTACACCTTCGCGACCTAGGTAATACAGTTATCGTTGTAGAGCATGATAAAGAGGCTATAGCGACGGCAGATTATGTTGTAGACATTGGACCTGGTGCTGGCGTTCATGGCGGTAGTATTGTTGCTCAAGGACAGCCCAAAGAAATTATCGCAAACCCGGACTCTATTACGGGCCATTACCTATCAGGCAAAAAAGCCATCGTCATTCCGAACAAACGCCATCGACCAGTAAAAGGTCAGTGGTTGATCATTACCGGAGCAAAAGGCAATAATCTGCGATCAGTAACTGCCAAAATTCCTATAGGCCTTATGACTTGTGTAACTGGCGTATCCGGTTCTGGAAAATCCACACTTATCAATGAAACACTATACAAAGCCGCTCATAGCAAACTCAATCACGCGAACGAAACCCCTTCACCTCATCAGTCCATAGAAGGACTTGATTTACTTGATAAGGTTATTGATATTAACCAAAGTCCTATCGGCCGAACTCCCAGATCCAATCCAGCGACCTATACCGGGCTATTCACTATAATACGCGAGCTCTTTTCCGGCACTCCTGAGTCCCGGGCCAGAGGATATAAGTCCGGGCGTTTCAGCTTTAATGTCAAGGGCGGTCGATGTGAAGTATGCCAAGGGGATGGTGTTATCAAAGTGGAAATGCATTTTCTACCCGATATTTACGTTAATTGTGATGCTTGCCAAGGTAAACGCTATAACCGTGAAACCATGGAAATTCTGTACAAAGGGAAAAATATCAATGAGATACTGAACCTGACCGTCGAAGATGCCCTACAATTTTTTGCTGCCATCCCCAAAGTAAATCGCAAATTACAAACACTCATGGATGTCGGATTGTCATATATCAGGCTAGGACAAAGCGCCACTACCCTGTCAGGAGGCGAAGCACAGCGTATCAAACTTGCCAAAGAATTATCCAAGCGGGATACAGGCAAAACACTCTATATCCTAGATGAACCCACAACTGGCCTGCATTTCCATGATATAGAGCAACTGCTCAGGGTCCTGCATCAATTACGGGATCATGGCAACACTATCATTGTTATCGAACATAACATGGATGTGATAAAAACCGCTGATTGGATAATTGATCTGGGGCCGGAAGGAGGCAGCAGAGGAGGGAAAATAATTGCAGCTGGCTCACCAGAGAAGGTCACACAAGCAACCAAATCTCACACAGGATTATTTTTAAAGTCCTGCCTAGAGCAAGAACAGAAAACAGCTTTGGCGAGCAGAAAATAAGAGCTTGATTAGACGGCCTGAAATGGTTTCAGGCAGACTGTTGAAAATAACTGATAACCGGCTTTCAACAATACGAGCGGGAAAAGCTGATTAAGCACTACTATTCTTATGTGAGTTACATATCACCAATAATACTACCCAATATCCCGAACACCTGTTCTTCGCATTGCACACTAGTGCAAGAGTGTAGTCAATCAGTATGGCTGTATGCCAAATTTCAAAAGAAGACGCGGAAATATATCATCAAGATTTTGTACGTCTTTATCTTCTAACTCGATCAGATGAAAATTGTATTTACAATATAGCTTTATTTTTTCTTTCTTTCTAGCCAGATATTTCTTGTCGTTTTCATATCCCCAGTACTCAATATAAACTTGATTACCAGAAGGTATGTAAAAATCACAATATGCGCTTTCTTCTATGGGAAGTTTTCTTTCATAAGCATGGACTATACCCGCCATATAAAGCCAATTATCAATTAGCATTTCTGCTTTTGAACGCACTACATGCCCATCTGTCGCCCGATGCTTGGTGGGAAACCTCTCGCGAAATCCCGCAGAGTCTGGCGATGCTTTTGAGAGACTCACGCCCTGACTTGGTTTTTCACCAGTAATATCACTCACACTCTCTCGAAGAACACCGACATTAACTATGGCTTGAGGCCATCGCGCATATGGAACACCTGTCTTTCTATGCTCAGATTGTACAGCACCAAGTTTTTTACCATGATCAGTTACAATCCATCCTTTGAGGGATTTTTTTATCCAGCCAAGCTCAGAAAGCATGTAATTTACCTTATTCGCTGACATAGCAAAATGCTCACCAATAAATGTCGCGGTAACAAGAGGTTGCTCCGAAACGTCCTCAGGTGCATCAGCCAGCTTCAGGTTTTTCGGCCATTTCACATATTTACCGAATTTTCTGGATACGGCAGTTTCACCACCTGCCGATTTCCCTGCTTCAGTCAGCTCAATCTCGCCTCCCGATTTTTTCAAATAACCTGCCGTCAACAACAACTCAAACATTGCGCTCGCTGAGACAGCTTTTTTCCTAGCCAAGGCAGATGTTGATATTTTCTCAGTATCAGAATACTTCATAAAAATCCCGGATGATGCTTTTTCTGAAAACTCTGTGTTAATCCTCTGATTCGTGGCGCTCCATCAATTCGACATAGGCCATAGGCGCCCTATCACCGGCGCGGTAACCACACTTTAAAACACGCAGATAGCCACCAGGGCGTTTTTTGTAGCGTGGCCCCAGATCATCGAATAGTTTCGTGACAACCTCACGGTCTCGAAGGCGGGCAAAAGCCAATCTACGCTTAGCGATAGAATCGTTTTTGGCTATGGTTATCAATGGTTCCGCAATACGGCGCAGTTCTTTGGCCTTAGGCAAAGTAGTCTTAATCAGCTCATGACGAAAAAGGGAGGCCACCATATTGCGAAACATGGCCTTACGATGACTACTGTCACGGTTTAATCGGCGACCTGAGTGACGATGGCGCATTGTAAATACTCTCGATAAATCTAATCCATTAAAAAAATGGACTGCTTCTATTTTCAAGACCGGCAGGAGGCCAATTTTCAAGCCTCATACCCAGAGTCAGTTCATAGGAAGCAAGCACATCTTTAATTTCGGTTAAAGACTTCTTACCCAAATTAGGTGTTTTCAGCAATTCAACCTCGGTACGCTGGATAAGATCACCAATATAATAAATGCTTTCCGCCTTCAAACAGTTGGCCGAACGTACCGTCAACTCAAGATCATCAACGGGACGCAGCAGTACTGGGTCAATGTCAGCGGATCCCTGAACCTCTTCTTCTGGTCGAGCCTCACCTTCAAGATCAATAAAAACTGACAACTGCTCACGGAGAATCATAGCAGAACGGCGAATGGCATCCTCGGGTTCAATTGTTCCGTTGGTTTCAATATCCATAATCAGCTTATCCATGTTAGTTTGCTGTTCAACACGTGCATCATCTACACTATAAGTCACGCGAAGCACGGGACTAAACGACGCATCAAGTTGTAGCCGACCTATAGGATTATCTTCGCCAAGGTTGCGCCTGTTGGCGACTGGCACATAGCCACGACCGCGCTGGACTTTCAATATCATCTTTAAGGTTGTATCCGCTGTAATATGAGCAATAACATGGCTGGGATTAGCAATTTCCATATCATGACCGACCATTATATCGTTGGCCACGACCGCACCCATTTCACTTTTTTCAAGTGTAACGGTTGCCTCATCACGTTCATGCATAATAATGGCAACATCCTTTAGATTAAGCAGAATATCAATCACGTCTTCCTGTACACCCTCCATTGCGGTGTATTCATGCAGAACACCGTCAATTTCAACTTCCGTAATAGCGCAACCCGGCATGGAAGACAATAAAATTCGACGTAGGGCGCTGCCCAGCGTGTGACCAAAGCCTCTTTCCATAGGCTCCATAACAACGCGAGAATGATTGCTACCAATCAGTTTTATATCAACAATCCGAGGTTTCAGAAATTCATTAACATTACCTTGCATATAAGATTCCAGCTAGAAATAAAAATTACTTGGAGTAGAGTTCAACGATTAACTGCTCGTTGATCTCGGAAGGCAGATCACCACGCTCAGGAACAGACTTAAAAATACCTTCAAATTTCTTCGGATCAACATCAATCCAGTCAACATGACCAAGCTGCTCCGCGATATCCATTGCCGACTGAACACGCAGCTGCTTTTTAACTTCTTCGGTGACCGCTATAACATCACCTGCCTTCAATTGAAAGGAAGGAATATTCACAATTCTACCATTTACCGTCACACCCTTATGGCTAACCAGTTGACGTGCCTCAGCGCGAGTGACCCCATAACCCATACGATAAACGACATTATCTAACCGACACTCTAAAAGCTGCAGCAGATTATCACCTGTGGAACCTTTACGTCGTGCCGCTGCCTCGTAATAGTTATGGAACTGCCTTTCCAATACACCATACATGCGACGAACTTTCTGCTTTTCACGAAGCTGCAAACCGTAATCAGAAAGCCTACCACGACGAGCACCATGCATCCCAGGCAATCCACTTTCAAATTTACACTTGGACTCCAGCGGACGCGTAGGACTTTTTAAATATAAATCTGTCCCCTCGCGACGTGCAAGCTTACATTTCGACCCAAGATATCTCGCCATAATCAGTATCCAGAGGATTAAACTCGACGCCTTTTCGGCGGTCGACACCCGTTATGCGGAATAGGGGTCACGTCAGTAATATTAGTAATCTTGAAACCAGCGTTATTGAATGCACGCACGGCAGACTCACGACCAGGGCCGGGGCCCTTAATTTTAACTTCAAGATTTTTCAAACCATGCTCTTTAAGGCGTTCAGTCATATTTTCTGCAGCAACCTGAGCAGCAAACGGGGTACTTTTACGGGAGCCACGGAAACCGGACCCTCCTGAAGTTGACCAAGCCAGCGCATTACCCTGACGATCAGTAACCATTACGATAGTGTTGTTAAAAGACGCATGAATATGCGCGATTCCATCGGTAACCGTTTTTTTGACTTTTTTACGCGAGCTTGAAACAGCCATAAATATAAATCTCAGAATAACCTTTTACATTTAACGCTTTATTGGACGACGTGGCCCTTTTCTGGTGCGCGCATTGGTTTTCGTGCGCTGGCCACGTAAAGGCAAACCGCGACGATGACGTATACCGCGATAACAGCCCAGATCCATAAGACGCTTAATATTCATGGAAATTTCGCGGCGAAGATCGCCTTCTATGGTATATCCGACAACAATGGCACGAATCTTTTCAAGCTCCAGCTCGGAAAGATCACGGACTTTTGTACTAGGTTCAATGCCGACAGCCTTACAGATTTGGCGCGCACGCACGGCACCAACACCGTAAATGGTCGTTAAAGCAACCATGCTGTGCTTACTATCTGGAATATTAATTCCGGCTATACGTGCCACTTGAAAACCCTCACAAAATCAGTCGGTCAAGTCAAAACAACTTCGCTGGTCACTTTTCTACAAAGGTGCGCGATTGTAGGCCAGCAGGCATTAGAAATCAATGCATAATCCCGCGAAAAAATAAAGGACTACCCTTGTCGCTGTTTATGGCGCGGATCAACACATACTATGCGTACGACACCTTTGCGTCTAACTACCTTGCAGTTACGGCAGATTTTTTTAACAGAAGCCCTGACTTTCATATAAACATCCTTAATAGGCCCTTACATTTAGCGGATCAACCCCCCTACACCGCCTTTCAAGTTCGCTTTTTTCATTAGGCTCTCATACTGATGTGGCACCGAATGCGCCTGCACCTGAGCCATAAAATCCATAACGACCACAACAATAATCAGCAGTGAAGTACCCCCAAAATAGAACGGAACACTTAGCCATAAAATCAAAAATTCGGGCAATAAACATATCGTGGTGATATACATTGCCCCTACGGCGGTCAGGCGAGTCATCACCTTATCAATATAGCGCGCGGTCTGATCTCCGGGACGGACACCAGGGATAAAAGCCCCGGATTTCTTCAGATTCTGAGCTGTTTCGCGCGCATTGAATAACAACGCGGCAGAAAAAAAGCAAAAACCAATAATAGCCACGGCATAGAGTATCACATATAAGGGTTGGCCAGGCGACATCAATACAGCAATATCACCAAACCACTCAAGCCCATCAGTTTCACCAAACCAGCGACCAATGGTCGCAGGAAACAAAATAATGCTTGAGGCGAAAATAGGTGGTAAAACACCAGCCACATTTAGCTTCAAGGGCAAGTGCGAACTTTGAGCTGCAAACATCCTCCGGCCTTGTTGCCTTTTTGCATAATTTACAGTGATACGACGTTGTCCACGCTCAACAAAAACTACAAAGCCAATAACCGTAATAGACAAGACGATAAGAGCAAGAACCAACATAGCACTGTACTCACCTGTGCTTACATTCTCCAAAGTCCCACCAATGGCAGCCGGTAAGCCCGCCACAATACCTGCGAAAATCAGCAATGATATACCATTACCGATACCTCTCTCGGAAATCTGCTCGCCAAGCCACATCAAAAATACAGTCCCCGTAACTAGGCTAACCGTTGCAATAAATACGAAGCCGGGACCAGGGTCCAAGACCAAACCCATGCCACCAGCCGCTGTTTGCGCCTGCAATGCAGTGGATACCCCAATACCCTGAAATGCCGCCAGACCAACAGTAGCATAACGGGTATATTGCGTAATCTTGCGGCGACCCGCCTCGCCACCCTCTTTGCGCAGCTGCTCTAATGACGGTACAGCATGTTGCATCAGCATAAAAATAATAGATGCCGTAATGTACGGCATAATCCCAAGCGACATAATACTGAACCGTTCCAAGGCACCGCCTGAAAACATGTTGAACATATCTAAAATCGTGCCCTGATTCTGATTGAACAACTCCGCCATTGCGACCGGATTTACCCCGGGAACCGGTATATGTGTCCCCACCCTGAAAACAAAAATCGCAAACAGAACGAAAAACAGGCGCTTACGTAACTCGGCCAATTTGCCGATATCACCAAGACTACCTAAAGCATTGGCTGCCATACTTTTTAGCCTCTCCGATCTTCAATTTTGCCGCCTGCAGCCTCAATAGCCACACGCGCACCTTTTGTCACATTAAGACATTTAACAATAACGGCGCTACTAATTTCACCTGACCAAAATATTTTTACAGTCTTAACATTGTCATTAATCAAGCCGGCTGACTTAAGTGATAATAAGTCCACCGTATCACCTTCCACTTTACTTAACTCGGAAAGACGAATTGCAGCCGTAGTCAAAGATTTGCGTGAGTGAAAACCAACTTTTGGCAGACGTCGCTGGATAGGCATCTGGCCACCCTCGAAACCAACCTTACGATAACTACCAGAACGGGATTTCTGCCCTTTGTGGCCTCGACCACAGGTCTTACCCATACCGGAACCGATGCCACGGCCCACCCGCTTCGCAGCAGGACGACTGCCTGTAACAGGCCTTATCGTATTCAACTTCATACTAAACCTCCTGAACATTCAGCATATAGGAGATTTTGTTGATCATCCCGCGATTCTCGGGAGTATCCGCAATAGTAACCGTCTGATACATACGACGGATACCTAGACCCACCGCGCAGGCCTTATGACTCCTCAAGCGCCCGTTGAGACTACGTACCAGAGTCACTGTAAATTGTTTTCGATGTATATCAACCATGAAGCATTATCCTGTAATTTCAGCAACATTTTTACCACGCTTGGCAGCCACACCCTCAGGGGAGCGCATACGATGCAAGGCATCAATGGTTGCACGTACTACATTGACCGGATTACGCGAACCATAGGACTTAGCGAGCACATTACGAATACCAACTACCTCCAGTACAGCACGCATGGCACCACCAGCGATAATGCCTGTACCTTCAGATGCCGGCTGCATATAGACACTTGAACCCGCATGCTTTGCCTGTACGGGGTAGTAAAGGGTCCCATTGCTCAATAAGATATTAACCATATTTTTACGGGCCTTCTCTATCGCCTTCTGGATTGCAATCGGCACTTCTTTAGCCTTGCCATAACCAAAACCAACCTTTCCATTGCCGTCACCTACAACAGTAAGTGCAGTAAAACCGAACTGACGACCGCCCTTGACCACTTTGGCTACGCGGTTAACGACCACCAATTTTTCGGTCAGCCCGTCACTTTGTTGCTGAATATCCTGATTCGCCACCTTTAAGTCCTATCTGCCGTAATGAAATAATCAGAGACGTAAACCAGCTTCGCGTGCCGCATCGGCCAATGCCTGAACACGGCCATGGTAACCGAAACCACCGCGGTCAAAGGCAACCCTTTTTATCCCGACAGCTTTTGCACGCTCCGCAATTGCCTTACCTATAGCAACTGCCGCACTCTTGTTGCCAGAGATCTTGATATTACCACGCAAATCTTTATCTAAAGTGGATGCACTAGTGATTACTCGGCTGCCTGTCGCATCAAATATCTGGGCATAGATATGACGAGAGGTACGATAGACCGTCAAACGTTCAATCGCCAATTTGCAAATCTTTGCGCGAGCACGACGGGCGCGGCGCAATCTTCTACCATTATCTGCCATAATCACTCCACTAAACCGAGAACACTATTTCTTCTTCGCCTCTTTACGAACGATATGCTCATCAACATAACGAACACCTTTAGCTTTATAAGGCTCTGGTGGGCGCCAAGCACGTATTTCCGCCGCCACCTGACCTACCTTCTGTTTATCAATACCTTTGACGATAATATCAGTCTGACTTGGTGTTTCGATCTCAATACCTTCAGGCACTTCATAGTCCACGGAGTGAGAAAAACCCAGAACAAGATTTAGTTTCTTACCTTGTACCCGAGCACGATAACCTACACCAATAAGCTGTAGCCTCTTTTCCCAACCTTGAGAAACCCCTGTAACCATGTTACTGGCAATAGCGCGCATAGTACCCGCCATAGCGGCAGCAGGTCGATCATTGTCAACAGCCACCGAAAATTTGAGCATTCCATCTCCCACAACAGCGATCACAGACTCGTGAACCATGATATCCATTGAACCCTTGCTTCCTCCTACAGTCAGCACAGAACCATCAAGTTTTAACTCAACATTGGGGGGGATAACAATCGGGGCACTGGATACTCTAGACATCGCTACATCTCTATTTTAGCTTACATTACATAGCAGAGGACTTCGCCGCCCTCGCCAATCTCACGCGCCTTACAGTCGCTCATAATGCCTTTAGATGTCGATACAACAGCCACGCCCAAACCACCATTAACGCTTGGCAAATTATCTTTGCCTACATATATACGTAGTCCGGGGCGGCTGCGTCGTTGAATCATTTCAATAACGGGCTTACCTTGGTAGTACTTTAAAGCTATGGTCAACACCTGTATCGCACCACTCCGTTCTACACCAAAATCAGCAATATAGCCCTCGTCCTTAAGTACCTGGGCAACAGCCACCTTGGCTCCAGAAGAAGGCATTGAAACGCTATTCTTGTCGGCAGACTGACCATTACGAATACGTGTCAACATGTCAGCAATAGGATCCTGCAAGCTCATCTCAGTACTCGTACTACCAGCTCGCCATAACCAAACCGGGAATATCACCGCGCATCGCCGCTTCACGCAGCTTGTTCCGGGACAAACCAAATTTACGGTAATAGCCATGTGGACGGCCTGTCAGGCCACATCGATTACGCTGACGCACAGGACTTGCATTACGCGGCAACTTCTGCAGCGCATCCGTCGCCGCCGCACGCTCTTCATCAGAAACCGTTCTGCTGTTTAGAGTCCTCTTCAGCTCGGCACGCTTCGCCGCATATTTCGCAACGATACGGGCACGCTTGGCTTCGCGTGCAATCATTGATTTTTTGGCCATACTCCTAGCTCTTGAATGGGAAGTTAAAAGCACTCAAAAGTGCGCGACCGGCTTCGTTAGTCCTTGCTGAAGTCGTAATGGTAATATCCATTCCACGTAGCGCATCGATCCTATCATAGTCAATTTCGGGAAAAATAATCTGTTCCTTGATGCCCAGTGTATAATTACCCCGACCATCAAAAGATCTTGGATTTGCCCCACGGAAGTCACGGATACGCGGGATGGCAATATTAACTAGACGGTCCAGAAACTCATACATATGCCGACTACGCAGCGTGACTTTACAGCCAATAGGCCAGCCTTCGCGAATCTTGAAACCCGCAACAGACTTGCGCGCATAAGTAACAACAGGCTTCTGACCCGCGATCATGGCCATATCCTTGACGGCGTTCTCAATAACTTTTTTATTACCAACGGCCTCGCCCAATCCCATGTTAAGGGTAATCTTAACAACTTGGGGCACCTCCATGACATTACTAACACCCAGAGCTTCCTTAAGCTGAGGAACAAGCGTTTCCCTGTATAAAGTTTCCAGTCTGGCCATGGCTTTAAAATCTAAGTGGCATCTACAACTTCGCCGCTGGAACGAAAAAATCGAACCTTGCGACCATCATCAAGGAACTTGAAGCCAACACGATCTCCCTTACTGATATCCGCGTTCCACAGCATGACATTCGATGCATGAATCGGCATTTCCTTGTCAATAATACCACCAGACTGCCCTGCTTTAGGATTAGGCTTAGTATGGCGCTTAACCATATTGACACTCTCCACAACAAGACGACCGTCAGGTATAACACGAAGTACATGACCGTGACGGCCCTTGTCCTTCCCTGTGGCCACAACCACCTCATCGCCTGCTTTTATCTTCAACATCTTTTACCTCAGCACTTATCTTTTCGTTTAAATCAGGTTAGTTCACTTTTTCTGTAACGGGAATAACGACATTGCCCTGATAAGTTCTGTGCTTATCTGTTATCGAATCAGTTATACCGAAATCCCAGAAGACGACACTAGCTGCCAGCTTTCCACCCTCCATTTCACTTCTAATAGAACCTTCAGCCATTTTTCCGTCTTCTGTTGTACAGTCATAAAGCAAGGGATCATCTGAACGCCGAATCAATACCGCTTGTGCCGGAATCCTAGAAGACCATACACCACGCTTATTTCTAAATGTACACTCACCAGACGACCCATCTGAAAAACTGAATGTAAGCGGGATACGAGAATCATTGACAATAGTAGCACAACCGGCAAGCAAAGCTGTTACAGCTATAACAATCCCTCTATAAACTATGCATTTACTTTCTTCATCATTTTTTCCTCCAGATCTGGATTTAAGGATCAGGCATAAAATATAGCAGATATTTTCATCATACCAACCTACAACACTTCCGGAGCCAGTGAAATAATCTTCATGAATTTTTCACTTCGAAGTTCACGGGTCACGGGACCGAATATGCGAGTGCCAATCGGCTGTAATTGTTTGTCCAAGAGCACGGCAGCATTTCCATCGAAACGAATGGAAGAACCATCTGTACGGCGAACACCTTTAGCAGTACGGACGACAACCGCGTTGTATATCTCTCCTTTCTTTACTCTGCCACGCGGGATCGCATCCTTGACGGTCACTTTGATAACATCGCCAATACCGGCATAACGCCGCCTGGAACCACCGAGTATCTTGATGCACTGAACATTGCGCGCACCGCTGTTGTCTGCCGCGTTCAGCCTTGTTTGCATCTGAATCATCTACATTCTCCAAATATTTATCCGGCCAAGCCTGCCACCTACCGCATTTCCGGGCGGTCAAGAACTTCAATCAGCCTCCAGGATTTTGTCTTGGATATGGGACGACACTCCCGAATACTCACGGTATCGCCTGTTTGACATTTGTTATCCTCATCGTGAATGTGCAACCTAGTGGAGCGGCGGATATACTTACCATATAAGGGATGACGCACTTTACGCTCGACTATCACGACCGCAGACTTATGCATCTTGTCGCTAATAACACGACCAACGATGATGCGGGTTGCCTTAACATCCTGTTCAATCATGTCTTAAATCTCCACTCACACCAACAGCAACACGCTTCTCGTTAAGAATCATCTTGATACGAGCAATATCACGACGCACTGCCTTAAATTGATGTGGTTGACCCAGATGACCACTGGCACGCTGCATACGGAGCTTGAACTGAACCGAAAGCAGCGACGTTAACTCTGCATTTAACGCATCAATATCTTTTTCACGCAATTCTTGTGCTTTCATTACATCACCATGCGGGCCACAAATGCAGTCTTTATAGGCAGTTTTGCCGCCGCCAGAGAAAGCGCCTCGCGCGCCAATTCCTCTGAAACACCTTCCATTTCATATAGCATCTTGCCGGGCTGGACCTGGGAAACCCAGTATTCCACGTTACCTTTGCCTTTACCTTGGCGAACCTCCAATGGCTTTTTAGAAATCGGCTTATCGGGAAAGATTCTAATCCAGATCTTGCCTCCACGTTTTACATGACGGGTCATTGCACGACGAGCGGCCTCAATTTGACGAGCGGTAATACGCCCACGACCAAGCGACTTCAAACCATATTCCCCAAAGCTTACTTTGTTACCGTTATGCGCTAGACCTCTATTGCGGCCTTTCTGTTGCTTTTTAAACTTTGTACGATTGGGTTGTAGCATATTATGCCCTCCGAGTTTAGCCTTTAGTCAGCCTGACTTACCGGTGCAGTTACGGCACTAACGTCCTTATGACCTCCAAAGATCTCGCCTTTAAATATCCAGACCTTCACACCAATGATACCATATGTAGTATTGGCCTCAGCGAAACCATAATCAATCTCAGCTCTGAGCGTATGCAGTGGAACACGACCCTCACGATACCATTCAGTTCGTGCAATTTCTGCCCCATTCAAACGACCTGAAACATTGATACGAACGCCCTGCGCACCAAGGCGCATAGTATTTTGCACGGAACGCTTCATGGCACGACGGAACATGATTCGTCGTTCTAGCTGTTGACAAATACCTTCGGCAACAAGTTGCGCATCCAGCTCCGGTTTACGAATCTCTTCAATATTCAGGTGTACCGGAACACCCATCATATGGGTCAATTCCTGGCGCAGTCTCTCAATATCTTCACCCTTCTTCCCAATCACAATACCCGGACGCGCGGTATGAATTGTAATATGAGCGTTCTTGGCTGGGCGCTGAATAACAATCTCGCTGACAGACGCCTGCGACAGCTTCTTACGTAAAAAACTGCGAACTTTCAGATCCGTTGCCAAATAAACGGCAAAATCTCTGGTGTCGGCATACCACTTCGACGTCCAATCTGTGGCGATACCCAAACGAAAGCCGGTTGGATGTACTTTTTGGCCCATAATATATCCTATTTAATCTGCCACGATAATCTTGATATGAGCAGAACGTTTCAGAATTTGACTCGCACGGCCTTTTGCACGAGCATGAAAGCGCTTCACGGTACGACCCTCATCCACATAAATAGATGCAACCCGCAGATCATCAATGTCTACACTTTCATTATGTTCGGCATTCGATGTAGCTGACTCCAGCACCTTGGAAATAATAGCAGCTGCTTTCTTATTACTAAATTTCAATACATTCTGTGCATCTTCAACAGGCAGACCACGAATTCGATCAGCGACAAGACGAACCTTCCGCGCAGATATGCGTGCATGACTTAAACGTGCCGAAACTTCCATTATTCTCATCCTTAACGGATTTTCTTGTCAGCGGCATGGCCTTTATAGGTGCGGGTCATGGAAAATTCACCCAACTTGTGACCCACCATATTCTCAGAAATCAGTATGGGGACATGCTGACGACCATTGTGCACGGCGATTGTCAGACCTACCATAATAGGCAGAATCACTGAACGACGTGACCATGTCTTAATAGGGCGTTTGTCATTAGTCTCAACGGCAGCCTTTACTTTCTCCATCAAATGAAGATCAATAAACGGGCCTTTTTTTACTGAACGTGGCACTAATGGTCCCCCTTGATTACTTACGATTACGATAACGAACAATCAAGCTGTCAGTACGCTTGTTATTACGAGTTTTAAAGCCCTTGGTCGGCACTCCCCACGGAGACACTGGATGGCGACCGCCTGATGTACGGCCCTCACCACCGCCATGCGGATGGTCTACTGGGTTCATGGCAACACCACGAACCGTCGGTCGAACACCTCGCCAACGCATCGCACCAGCCTTACCCAGCTTACACAAGCTATGCTCAACATTCCCAGCCTCACCCACCGTTGCACGGCACTCGGCCAACACCTTACGTATTTCACCGGAGCACAGACGAAGCATGACATGCATACCTTCTCGTGCAACAACCTGTACGCTTGCTCCGGCAGCACGAGCTATTTGTGCGCCCTTTCCGGGCCTCATTTCAATTGCATGCACCAAAGTACCTAATGGAATATTGCGAAGCGGCAGACAGTTACCCGCCTTAATTGGAGTCACATCGCCTGAAATGATTGGATCACCTGCCTTGGCGCCCCTAGGAGCAAGAATATAACGACGTTCACCGTCGATATACAATACCAAAGCAATATATGCGGTACGGTTAGGATCATATTCGATCCGCTCAATCTTACCCGGAACACCATCCTTGTTACGCTTGAAGTCTATGGTACGGTAACGCTGCTTGTGACCACCACCTCGATGACGGGTAGTGATGCGACCCTCGCTATTACGACCACCGGATTTATGCTTCTTTTCAACCAGTGGCACATAGGGATGTCCCTTGTACAGGGACTGCCTAGTGACGCGAACAACATGCCTTTGTCCCGATGATGTTGGCTTTAATTTGGTAACAGCCATTACGATACTCTCTACTCAGCACCAATAAAGTCAATTTCTTGGCCGGCTTTCAGGCGAATCGTTGCCTTTTTCCAGTCAGGGCGACTCCCCGCTGTCATGGCAAAGCGCTTTGTTTTACCTTTTACGTTTAACGTAGTCACCGAGACCACTTTAACCGAAAACATCTTTTCAGCCGCCGCCCTGATCTCGGCTTTGGTCGCATCCTTCAATACTCTAAAGGCATATTGATCGCTCCGGTCGGAACCACGAACACTTTTCTCCGAAACAACGGGGGCGAGAATGACTTTCATTAGACGATGGTCATTCATCCCAGCCACTCCTCAATTTTTCTGACCGCACCAACGGTCATCAAGACTTTTTCAAATCGGACCAGAGACTCCGGATCAAGTACTGCCACGTCACAAATACCAACACAGGGAATATTACGGACCGAGAGATACAAATTCTCATCAATCTCCTCCGTTACAATCAATACATTATCCAGATCCAAGCCTCTAATTTTGGCAACCATTACCCTGGTTTTGGCGTCCTCAACCTTGAGATCATCAATCAGTACCAAGCGCCGTTGGCGAGCAAGCTCGGAAAGAATGCACTGCATAGCTGCACGGTACTGCTTGCGATTCATCTTCTGCTCATAATTACGAGGCCGGGCCGCAAATGTCACACCACCGCTGCGCCATATTGGACTGCGGCTAGTACCGACGCGAGCGCGTCCGGCACCTTTTTGGCGCCAAGGCTTGGCGCCGCCTCCACGCGCCAATGAGCGATTCTTTTGCGCCTTAGTGCCCGCACGACTACCTGACATATAGGAAACAACTGCCTGATGCACCAAACCTTCATTAAAGTCACGTGCAAAGGTCTCACTCGACAAACTGACTTCGGTTCCTGAGTTGGTCTTAAGCTGCATGTCAACCTTCCTTATAAAACTTGACCAACACTGATCGCTTTCTTGGATGCGGGCTTGACGACCACATCACTGGAACGTGCACCGGAAACAGAACCTTTAATCAGAATTAGATTACGTTCAACATCAACACGCACTACCTCAAGATTCTGTGTTGTATTGCGCACATGCCCCATATGACCAGCCATTTTTTTACCCTTGAATACACGGCCAGGGGTCTGATTCTGACCTGTCGATCCCGGTGCCCGGTGAGATATTGAATTACCGTGAGTGTAATCCTGATGACTAAAATTGTGGCGCTTAATAACGCCCTGAAAACCCTTCCCTTTCGTGTAGCCGGTAACATCGACGTATTGACCGACCTTGAAAACATCAACTCTAATTTCGTCACCTGTCTTGATTTCTTCGCCTTCGCCGTAAGCCAAACGAAACTCCCAGACACCGCGACCCGCTTCCACGCCAACCTTGGAGAGATGCCCTTTCATGGCTCTCGAAACGCGACCAGCACGACGACTACCAGTTGTTACCTGCAAAGCACGATAACCATCAACGCTATCACTACGAATCTGGGTCACACGATTAGGTTCGACTTCAATCACTGTAACCGGAATCGACTCACCCTCTTCAGTGAAGACTCTTGTCATGCCTGCCTTGCGGCCTACCAACCCGATCACCATCACACCAGTCTCTTAATTCAACTTAATCTGGACATCGACACCAGCAGAGAGATCGAGCTTCATCAGGGCATCGACTGTTTTGTCAGTTGGATCCAAAATATCCATTAAACGTTTGTGGGTGCGGATTTCATACTGATCGCGCGCATCCTTGTTGACATGTGGAGAAATCAATAGCGTAAAGCGCTCTTGGCGAGTCGGCAAAGGAATAGGGCCGCGCACAGCCGCACCAGTACGCTTTGCTGTCTCGACAATTTCCTTGGCCGATTCATCAATCAAACGATGATCGAAGGCCTTGAGACGAATGCGAATCTTTTGGTTTCCTGACATTTACTGTTTCCTAAGTATAAAATCTGCCTATTTCAAAGAGACTAACCAAGTTGGGTTCAGGGGCACACAGCGAAATGCCCCCCTTGGAACCATTTGTTAGGCACTTTATTTACCAAACTTGGCTAATTGCTTATAAATAATAAAAGCTCACACCGAACCCAAGAATTAAGCCGATGACAGTTTTAGCCACTTGTGGACTGCCGACAATACTAATCCAAAAGCCGAAAACTGTCAAATCAGTAATTATTCCTACTAACTTCACCATGTACTCTCCCCCTTATTAAAGTAACCCATGTAGAATCACTCAATAATTTTAGCGACCACGCCTGCACCGACAGTACGACCGCCCTCACGAATCGCAAAACGCAAGCCTTCCTCCATCGCAACCGGCGCA
>JAPYNQ010000032.1 GCA_028289815.1 Gammaproteobacteria bacterium | reverse complement strand
TCCATAAAGCACTATGGAAAATATGAGCGGGACAATCTTTTGCTTTCAGAACCAATATTCAGGTACTGCAATAAAAGCCTGACTCCAATTTTGTGGAGTAATATGGATAGTTACATACATAGCCACGAAGATATACGATTTATGTATCAACTAACGCAGCATGCTCTCTTTAATGGTGTCAGCTTCTCTTTACGATCTCGTAAGGGCGATATTGCTGTTGTCAGTTTTGTATCAACATCAAAAGATGAAGATATCTCGGATTATCTTGAGAAACTTATTAGTGATTTGATGCTACTTGGCACTCACATCCATAGTACAGTCAATAGATTAACCCTTTATGGTAATAGCGACATCCTGAAAAAAAGATCAGTCAGCGTGAAAAAGAATGCCTGCTATGGATTTCTGAAGGTAAAACGACAGATGAAGTCTGTAAAATACTGGGAATTTCAGTCAGTACGGTAACCTTATCATATACAGAAAATAACCAAGAAACTTAATGTATCTAATCGGCAGCAGGCCATTGCCAGAAGCATTGCATTAGGGATCGTGTCTCCACAACCACTGCCAAAGTACATTAAATATGGAAATTTTGTATGAATGAGATACATAATAACGATACCTCGCTTGCCGTCCTGATTGACGCAGATAATACGAGTGCCACCATAATAGAAGGGCTTCTTGCGGAGATTGCCAAGTTTGGGGTAGCCAGTGTGAAGCGTATTTACGGTGATTGGACCAAGCCTTCTCTCAGTTCATGGAAGGAAACATTGCTGAAGCATTCAATCCAGCCCATTCAGCAATTTCGATATACTATTGGCAAAAATGCTACCGACAGCGCGATGATTATTGATGCCATGGATCTGCTCTATGCGGGTAGAGTTCACGGATTCTGTCTGGTATCAAGTGACAGCGACTTCACCCGTCTTGCGGCGCGCATACGTGAGGCGAGTATCAAGGTGTATGGTTTTGGGCAGAAGAAGACTCCGCGCCCCTTTGTTTCGGCATGTGATAAATTTATTTACACAGAAGTCTTTTCGGTATCAGCTACCGAAGAAAAAAGAGAGTCGGAACGAAAACCTGAGACGGAGCTTCGTTGTGATACTGCCCTGATCAGATTGATTCGAACGGCGATTGACGCCACCTCTGAGGAAGATGACTGGTCTGCTCTTTCAAGAGTCGGCGCCCATATAAGTAAGGCTTCTACCGATTTCGACCCGCGTAACTATGGTTTCTCGAAATTAAGCGGGCTGATGGAGGCTATTGACCTATTCGAGCTTGAGCGTCGTGGCAACCAGCCTTATATCAAAGACGGCAGAAAAAAATAATGTGACTGTTGCTTTCCTTGCTACTGATTATGGTGATACATTTTTGTATTACGGAGGGCTCTGATTTTATCAGAATTTCCCTGAAAATCTGTCGCGCAATGTTATAAAGGCATTGCAGGCTACCATAAACCCCCGGGTATCGAAGATGGCTGTGCTTGATGCGTATTGCTTAGGTGTTACTCGCTGCGGTGTTTCAAGGCTTTCATGGGTTAGAGCAGGCAGCTTACCTGAGTATGTTGGTTAGCCCATTATTTTTTCTTTAGTTTTGGTTCTTTTTTCAGCAGGCGCTCACCTTTCTCATAGATATTGGTCGCAGAACCCGCAATAAGCGGGTCGGGTAGCGTAGCAACGTCTTTATCCTTATCAGGATAATCAAGGGAGTTTAAGATATGGCGCATGGCATTCAGACGCGCACGCTTCTTGCAATCTGATTTGATAACTGTCCATGGCGCATCTGCTGTGTCGGTATAGAAAAACATTGCCTCTTTAGCTTCAGTGTAATCCTGCCATTTATCCAGCGAGGCCATATCTACAGGGCTAAGTTTCCATTGCTTTAGTGGGCTGCGACGGCGTTCCTGAAAACGCCGGAATTGTTCGTTTCGACTGATTGAAAACCACAGCTTGTAGAGTTTAATATCGCTCCTGATCAGCATTCGCTCCAGTTCAGGTGCCTGGCGCATGAATTCAAGATAATCGGCGGAAGAGCTGAAACACATGACATGCTCTACTCCAGCGCGGTTATACCACGAGCGATCAAACATTACGATTTCTCCGGCAGTAGGCAGATGCCTAATATAACGCTGAAAGTACCACTGACCTGCTTCCCTGCTGTTGGGTTTTTCCAAGGCAACAACACGTGCACTGCGCGGGTTCATATGTTCCATGAAGCGTTTGATCGTCCCTCCTTTGCCGGCGGCATCACGGCCTTCAAACAGGATCAAGATTTTTTGTCCGGTATCCTTGGCCCAGTTTTGCATTTTAAGTAGTTCAATTTGCAGTTTCTGTTTTTCTGCTTCATATTCTTCGCGACGCATTTTTTCCGGGTAGGGATAGTTGGCATCTTTGAATATCTTATGTTTATCCAGTTTTTCGATGAGTTCAGGCCTCGCAAGCCTAGGTTCTCGTCGGTTACCGGCAAGTTTAGCCGAGGCGTTCGTAGAGCTTGTGTCTGGCATGGCAAATCTCCTCATGGCTTGCTTGGTTGTCCTATAGTACATCTTTATAATCGCTAGTGCTTAGTCATTATCAATTGATGTCCGATGGAGTGGACAGTTTGTTAGAATAACGACTGCTCTGCGGTTCATGGAAGATTCAGATGATTGTTAAAACCCGTTTCGCCCCAAGTCCCACCGGCTATCTTCACCTCGGCGGTGCCAGAACCGCACTATTCTCGTGGCTGCTAGCCCGCCAAAATGGCGGGAAGTTTGTGCTGCGTATAGAAGATACTGATCGGGACCGTTCTACTCGGGAATCGGTGGATACCATCTTTCAGGCTATGGAGTGGTTGGGACTGGATTGGGATGAAGGTCCTTTTTATCAGACACGGCGCATGGAGCGTTACCGGGAAGTGATTCGGCAATTGCTGGACGAAGGACACGCATATTATTGCTATTGCAGCAGGAAAGAACTGGATCATATGCGCGAAGCGGCGATGGCGGCAGGTGATAAGCCGAAATACAACGGCAAATATCGTGAATTTGCCGGCGAACCGCCTGCAGGTATTGAACCTGTCGTGCGCTTTAAAAATCCTCTGCAGGGAATAACTGTATTTGAAGATCAGGTCAAGGGACATGTGACGGTAAACAACAGTGAGCTTGATGACTTGATTATTGCGCGTTCCGATGGCACGCCGACCTATAACTTTACTGTCGTTGTGGATGATTTGGATATGGACATCACACATGTGGTGCGCGGAGACGATCATATAAATAACACGCCGAGGCAGATTAATATTTTGCAAGCACTTGGTTCCAGTCCACCGATATATTGCCATGTGCCTATGATACTCGGCGACGATGGCAGGCGCTTATCAAAACGTCATGGTGCGGTTAGTGTAATGCGCTATGCAGATGACGGTTATTTACCAGAAGCCTTGCTTAACTATTTGGTTCGATTGGGTTGGTCATATGGCGATCAGGAGGTCTTCTCTAGGCAGGATATGATCGAAAAGTTTAGTTTGTCCGCTATTAATAAAGCGGCATCGGTATTCAATGCTGATAAGCTCCTATGGCTGAATCGGCATTATATGAAGCAAGCCGCCAGTACTATAAATCTGGCCGAGCAGATCGGAAGGCGTCTTACGCTGGGAGGTATTGCCGTAGATCAGGGTCCGGATCTGGTTGATGTGGTTGAAGTTCTTCGTGGTCGTACACAAACATTGGCAGAAATGACTGACAGGGCCAGGATGTTTTATGCGGACTATGATGCTTTTGATGAAAAAGCGGCTGATAAAAATTTGCGACCGGCTATTGCGAGGCCCATGCAGGTGTTCCGAGATCGACTTGAGGTACTTGAAGGCTGGCAGATCTCTTCCATACACGCTTTGGCGGAGTCAATTGCTGAGCAGTTTGAGTTGAAAATCGGAAAGATCGGGCAGCCTATACGGGTTGCGGTTACGGGAGGTAACGTGTCCCCGTCAATCGGAGAAACGATTTACCTGATGGGCAAACAGAGGGCGCTCAGAGGCTTGAACAGGGCACTGAAATATATTGAGGAAAAAGCCATGAAATCCTCATAGGAGGGTCTTGAATATCTGCCGTACCCCATCATGACCATGTTGCGTGACGCTCTACTATCACTCCTGTGGTAGCCTTGGGGGCTCCTCAATTTAAGAGAGGTTCTGATTAATTTAGAGCTTCTTCCTTGATTATGTAAGCTCGATTTGGTGCTTGCGGCATATATGGCATAATATATAAGTATTATGTAATCCCGGTCAGGTGTACGATATCCAAATGTCCGGGCAGCACGTAGATTCTTTTATTGGTAAAGGTACGCTTGCCGATATTCGGGCGCGGGCTTTACGACTATCAAAACTGAATGACTGCTTGTTTCGGCAGCTACCGTTATCAATTAATACCGAGATAAAACTGGTCAATATTGACGCATATGAGCGGGCTATCATCCATGTCAGGAGAGGGGAGTGGGCGACACATGTCAGGATGTGTCAAGGCATGATTTTAGCTACTTTAAAGTCTTGTGGCCTTGATACGCTTAACGGTGTTGTCATAAGAAATAGGCCATTGCAGGGCCTGACGGGAGGCTATGCCACACCAAAGCAGAACAGGCGTCCGATGAGTAATTCTGCTCGCGAGCTGGTTGCTGCACTGGCAAGCAGCGTGCCTGATGAACGCTTGGCGCAATCGCTTCGTCGCTTGGCGCGCAAGCATTAGTTTGGCTCGGTAGTATAATTGATTATACTGAATAAACTCGCTTCTGCGGAGGAACCATTAGTGATGACAAGAAGACAATCTGTTGGTGTTAAGGTGGGGGGCATCATGGTAGGCGGTAATGCGCCCATCGTAGTGCAGTCCATGACCAACACGGATACCGCTGATATTGATGCGACCATTGATCAAATTTCCCTGCTGGCCGAGGCCGGTTCCGAGCTGGTGCGAATCACGGTAAATACTGAAAAGGCCGCCGCCGCCGTTGGACCAATTTATGAGGGCCTGCTGAAGCGCAATATCAATGTTCCCCTCATCGGTGATTTTCATTATATCGGTCATACTCTGCTGACAAAGTATCCAGATTGTGCCCAAGCATTAGCTAAATATCGAATAAATCCAGGCAATGTCGGTTCAGGAACCAAACGGGATGAGCGATTTGCCGCCATGATTGAAACCGCGATCAAATATGACAAGCCGGTACGAATCGGGGTGAACTGGGGAAGCCTTGATCAGGCACTCCTGGCGCATGTCATGGATGAAAATGCTCGTCTGGATAAGCCCTTGGATACTCGTGATGTCATGCACAATGCGTTGGTCCGGTCTGCCTTGGAAAGTGCCCGGCAAGCAGAGAAAATCGGCCTGGGGCGCGACCATATCATTATTTCCTGCAAAGTGAGTGAAGTGCAGGATTTGATCCGTGTTTATGATCTTTTGGCTGCAAAATGTGACTATGCCTTGCACCTTGGGTTGACTGAAGCTGGTATAGGTTCCAAAGGTATCGTGGCTTCGACCGCCGCAATGAGCGTCCTATTGCAACAGGGGATTGGTGATACCATCCGTGTCTCGCTAACGCCTGAACCAGGCGGGGAGCGTAGCAGGGAGGTCATAGTCGCACGGGAAATTTTGCAGACTATGGG
This sequence comes from Gammaproteobacteria bacterium, assembly GCA_028289815.1. Classification (GTDB taxonomy): domain Bacteria; phylum Pseudomonadota; class Gammaproteobacteria; order JAJDYQ01; family JAJDYQ01; genus JAJDYQ01. The sequence continues at coordinate 13,633 of JAPYNQ010000032.1, read as the reverse complement.
ATTACGCCATTTCACTCCATTGGTGGTTGCATGCCCTGGTTGTGGTCGTACTACGAGTACCGTTTTTCAGGAGCTGGCTGCGGATATTCAGGATTGGCTGCGAGAACAGATGCCAGCTTGGCGAAACAAATTCCCCGGTTCAGAGGCCTTATCGGTGGCTGTTATGGGCTGTGTGGTAAATGGCCCGGGAGAAAGCAAGCACGCAGATATTGGTATCAGCTTACCAGGCACAGGAGAAGAACTGGCGGCACCGGTGTTTGTCGATGGTAAAAGACTGAAGACTTTACGCGGCAATAATATCGCACAGGAATTCAAGAATATTGTCAGCAGTTATGTCGCAGGTCGATTTGATGTGAATGAGGTAGCTTAAATTTTTCGATGAAGGGGCGTGGCGCACTCAGTAATCGGAGCGGTCGCTATGAAGCACAGGTGCACGAGCTATATGACGATGGTTGGGAATCTTCTAACGAAGAAGAGGCTTTTGTTAGAACCCACCTGCATCCAGATGACGCAAAGTTGATTATTGCCCGTAACAAATCACCCGATATTGATAATGACCAGTCAATAAATCCTTATCGCGGTTGCGAGCACGGCTGTGTGTATTGCTATGCGCGTCCTACGCATACATGGTTAGGGTATTCTGCTGGCTTGGACTTTGAAACAGAGATTTATCATAAAACCAATGCGGCCGAAAAGCTAAGTCAGGAGCTTGGCGCGAAAAATTATCAATGTAAGTATATTGTTCTTGGTTCAAATACTGATGCCTATCAACCGGTAGAACGCAAACTGGCAATTACACGATCATTGCTTGAGGTATTGGCTGAGCATAAGCATCCGGTGAGCATTATCACCAAGTCGTCTCTGGTAGAGAGGGATATTGATATCCTGGTGCAGATGGCTAGCAGTGGTCTGGCTAACGTCTTGGTGTCGATGACAACGCTGAACAAGGATGTGGCGCGAGTGATGGAACCGAGGGCAGCGACACCGAAGCGACGTCTTGAAGTCATTGAAAGGCTGACTTGTGCAGGTATCCCGACAGGCGCACTCATCGCACCGGTTATTCCCGTGCTAACTGACCACGAGCTAGAGAATATTATTATGGCCATAAGCGAAGCCGGTGCTCGCTCAGCGGGATATGTCCTGCTTCGTTTACCTCTGGAGCTAAAAGAATTGTTTTCTGAATGGTTAAATAATCACTTTCCATTAAAAGCCAAACATGTGCTGCATTATATGCAGGATATCCATGGAGGAAAATTGTACTGCACAAACTGGGGAGAGCGACATACGGGTACAGGTGCGTACGCTGATTTAATCGCCCAACGGTTTCAGTTAGCTATAAAGAAATCTGGTGTAGCTCACCGACTGGCACCGCTTGATTGCTCACAGTTTCTGCCCCCTCATTCTTCAAGCATTCAAATGGAGTTATTTTAGTGCGTACCATGCTGCTTTTTATTTTAGCGTTGTTGCCTGGTTCCGGCCTATACGCATTCGGTTATGAAAAACTGGAGGTGACTGATGATGGAAAACCGTTGACTATCGGCAATATTCGAGTCTTGTCGGTACATAATCTGTTTACTACAGTCACGGATGGCCTAGACATGGTTGAATTATCTGGTCTGGCGTGGAGTGAGGACGAGCAAACCCTATATGCGGTTAGCGACCAAGGCTCTTTGTTTCATTTCGGCGTTACATTTGCCAGAGATAAAATTTCAGAGATTGATCTGAAACAGGCCTATGCACTGCGGAACCAGAACGGTACCGCACTAGTTTATCCCTATAATGACAGCGAGGGTTTGCATATTCTGAAAGCAGACAACGGTGTAATGGGAGATGAAGAGCTTTTGGTATCTTTTGAAAACAGGCCGCGATTGTGGTTGCATAAACCAAATGGAGATTTTTTACGCCATGAGTTATTGCCTGGATATCTGCTAAAGCGCGCCAGCTATCGTAAGCGCCATAAGGCACTAGAGGCGGTAACGATTCACAATAATTTGGGATTACTGGTGGTTCCTGAACTGCCGTTGGCAGGAGCAGATTGGGATAAGATAGCATTATATGGTCCGAAGTATCGGCGCCATGAAGTACCACGCGATGTACAGCAGAATTTTTCGGTATGTGCGATAGAATCAATGGGTGACGGAAGCCTGATTTTATTGTTGCGACGATATCACGAGTTTCCTCCAGCTTGGGAAGTTGAGCTGCAACGCATCATCCTTAATAAGGGCTCTGTACTTAATATTGTTAAGCTGGCTAACTTTAAATCGAGCGGGAAAGTACCTGTTGATAACTATGAAGGGCTGACGCGCCATAAGGGAAACCGTTTTTTCATGGTCAGCGATAACAATGAGTTTTTTATGCAACGAACTCTGCTGGTTTACTTTGAGTTCATTGGTGATTAGCAGGCCATTGAAATTTGTTTTGGTGATGGACGACAAATAATGGCAAATATATGTTCAAGGCAGATGAACATTCGGAAAACATCTTTAATGTCGTTATATCGCGATACATGGATAGAGCGCTTTACCGGCGCCTGTGTTAATTTGTACTTTTAACGATAAGGCTGCTGCCGCTAACGCCGGTAACAGTAACTTGAGCACCTTCCGGCAAATCTTCTCCTTCAACACGCCACAGGCTATCTTCGACCTTTGCTTTGCCCACACCATTCTTTATTGGCGTAACCAGCATGTAGGTCTTCCCAATGTATTGTTCTCCACGCCGACTAAGTGTAGAGGAGTCGGCCTCAGGCGGATTACGCATCAAATAGACTCGGTGAAGTATGATAGATACCACGCTGAGCGCTGAAAACATCAGTAACTGACTTGCAGCACTGATATCAACGACCCAAAAAACTAACCCGGTAATGGCAGCTGCAGTGCCAATCCATAAAAAAAACGTGGCGGGAACCAGAACTTCTATAATCAACAACGCACCTGCCAGCGCCAGCCAATGCCAAGGTGTCATTTCCTCAATAAAACCCACTATGTCTTGCCACCGCTGGAATCGGAAAATGCCTGTTTGGCAATTTCAGTGATACCGCCCACTGCCCCGATTACCCCGGTTGCCTCCAAGGGTAGAAAAAGAATCTTCTCATTTGGTGCTGTACCTATAGATTGCAGGGCTTGCACGTACTTATCAGCAACAAAGTAGTTAATAGCGTTGATGTCACCCTTACCAATAGCCTCAGATACCATATTGGTTGCCTTGGCTTCGGCTTCAGCCTCACGTTCACGCGCTTCGGCATCACGAAAAGCGGCTTCTTTGCGGCCTTCGGCTTCAAGGATGGCTGCTTGTTTCTCTCCTTCAGCGCGGAGAATTTCAGCCTGCCTTTCGCCTTCGGCTTCCAGTATTGCCGCACGTTTATCACGCTCGGCCTTCATTTGTCGTGCCATTGCGTCAACCAAGTCGCGAGGTGGCGCTATATCTTTGATTTCAACACGGGTGACTTTGACTCCCCAAGTTTGGGTAGCTTCATCGACAACGGTTAATAGCTTGGCATTGATTGTGTCGCGCTGCGAGAGCAGCTCATCAAGGTCCATGCTGCCCATGACCGTGCGGATATTCGTCATAGTGAGATTGAGGACAGCAATCTCAAGGTTGTTGACTTCATAGGAGGCACTGGCCGCATTGAGTACTTGGAAAAAGACAACACCGTCAACCGACACCATAGCGTTATCTTTGGTGATGATCTCCTGAGTAGGAACATCCATTACACGTTCCATCATATTGACTTCGCGGCCAACCCGATCCATGACAGGGACGATAAACCGCAGGCCAGGTCTTAATGTGTGAGTGTACTGGCCAAAGCGTTCAACAGTGTATTCCATGCCCTGCGGCACGGTTTTGACGCTCATATAGACCAGTGCGATAGCCAGTCCCAATATAATCCATGCAAAAGTGGCGAAATCCATATTTCCTATCCTCAATATAACATTCTTCAATGTGATTAATTTTTACAGCACACCGGGTAGATGGCGGTTAAAAAATTCAGATCAATGGCTATCCAACCATTTGATGAGCGCATCCTGAATTCTTGTTCCAGTGAGTTTATGTATGTTTTTATGGTTTTGCAATGTAATAAATATGTAGCGTCTGCCATTATCTGCATGATAGAAACCGGCAGCGGTGCGGACATGGTCTAGCAGGCCGGTTTTCAAGTGCATATGACCATTGAGAGGGCTATTTTTTAGCCGCTTTCTCCCCGTGCCATCCTTCCCCAATATGGACAAAGAGCTGATGATCTCCGGCATCCATGGGCTTTGCCACTGATGCTGCATGATCTGTTTGAGGGTATGTGCGGAGATACGAGAACTTCGCGACAAGCCGGAACCGTTATCAATATAAAAATTTCCGGTGTCTACGCCAAGGTTCTGCATCCATTCGTTAATGGCCTGACGCCCCTTTTCAGGGGTTCCGGGAGCTGCTTGTTTTTCGGCCGCTATCGTCAGCATTAGTTGCCTGCTCACAACATTATTGCTGTGTTTGTTCATCAGCCGGATGATGTCGCCTAGAGGCTTTGACCGATGAGTGTGAAACAGCCGGGCATCTTTCGGGACAGTATCCTCGCGCACATCTCCGGCCAGGGTACCATCAAGTGACTTCCAAGCAGGGTAAAAAGCACCATAGAACAGCGATGAAGGTTTACCGACAAGACGGCTAAAATCCCGTTGAGCACAATTCCGACTGTATCTACCCTTGAAGCGTGCAACCGTTTCTTGACCATTGCCGTCAAACCACATTTGTGGTTCCCGGTATGCGCCATGACACTTACCATTAACCAACTGCATTGCGTTATCAATCTTGATGTCTGGAGACTCAGGCCACATGCTGATAGCAACTTCTCCTGCACTGGCATCCGGCATAATGGTAAATCGCGTTGCCTGAAAATTGGTCATCAGGGCACTCGGTTGTGCGTTATAAACCCGATAGGGCTTGTTATCAAATTCGCCGGGATGCTGGTTGCCTAGATTAAAATGACTATTATCAATAACGAGATGTCCGGTGATATGTTTAAGCCCCTTGATTTTCAGCGAGCGTAGTGCAGGTAACAGGGTTTCTTCAACAAGATATGGATCGCCGTAGCCTTTCACATACAAGTCACCGGATAATATGCCATTGTCGAGGTGACCACGAGTATAAAACTCGGTTTTCCATCGATAGTCAGGACCAAGGATTTCCAATGCCGCATATGCCGTTATAATTTTCATAACCGACGCCGGATTAAAGGCTTGATTGATATTATGTGCCAATATCGGCTTGCTTGTCTCCACAGGTTGAATAAGAACGCCCAAGCTATTGTGCGGAATACCATTGGTACTGAGAATGTTTTTTACCGCAGGCGGAAGAGTCGCCAGACAGTTGAGAGGCAGCGAGTAGATTATTAAAAAAAATGACAGCAGTCGGTAATACTTTATAACAATTACGTACAACGGATCACCCTGACTTTATAGCGTAAGAAAATGGTAAATTTGTCGATCCCAACAATGATTCGCACCCATTACCAGCAGGCTGGGCCTTACCAGCAAAATACCGCTGTATTGGATCTGATAAGGTGCTCAATTATTCTACCATGATGTAACGGGTTGTCTGCATGTTAGTGCACCCTGGCTTTGATCCGGTTTTGATTCATATTGGTGGCCCGCTGGCGATTCGCTGGTATGGCCTGATGTACATTGTCGGGCTTGTTCTAGCTTGGTGGCTGGGGCGTCGGCGTGCCTTATTACCGGGTTCTCCTGTCACAGCTCGGCAGGTAGATGACATCATGTTTTACGGCATGCTCGGCGCCGTTGTTGGCGGGCGCATTGGTAGTACATTGTTTTATTACTTTCCTGACTTTATTAATAATCCGTTCGTTATTTTCAAGATCTGGGATGGCGGCATGTCCTTCCATGGTGGGATTCTCGGGGTGCTGGTAGCCATGTCGCTATACGGGTACCGCCACCAGTTAAAATTTTTTACCATTATGGACTTTGTGGCGCCACTGGTTCCGCCGGGTCTTGGTGCTGGTCGTGTCGGCAATTTTATTAATCAAGAGTTGACCGGGAGGCCAACTGATGTCCCGTGGGGGATGGTCTTCCCCATAACTCGGGACGGAATCGCCCGCCACCCCTCTCAACTTTATCAGGCGGTCTTGGAAGGCCTGATACTGTTTCTGATACTGTGGTTCTATTCGGCTAAATCCCGACCACGTATGGCAGTATCATCGGTTTTTCTTATGGTTTATGGCACTTTCCGTTTTGCGGTAGAATTTGTACGCTCCCCAGATGAGCATCTGGGATTTATCGCTTTCGATTGGGTGACCATGGGCCAGCTGCTCAGTCTGCCTATGATACTGCTCGGGGCCTGGATGCTATGGCTTGCACATCGTTCGCCGAACAACTGAAAGCAGCATCTAAACTACTCACGGGTTATATGAAACAATATCTCAGTTTAATGCGCTATGTGCGTGACAACGGTACCCGGAAAAGTGATAGAACCGGGACCGGCACCAAAAGCGTCTTCGGATATCAGATGCGTTTTGATCTGAACAGAGGCTTTCCTTTAGTGACCACGAAAAAGTGCCATTTCAAATCTATTGTCCACGAGTTGCTCTGGTTTCTCAAGGGTGAAACAACCTTGGATTATCTGCAAAAGCACGATGTCAAAATTTGGAATGAATGGGCGGATGAAGAGGGCAGCTTGGGTCCAATCTACGGCTATCAGTGGCGCAACTGGCCGACACCAGATGGTCGCCATATTGATCAGATTGCGGAACTGGTTGCGCGGCTCGGGCAGACTCCGGATTCCCGACGCCTGCTTGTCAGTGCCTGGAATGTGGCCGATCTGCCGGATGAATCCATCAGGCCAAAAGAGAACGTTCGATGCGGTAGAATGGCGCTAGCCCCATGTCATGCTTTTTTCCAGTTTTACGTCGCCGAAGGCAGGCTATCCTGCCAGCTTTACCAGCGTAGTGCCGATATTTTTCTCGGCGTACCTTTTAATATTGCTTCTTATGCGTTGCTTACCATGATGCTGGCACAGGTTTGCGATCTGAAGTTGGGAGACTTCATACATACCTTTGGCGATGCCCACCTTTATCTGAATCACAGTAAGCAGATTGAGGAACAACTCTCGCGTGAGCCGTACCCGCTACCGACAATGCGGATTAACTCCGAGGTAAGGCATATCTTCGATTTTACCTATGATGATTTTGAGCTGATCGATTACTGTTACCATCAAGCCATCCATGCACCAATCGCGGTATGACCATATGCCATTAATATCCATTATTGTTGCAATGGATCAGAATCGACTCATCGGCTGTAATAACCGATTACCATGGCGATTACCAGCCGACCTGCAGCATTTCAAATCTGTTACTGTGGACAAGCCGGTAGTGATGGGACGTAAAACTTGGGAGTCATTAACAAAGTTCCTGCCGGGCAGGACCAACATTGTGATTACCCGTAACCGAAATTATACCGTGCAAAATGGAGTTGTTGTCCATTCTCCGGAGGAGGCGCTAAGTACAGCTGGTGAAGCAGCAGAAATTATGATTATTGGCGGTGCTAATCTCTACGAACAAATGCTTCCACAGGTAGATAAACTTTATCTGACACAAGTGGAAAAAAAATTCACGGGTGATACTTGGTTTCCGGAGATCAATCCTGATGATTGGCTGCAAGAGTCCATTGAAGCACACAAACCCGACGAAAAGAACCCTCATGCCTACTATTTTGAAATACTGAAACGAAAGACTTCAGGTCGCTGATTTCAGTATATCCTTGACTATCTGATCATAGAACCGCAGGTAAAAAACCAGACAGACGCTATTCATACATGGCTGCAATTTACTTGGAAATATTCGGGTTTATTGTCGACCCGCATGGCAGTCAGTTTGCCGCCCCAGACACAGCCGCTGTCGAGGGCATAGATATTTTTTTCCTGATGCTGTCCGAGCGCCGCCCAGTGGCCAAAAATGATCTTTATGTTCATATTACGCCGTTTCGGCAGCCTAAACCAGGGGTGCAAGTAATCCGGCTGGGATCCGAGTTCACATTTGTTCTTGAAATCCTGGGTGCCGTCAAGCTCGCAGTAACGGATGCGCGTGAAACTGTTTATGATACAACGCAGGCGCCCCCAGCCTTTGAGATCATTTGACCATAGACTAGGTTCGTCGCCATACATATTGGTCAGCAGGCTATTAATCATATCACCTCGCAGTGCTTGCTGCACCTCATCGGCACATTTGAGGGCGAATGTCAAATCCCATTGTGGTGGAAGTCCAGCATGTACCATGACATACTCGAGTTGGTTGTCATGATGTAACAATGGACGGTTTCGCAGCCAGTCAACCAGCCCTTCAAAGTCCACTGCGGCGACGACATCGCCAAAAGTATCTGCAGTAGGATGAATTTTGCGGTGCCCGTAGGCAACGGCTAGCAGGTGCAAATCATGATTACCGAGGACGGTAATGGCATTATCGCCAAGCGCTTGGATGAATCGCAGGGTATGCAGATTTTGCTGACCACGATTTACCAAGTCACCAGCAAACCAAAGCCGGTCCCGGTCAGCATTAAATTTAATTTCCCCGAGTAGTTCCTGTAGAGCGGTGAAACAGCCCTGGACATCACCGATGGCATAGACGGCCATTGCGGTTATCAATTAAGGGTGCCGGGAGCAGCCAGCGTAAAGGTAGGAATCTTGGCATCAAAATGCGTACCGTCATCGGCAATCATCTGGTAGCTGCCACGCATGCTGCCAACCGGCGTTTCCATGATGGAACCGGAAGTGTACTGATAGCCTTCCCCCGGTTTCAAGTAAGGCTGATTACCAACGACACCGTCGCCACGTACCTCCTGTACCTCACCGTTAGCGTTGGTAATGATCCAGTGGCGCGTCAGCAGGCGGGCCGCAATATCGCCTGTGTTGTGCAGAGTAATGGTATAAGCAAACACATAGCGGTCCTCCAACGGGTCTGATTGCTCCGGGATATAGGCAGGTTCGGCCTTAATATGAATAGAATACCGCATGATGCTTCAATTACTTAAAGTAAGTCCGATTCTAGCATACGCGCCAGACTCGCGAATTCCTTCAACGACAAAGTTTCTGCACGCCTCGCCGGATCAATGTCAGCGGACTGGATTTGTATGCTATCCAGCAGCGACTTCAGACTATTTCGTAGAGTTTTGCGTCGTTGTGAAAAAGCTGTTGTAACAACCGCTGCCAGCGCCTTGGTTGAGATATCAATAACAGGTGTGGCGTGAGGTGTCAGCCGCATAAAAACTGACCGCACCTTAGGGGGCGGTCTGAAGGCGCTAGGGCCGACATCGAACAATAAAACGGCCTCAAAGATTGATTGCATCATAACCGCGAGCCTACCGTAATGACTGCTGCCGGGTTGCGCGGCGACACGATAGGCAACCTCCTTTTGTAACAGTACGTGCATATCACAGATGATTACAGCATGGTCGGCCAACCGGAACAACATGGGGACGGAGATATTGTAAGGCAGGTTACCGACAATTCTGAGTCTGTCATCGCCGGATACCAGCGTAGAGAAATCAAATTTCGAGGCATCACCTTGCAGCAGGATCAGCGCGCCGATATTCTGGCATTTATCCTCCAGTACTGGCACCAAGTTCCGGTCAAGTTCAATGGCAGTTAACTCTCCATGAACCTCAAGTAAAGGACAGGTAAGGGCACCTTCGCCAGGCCCGATTTCGACAATACGATTACCGGGCCGAGGATTAATCTCCTGTATCATCTGCGCTAGCACAGCTTGGTCATGCAGGAAATTTTGCCCAAACCTTTTTCTTGAGCGATGCCTCAATCCACGGCCCGCCTTTTGAGGGACGAATAACGCCACATGTAGAACAATATGCTCACTGAAGGCACCTAATCAGATAGTATCGCCAAAAGACTCTGCACCATAATACCAAATAGCGCATCGGAATGGTCACCGATTGCTATTGCTGAAACTGAAAGACCATAAGCTCAGTGCCACTCAGCAGTTCAATACAATACTGACAACAAGCACATATCGCCTTTGAGTGGTTGAGCATAATCCACAGTTTGCGTTTTCTCCAAAAATTGTAGCGAACCCTGTGCATTGCCGATTATGATCTAATTTTGCATAGATTAAGACTAGATATACAGTTTTCAGGTACAATATTAAGTGCATTTGTTAATTATTGAGGTAGTCCGTGTTTATTCGCTATCATTATGATTTGAATGCTTTTTCCATGTTTGGCTGGCCTAATTTTCTCATTTCCAACTTTGACTCAAGAAAGCATATCATCGATAAATTATTTCAATTCCTCTAGGCCATCTTACGTTCTGACGTATATTGGAGAGCCTTGCTACCATATTTAAATCAGTTTGTTCATCAAAGATAACTATGCCTTATTTTTCAGCTTAGGTTGGCTCTAAGATAGCTTATTGAAAAACAGCTATTTCTTGCATAGAATATTATGTCTTAAATATGGCGTATCAAGTATGATACTGTGCATAAAAAATGCATAGCATTTTTGGTATAGGAGACAAGTAAACTTTGATTTGCTATAAAGCCCCACGAAAACTATTTTATTTGGAAAAAGGACTAAAGACAATGCGAATGAGAAAGAACAAAACCAAAATCGAACAGCAGAAGTATGCCCGTAAGGAGCTTTCCCGTCTCGGGCAGGATTTCAAAAAAAAGCGCCTGCGCTCAGGTTTAACGCACGAAGAAGTGCGTGCGATAACAGGCATTAGTGTTTCTACCGTACATCACCTTGAACACGGTATGGGCGTTGGCCTAGAAACATATATCATTCTGCTACGTTGTGTAGGTTATAAACTGGATTAAGTATCCGGTAGCTAAGTTAAATGGGGCCGTAGTATCGGCCCCGTATCCTCATTATATTACTCTGGAGCTTTATGACTATGCCCTAGAGTATAAATATAGTTTTAATTTAGGGAATTGAGCATTTAAATCAGCAAAGCCCTTTACCCGTTGATCGGATTGACATATAGTAATCAGCAAGATCAATGGAGAAACTGAAATGCCCAAGCAGCGAATTGCCGAAACCTTCGGAATCACGCAGCTTTACCGCCGTTTCCCGGATGAGGAAAGCTGCCGGGTATGGCTTGAGCGGGTTCGATGGAACGGCTAGCCGGTATGCCCGCACTGCAAGCTGCATTGACCAAGCCGACATCAAACCACCACCGCCGAGCAAGCCCTACCACTACGGGTGCAAGTCTTGTCGGAAGCACTTCACGATCACGACAGGCACGGTCATGCACTCGCGCCGCCGCCCCTTGCAGGACCGGATTTATACAATCTATTCGGTACTCACTGCTCGCAAGGGTGTTTCGGCCATGCAACTATCGAAGGAACTTGATTGCCACTATCGGACGGCATGGTATATGCTCCACCGGGTAGGCGAGGCTTGCGGGTGCGGCCACTTCACCTTGAGCGAAGTCGTCGAAATCGACGAGACCTCTATCGGCGGCAAGCGTTCGGCGATGTCGAACCGGAAGCGGCAGGAACTGGCGGGAACAGGCCGGGGAACGGTCGGCAAGATTCCGGTTATCGGCCTGCGTGAGCGCGGCGACAGATTAAAGGCCGTGGCCCTGTCCGCCGTTACTGAAGTCAACAAAACGAAAATGACAAAGCTGGTGGCGGAGCACGTAGAAGCGGGCACCACAGTCTACACCGACGAGCACAGTGGCTATGGCGGACTGGCAGCCGCCCAATACCAGCACGAGGTCGTCAACCACTCCATTAGGGAGTATACGTCAACGGCAAGTGCCACATCAATGGCGTGGAGGGCGTCTGGGTACTTCTCAATCGTTCGATTCACGGCACTTGGCATCATGTCTCGCCAAAGTACCTTGCCCGATACATTGACGAAGCATCCTTCCGGCTTAACGAAGGCAACTGCGATAGACACGCTCGACCGCATGGAAGCCCTTGTCCACAAAATCGCGGGCGGTCAATCTGTTTTGCAGCTGCGCCGGATTGATTGAAGTCAAAACGAAGATTCGATGCGGCTGTCGAAGCCCACATGGTCTAACGGAGGAATCTGATGAGCGACAGACACCGAAAAGCATTTGAGAAGGAAGAACGGGAGCAGATTACCGAGCAGGATTTCGACGGGGTGATGGAAGCGATGTTAGGCCCGAAAGCCAGCATCCGTAACGAGAACAAAGAACCAACCGCCAAGGAACTCAACCGCCGATTCAGGCTGTCCCAGGAATACCTGATCCTCGAGGCTTTGCTGATTTAACTGCCTAATTCCCTTAATTTACAGGGTCTATAGGGCAGGAAACTTGCCTTAATGGATGAGCTATACCATCCATCGTCTGTGCCTCTTGATGATCGGAAATTCAAAGTCCTAGCTGATACTTTAGAATGGCAGAAGAGGGGAGTACTGCACTACCATGCGCTATTATCCAATGTAGGCGATCTACGGCGACAGATGGCACAACAGCTATGGTACAAGCAGCATAACAGCTACGCCAAGATAGACATAGCCGGCGGTGACGCGGTGATCAACTACGTCTCGAAGTACGTAGTTAAAGGTGGCCAGATAGACGTATCGCCTTGGCTGAGAGATGCAACGAAAGATTTATGGTGATGACAGTGGCCTACTTGGTTGATGATGTTGGCCAATGACAAAGCAGGGCACTGTGCTAACCGTTTTCATCCGGCCATTGCCGGAAACAGGCGAAAATCGCCTATCACTTGGTACTGATAACCACCTCCAAGCGGCGAGGCAAGCTCGCCACCTGTCGGCGGTGCGATTAGTGAGTAATGATATAGAGGGCAGAGGCTGTAATGAGTGTCACGGCCCAGATGGAGACGATGACGCCTACCATCGTGAGGGTGATTTGATGGACTTTATCGCTCATTTCATGTCTGAGCTGATTAATTTGCCCTTCTATTTTTCTGTCGACTACTTCAATCTCTCTCAGGATTTCAGCTTTATCGTTTGTATTCATATCATTCATAATAGTATCTCCAAAGTATAAATCAAGTGAGTTGCCTATCGGCTGCGCGGGCAGCAGTATCGCTCGCGCAACCGATGGGCGCCCTGTAGGCATGGAGGGTCTGCGAAAAAATCATCGAATCAATCGCGTAGCGAACGCCAGTTTGATTTTTTCGTGGAGACCGCTATTTTTGAGCGCTCTTGACACCCTGAACCGGAATGCCTACTGGTAGGGTATGTGAAAATTGTTGACAATCCTGATTCTGATCCTTTCCTAGAACGGGTGTTTTCGGCCTGCATTGTCGACAACCTTGGTTTTCTTCGAGTCGATTCATTTCTCTTCTCATCTCGCCGATAACCTGTACCATCCAGCGGACATGCTCGACCTCATTAGCTGATACGGCTTGCCCGGCGGGTGTCCACACCTTGCCTAGCTCGAACCGGAAGCTGGGCCATCCCGGTATTTCACCAGCTAAGTATTTCATCAGGTGTTGGTACCAGCGTGGTGCCTTGCCGTGCTCGTACCTATCGATCGTTCTTTTGGATAATCCACAGTATTCAGCCTTGTATTGATAGTTCAGCATTCTTGTAGCTCCAATTTTTAGATAATAAATGAAGAAGAAATCTTAAACCCTTGATAATTAAAAAGCATAATATAACTGCGCATAATACATATTATGTTAAAT
>JAPYNQ010000031.1 GCA_028289815.1 Gammaproteobacteria bacterium | reverse complement strand
GCGTCACTCCTCAAACCACGCCACCGCCTGTTCTTCGGTGGCAAACATCTCCAATACCTGAACAACGCTCATCGTCTTCGCTATCCGCTTCATCACTCTGCCCCCATCTGTTAAACTCAACGTGAAACAGGATTGTAGCATCCTCCGCGGATAATTCTCTAATTTTTGATATAGATTCCACCTAATCCACGATGGTACAGCGATCATATAGAGTTAGTCAATCGCTCTTGTGTTTTTGAGCATACCCTGTCTTGAATCTCTGCAAAAAAACAGTAAGGCACCCGCAGTATATTTAAGTAATGACTACTTTCAAGTAGCTGATGTTACTCCCATGGCGCAGATTAAGCCATTGAATCATCGTTGACCATGGCGGCCAGTATCTGTCGGTCCGGTATACTGAACGCTTGGCGGCGGCTGGGATTGAGGTTTCCGCAGGCCGTATGGGGGATTCTTACGACAATGCCTTGGCAGAGATGATCGTCAGCTTGTACAAAACGGAAGTGATCCGGGCATGGCCGGACAAATGTTATACAGACAAACCATATGATCAATGAATAGCCTGACTGGTTTCTGGCCTTCATAGTTAGGATTTGTCAGTGCCCATGAGATCATGCTGAAGGAATGCTCTGGGCAGTTGTGCTAATACAGTATTATGGTACATTAGGATCTGTGCTCTTAATAGAGTCGTCCTGAGATAGGGGGATATAATATTATCCCTCAGACCACTACTGACTGGAGAGACCTTATGACATACTCCTATCTCGCTAAGACATTTCCGATGGTGTCTGAACCTTATCTGGAATCTCACCTATTCGGCAGGAAGGGAAGCTGGGGCGGTATCGCACACGATAACCGGCGCTTTTCAATGCGGTATTGTGGGTTTTGCGCACAGGTGCATCGTGGCGAAACTTGCCGCCCGACTATGGAGATTGGAAAAATACCTATCGGCGCTTTTGCCGTTGGTGCGATAACGGAATCTGGGAAGGGTTGCTTGAGCAGATCATTCAGGGGATTGAATCGGTCGTTCCGCCCAAGCAGAACCTGAAAGAACAGTGCGACTATGGCGGTTATCTGTATCGTTTAAGGCACTTGGTGGAGAATGCTTTTTTGTACTTGAAACGTTAGTGCGGTATTGCGACACGCTATGCGAAAAATACCACTTCCCTTGTGGCCACTATTCAGATATGTTGTTTGATACTCTGGTGTCGAATCTCGTGACGATACTATCTAGAGAGTTTTAATGAGTCAAAACAAGGAACTTTTGATGTGGCATTTGATTAAGAGATTTCAAAAATCAACGCGTTTCCTGCGATATCGTTATGGGAGATATTTTTCCAAACGACAAGCTTTTCGCTTGAAGATGATCATGGAAAAAGAAAAGTTCTGTTCAGAAGGCTATGCATATGATTATTTAAAAAAATGTTGGGTGATTCAGTCTACTGACTCGGTTTATATACCCATATTCAAATCCGCAAATACGACTATAAAACATTTGATCTCGATGCATAAGCCTTCAAATGATTTATTGCTTAAGATAAAACATAACAAAAGGTATATTAATTACAGGAAAAAATATCCAGGCGATTTTAATTTTGATGATGAGAGTATGCTTATCCATGCTTATACCCCACCTGGTATCAAGTTGCTTGATGACTATGGACTTACACCTGGTGATTTGACGCTAGGGATAAAACGCTGTTTTACTATAGTTCGTCATCCAGTAGACAGATTTCTGTCAGCCTATAGAGACAAGATCGCATCGCCTGGTAATACATCCCTAAAAAATTCTCTTTGTGAGTTTTTCAACCGAGAGGAAAATACCTTATTTTCAGTTGAAGATCTGATTACCTATGTCTTAGAGACTCCGCTACAAAATATGGACATTCATGTTCTTCCACAATGGGCAAGTTGTGGTATGGGGCGTATTCCATTTAAAATGATCGGTAAAGTTGAAAATTTGCAGCAGGATATTAAGTCTATTGCGGAAGCTGGGCTGATTCATAAAGAAAGTGTTAATCATTTTGAAATTCATAATTCGTCAGGTATTTCTGTTGGAAATGAGAGAGCTATATCACTTACCCGATCACAAAGATCCCGTATAATGAATATTTACGAACGCGACTTCGAAGTATTCGGCTTTTGACTGGTATATGTGCCCAGCTGTTAGCTTCTGACTAAACTATCTCAATGTACTAATGTTAGTCAAACAGTTTATTGTTTTTCGTTAATCTGGTATTCATGGATTTAGTCAATGGTAGTATAGAATGTTGAAAGCTATCTAACTTAATTAAGAAAGTCACTCGTAAGTTAATTTTAAAAAATTTGAAATTGATTGATTATAAGACTCATGAATAGTGATTTATTGGACGAGGAGCTAACCGAGAGAAATGTAAAAATGATTATGCTGTACTATAAAATGCGGCAGAAAAACTAAAATGCAATTCAGCCATCATACCCATTGATGGTTATTTAGACTGCCAGCGCCAAGTGTCTGTTATCATTTCAGTCAGCGTCAACTCGGCACGCCAGTTCAGTTCTCGTTCGGCCTTGGTAGGATCCGCATAGCAGGCGGATATATCCCCTTTGCGACGAGGAGCTATACGGTATGGTACTGATTGACCGGTTATCTGTTCGAATGTATTAACCATCTCCAGCACGCTGTAGCCCCTGCCGACACCCAGATTCCAAGTGTACACACTGCCGGGATTTCCTTGTAGCTTTTCTATAGCTTTAAGATGTCCTCTGGCGACATCGACCACATGTATATAATCCCGTACACCAGTACCGTCCGTTGTCGGATAGTCGTTGCCAAAAACCGATAGCTGCTCTAACTTGCCAGTAGCTACCTGAGCAATATGGGACATCAAATTATCGGGTATATTAGCCGGATCTTCTTTAATTAGGCCGCTCGGATGAGCACCAACCGGATTAAAATAACGCAGCAGAGCGATATTCCACTGGGAATCAGATTGGTGCAGATCTCGCAGAATATCTTCGACCGTAAGAGTTAATTGCCGATAATGGCATATCCTCGGTAATCGGCAGTTTTTCAGGATTACCATAAACTGCGGCCGAAGAACTAAACACCAGATTCTTCAGGCCATGCGCTGCCATCGTCTGGCACAGGTTGACTGTACCGGTAACATTATTATCATAATACATAAGAGGATTTTCACAGGACTCGCTAACGGCCTTTAAGCCCGCAAAGTGCATAACGGCGTCAAAGTCGTGATGTCTGAATAGCTCGGTTAATAACTGCCGGTCACGGATATCACCTTCAATAAACTCTAATGTCTGGCCGGTTATTTGATGCAATCGATCAAGCACTTTCCTGGAACTGTTATACAGGTTATCAAGGCTAACGACTGAATAGCCTGCATTGATTAACTCGACACTGGTGTGGCTACCGATATAGCCGGTACCGCCGGTGATAAGAATCATTGGTAGTGCTTCAGAACTTTGTGCCATTTCTTTAATGTAACAATAAAGAGCGAAGACATGAAATGTAAAATAAGGGAATTATATACCCCTGATACCGGTTATTCAAATAAAGGCTTGATATAGGTTAAAATGGGTGCTATGGGCTGGGTATTACTCACACATATATACAGTATCGGCCTTCAGAAATAGGGCTGCTGGACATGGAAGCAGTGACGTTAGTCGACTTGGGAAGCGTCAAATTGATACTTGGGTATCAATTATATAGTTCCCTAAAATAAGTTTCCGACCATAGCGATCATACCTGGATATGCTAAGAAAGCGAGGTTGTGCTCCTGCTTTTCGTGCGAAATCCGTGGTATGGGCTACTACCTCAAACATTTGGTTGCCGAGTCCGCCTAAAATGGAAAACCAGATTGTTCTCATATTTGCGAATCTTTGACCATAAACAGTGAATTATATCTTAATACACTCCGAAGATTAAATGAGAATATGGTATTGCAGGTTGGCATGAGAACGGTGCCGCTGGTAGTGATGTAACCACCGCAGAGATATCGAGTCAGTGAACGCCAATCGGATCTGCTTATGCAGATTTATTCGGGTTCTCTTTCTCTGTTAAAATATCTATTCCTGATAAGGTTGTATGAGATCTGCGTGAATAATTTGGTGAGAGCACACGTGATAGCTAAAACTACAGGGTTACTCTATATTCTGAATACCGCTTTTTCTGTATTAGCCTGATGCAAGAATCAAATCAATACCAGATTGTCTCGGTGAATCAACTCTGCTTCATCGACATATCCCAGTAATTTGTGGATGGCACTACTGGGCTGACCTTTGATCTTTTCGATTTCGCTGGCAGAGTAATTCACCAGACCTCGTGCGATTTCCCTACCAGATGCATCCACGCAAGCAACAATCTCGCCTCGCTGGAACTTACCGAATACATACTTTACGCCAACGGGTAATAAACTACACCCGGACTGGCGTAGTACATTGACAGCTCCGTCATCCAGCTGCAGGCGGCCCGGTATAACCGTATGTCCGGCAAGCCATTGTTTGCGTGCGGCCAGTGGTTCGTTTACCGGGCAAAACAATGTTCCCCTTTGGGCGCCTTGGGAAATTTGTATCAGTATATCCTTTTCGCGCCCCCCGGCAACGAGAGTCGCCGTTCCTGAGCGTGCTGCCAGTCGTGCGGCTTGTACCTTGGTAATCATTCCGCCGCGCCCCAGTGTGCCCGAGCCTGATGCCATTGTCTCCAGTGATTCATCTTCGGCGTTGATACGGTCAAGCAGTTTTGCGCCAGGATGAGAGCGTGGATCGGCATTAAACATGCCCTCCTGATCGGTCAGGATAACCAGCATATCGGCTTCAAGCAGGTTTGCCGTCAATGCCGCCAATCGATCATTATCGCCAAACCGGATTGCTTCCATGGCGACAGTATCGTTTTCATTCACAACCGGTACGATGCCCAGATCAAGCAGACGATTCAGTGTGCTGCGGGCATTCAAATAGCGCCGACGATTCGCTAGGTCATCATGAGTAAGCAGAACCTGGGCAGTATGTACCGCATGCTGTTGAAAGCAGGACTCATAGGCCTGTACCAGTCCCATTTGTCCAATAGCTGCTGCGGCCTGTAAATCATTGAGCGATTCGGGACGAGAGTCCCAGCCGAGGCGCGACAGTCCTTCGGCAATTGAGCCGGATGATACCAATGCAATCTGATGCCCCTGTTCTCGTAAATAACAGATGTCTTTCACCCAGGCGGCTATCTGTTCGTGGCCCAGGCCCCGACCGTCACAGGTAACCAGCGAGCTGCCAACCTTGATTACCCACCGTCGGCTTTTTCCGAGTGCCTGCCTGCTTTTCATGCTTGTGTCTTTACGGTCGGCTTTTCAAGATAATTCATAATATCTGTAACCAGCTCATGCGTACCTTGGCCGCTAGCGGCAGATATTCGATAGACCGGTCCATGCCACGCAAGTCTTTCGATTATGCTATTACAATGCCTGTCAATTTTATCTTCTGGTACCAGGTCCAACTTGTTCAGAACCAGCCAGCGTTCTTTTTCCGCCAGCTGCGGATCAAACTGTTGCAGCTCGTCTGCCAATGTCTGTACATGCTCAACGGGGTCTTCATGTTCGTCCGGTGGCATAATATCCAGCATATGCAACAGCATTCGGGTGCGTCGAAGATGCCTTAGAAACCGAATGCCCAATCCTGCGCCCTCGGAGGCACCACCAATCAGTCCGGGTATATCCGCCATGATAAAAGTGCGATAAGGTTGGATATAGACGACACCTAACTGCGGGCGCAGGGTTGTGAACGGATAATCCGCGATTCGGGGATGTGCTGCCGAAACCTGAGAGATCAGCGTTGATTTGCCGGCATTTGGCATACCCAATAAACCCACGTCAGCCAGTACGCTGAGTTCCAGGCACAGTTCACGTTCCTCACCGGGCATGCCATGAGTTGATTGGCGGGGCGCACGATTTGTCGAACTTTTATAACGTGTATTGCCCAGTCCATGAAATCCGCCTTTGGCAACCAGTAAGGCTTGTTGATGTTCGGTCAGATCGCCAATGATTTCCTGTGTTTCTATATCATTAACCCGTGTACCGACGGGAACTTCAATATATAGGTCATTACCGCTGATACCTGTGCGCCCCTTGCCCATGCCGGGCTGACCATTTTCAGCATTGAAGTTTCTTTTGTGTCGATAATCGGCGAGTGTTGTTAGCGACTGATTTGCTTTCAGATAAATGCTGCCTCCGTCGCCTCCATCACCTCCGTCTGGACCGCCATGAGGGATATATTTCTCCCGGCGGAAGCTGACACAACCGCTGCCGCCCTTGCCGGCGGTGACACGTATTTTGACCTCATCAACAAATTTCATGCTCAACGGGGATAAGGGGTTTTTCCGGTTACCCGCAAGGAGACGGTACGTCTGCTATTATTAAGAGAACCTTGGACCAATCCGGGCTGTGTTCGTCAGAGTGTGGCAAACAGCCATGCGGTTTTTGTTTCATCAATGGCTGATTTCTGTTTGGATTTTGGGGGCATTAGATTTTGGTGGTACATGTGTGTATCGCAGCAAATGATGATGCAGCCTGAATTTGCTCAGGCGGGGTAAACACTGACTTGTTTACGTTTGTTCGGGCCTCTGGTTTCAAATACAACCTTACCGTCTGTTTTGGCGAACAAGGTGTGGTCACGACCACAACCAACGTTGACACCAGGCCGAACACGGGTGCCCCGCTGGCGGATGATAATGTTGCCTGCCACAACGGCCTCACCACTGAAACGTTTCACGCCCAGCCTTTTGGATTCCGAGTCGCGACCGTTTCTGGTACTGCCGCCTGCTTTTTTATGAGCCATGTTGTTTAGCCTCTGTAAATGGGTTTAGTCGGTTAATTCAGAAATACCGGTAATCTCAACTTCGGTATAGTTCTGGCGATGTCCCTGGGACTTCATATGATATTTGCGGCGCTTGAACTTAATAATGCGTACCTTCTTGTTGCGCCCATGGGCGATGACTCTACCACTCACTTTGCCGCCCTCGACAACAGGGCTGCCTGCCTTGCTGTTTTCACCATTGCCGAGCATCAAAATCTGATCAAACTCCACCTCATCGCCTGCTTCGGCTTGCAGGCTTTCGATGCGAATCCTGTCGCCTGCTGAAACGCGGTATTGTTTACCGCCTGTCTTAATTACTGCTTGCATGGTCATTCCGCTCTGAAACAATGAAGTATATCCGATAGGGTTGGATCCTAGGCCATTGTATCAGCCCGTGTCAATACATTGTATGAGTTCGCCACAGGCTGGGCTTGATTGAACCTGTCAGTGTCAGCCAGTTTTTTGTTAAATAACGTTAATGTTGTTGAGCAATAGATACTTAAGGAAGTCCGTAAGCTATACCCGGATAGGCCGAAAGTAGCTAAGCGGGAGCATTTATCGAAAAGCTGTCTGGATAATATATTCCCGAGCTCAGTACAAACGGATTAGCCGGATATTTTTGCGCAAGCTGGTTTTGTTAGCGTCCCACGGCTAGAATGACTGTCTTTTTATCGGAATCAGGCGCTTATGGGCCAAGTGGCTCCCATGCCGGTCATGTCACAGGCTGACATCTTCAAACTGGTCAGTAGCGATATGCAGGCAGTGGATCGTGTAATCATGAATCGGCTGGGTTCGGATACTGTTCTGATCAACCAGCTGGGTTCTTACATCATTAATAGCGGTGGTAAACGTCTGCGTCCGTTGCTGGTCTTGCTGGCTGCCAAGGCTTGCAACTATCCGGGTGATGACCATGTACAGGCTGCAGCCATCATTGAATTTATACATACGGCCACCCTGCTGCATGACGATGTTGTTGATGCCTCGGAAATGAGGCGAGGTCAGGATACCGCAAATGCTATTTGGGGCAATGAGGCCAGTGTCTTGGTCGGTGATTTTCTGTATTCCAGGGCCTTCCAAATGATGGTCGGTATCAATCAGATGCGAGTCATGGATATTCTGGCCGAGACTACCAATACCATCGCAGAAGGCGAGGTAATGCAGCTGATGAACCGTAACGAACCTGATACTACTGAAGAGCAATACATTGATGTAATACGATCCAAAACAGCGAAACTATTTGAGGCGGCGACCCGCCTCGGTGCTGTCCTGTCACGGCAGGACGAAGCAGTCGAAGATGCGCTGGCAGAATATGGTATGCATCTGGGGACAGCCTTTCAGCTTATTGATGATGCGTTGGATTATGATGCGACCTCTTCTCAGGAAATTGGTAAAAACATTGGTGATGATCTCGCAGAAGGTAAGCCTACTCTGCCATTAATTCATGCCATTCGCAGTGCGGCTGCAGGCGAGGCAGGCATCATCCGCAAGGCCATTGAGGAAGGTGGTCTGGACAATATCAGTAGTATTCTGGCTATTATTGAATCGACCAACAGTATTGCTTACACTCGCACTCTTGCGCGAGAGGAGGCTGACCGCGCCATAGAGTGTCTGGCCTGCCTTAACGACAATTTCTACCGTCAGGCACTTATGGGGCTAGCCGGTTTTGCCGTGGACCGTTCTTTCTAATGTACTTTGTTATAGCTTGCGACTGGTGAGTGTATCGCTGTATATCAAAGCAGCTGTCCCGTGATATATGACTTGCTCCATAAACACGGATTGCCATGTGAAAAAAATTAATAATATCCTGTATTTTCTGATGTGTACAACGATCAGTCTGCTTCATCATCAGGTACAGGCAGAGGCTCATTTCCCGGGACACAGACCGGTAAGCGATGATGATTCATTACCCTCATGTATGGCCAGAGCCGGTTCGGACAGTCTGACTTATGAAGAGCGTGTGGTACTCAGACGGTCTTCTCTCACGCAGATCGGATCGGATAAAGCTGTTATTGAGCGCGGCAAAAAATTTATCTTACACGGTAATGTCTCCATTAAACGAGCTGATCAGTCGTTGCAGGCTAATGATATTACCTATGACAAGTCAGCCGGGATAGTGGATGCAGAGGGTGGGGTCGTGTATGAAGATGGTGATATCAAGGTTACTGCCCGGCAGGCACATCTGGATTTTAACCGCGATGAAAAGACATTTACCGACACCGCCTTTTTTATCAGGTCGCCATACTCTCGCGGTTCCGCTACCCGGATATCGGCAAGGGTGGGAGAACAAGTCAGTCTTGATAGTGTGCGCCATTACACGACTTGTCCTCCGAACCGCACGATCTGGCAGCTGGAGGCAGAAGAACTGATTTTGGATGATACTACCGGCCGTGGGGAGGGAACGAATGTTAAAGTCAAGTTTCTTGATATTCCGATACTCTATACACCGTATATTAACTTCCCGATTGACGAACGTCGCCAGACGGGACTGCTGACACCCCGCTTTTCACATTCAGACAGCAGGGGCAGTGAAATTTTGGTGCCCATCTACTGGAATATTGCACCGCAACGTGATGCAACCTTGCAACCACGCTACATGTCCGGGAGGGGTTTGCAGCTTGGTGCCGAGTACCGTTATCTGAATCAAAACAACCATGGCCGGATCAATCTGGAATATCTGGATAGTGACGATAAATATATTGGTCCTGGTGACAGCAATCGCTGGGCATTTTATTATCGGCACAACGGTTTTATTGCTGGAAGTTGGGCGCTGGATACCGAGATAAATCGCGTATCTGATAGCCGTTATTTTGAGGATTTAGGTTCCGGTCCGACTCTGACCGGTCGGCGCCATCTGGAAAACCGGGCTGCCCTTCGTCACGATGCCGACAATTGGTCTATCCATGCGATGTTGCAGGACTACCAGACGATTGATACAGGCATTTCGGTGACAGATCGTCCCTATGAGCGTATGCCGCACATACAACTCAATGCCCGAACCGATCAATTTGCCGGTAATTTTGTTGCCGCAATCCATGCGGAATATACCGATTTTGATAAAGACAACGCGATAACCGGCCAGCGTACCGATATCTATCCCAGCATCACCTATAGCTATACAAAACCGGGTTACTATATTCGTCCTAGGTTTGGTGTCCGCCATACGACCTATTCCCTGGATAATCAGGATAACGGGCCCTCCGGTCTGCGCCGCTCGATTCCGATCCTGAGTATTGACAGCGGCCTGTTTTATGAGCGTGCTATTGAGCTATCCGGCAAATCCATGCTGCAAACATTAGAGCCGCGTTTTTACTACTTAAGCATTCCTGAACGCAGGCAAGCCCTGATCCCGATATTTGATACCGGTTTGTTCGATCTCAACTCATCGACTTTATTCAGTGAAAGTCGCTTTAGCGGTATCGACAGGATCGGTGATACACAACAGGTCAGTGCTGGCATCAGCAGCCGTTTCATGGAACAATCCGGCGGTGCTGAGAGATTGACCATGACCCTGGGGCAGATTTACTATTTTGATGATCGCAACGTTACGCTGCCGGAGGGTTTCCCGGATAAAGACGACTCCTCGCCGATCATTGGTGAAATACGTTATCGCCCTTATGATCGGTTCCTTGCCAGCGCCTTATTGCACTGGGACCCTGAAACCAGCAAGACAGAGCGTACCGTTTACCGTATGAAATATCAGCCTGCGGATAACAGAATCATCAACTTGGCTTACCGTCACCGAATGGACCACCTCAGGCAGGCCGACTTTTCATTTCTCTGGCCACTTGATCGTGCTGACCGTTGGCGTGGTGTCGGACGCTGGAACTACTCCTTTAAGCATAATCAGACACTCGATACCTTTATCGGAGTAGAATATGAAGACTGCTGCTGGAAAGCCCGTCTGGCAGCGAGACGTTGGGTGAATGGCACCGAGGATAATTTTGATACCGATGTCTTTTTTGAGATGGAACTCAAGGGACTGGGCAGTATCGGAGACGATATCAGCAATTTTCTGCGAACGGGCATACCCGGTTATAACCACTAAATAGATGAGTATGATGACTGTGTACATGACTAAAATCACACTGAAAATACCGAATTACCGGCATACCGGTATATTCAGCCCCGGTAAAATTTTGCTGGGGGCATACCTGTTCCTGATGACCGCAACTGCGGTAGCACAGCAAACCGATGTATCAGCTACCGACATCGTCGAGCTTGATCGCATCATTGCGCTGGTTAATGACGATGTCATCATGCAGAGTGAACTTGATTCACGCATCGGCAAGGTGCGCTCGGAGCTGGAGGAGCAAAATATTCCCTCGCCCCCCTTGCATGTTCTGGCAAAACAGGTTACCGAACGCCTGATTTTGCAGCGTCTGCAACTTCAGGAAGCTGAGCGTTCCGGTATTCGTATTGATGATCAAACACTCAATAGAACTGTTCAGAGGATTGCTGAAAGCAATGGCCTCAGCCTGGATCAGTTTCGCCGATTGTTGGAGCGCGATGGTTTCAGCTTTGCACAGTTTCGGGAAGATGTGCGTAATGAGGTTATGATCGGCCGCATTCGCAGTAAGAAAATTAAAAGTCGCATCAAGGTTTCAGATCAGGAGATTGATTACCTGGTGGAAAATCTGGAAAAGCGCGGCAGCAAGACCGACAGCTACCGACTGGTGCATATCCTGATTTCCATCCCGGAGGGTTCGGTTGCAGAAGAAATCGAAAAGCGCCGTAAAAAAATGGAAGAAGTCATTGATGAATTAAAACTGGGTGCTGACTTTCGTCGGTTGGCTGCGGCATATTCCGATGCGCAAACGGCTATGGAGGGAGGGGACCTGGGCTGGAGAAGGCAAAGTGAATTACCCAGTGCCTTTGAGGATATCGTACCCGGTATGAACAAGGGAGATATCAGCGACATTATCAGAACCCCCAGCGGTTTTCATTTGATCAAGCTGGCTGACATCAAAGGCGAAGATCAGATTATGGTCACACAAACCAAGGTGCGCCACATCCTGATCCGGTCCAGTCAGATTATTAGTGACAGCGAAGCCCGCTCGCGCATCCAGCAGCTGAGAAATCGCATACTCTCGGGCGAAGACTTCTCCGCATTAGCCCGATCCAATTCGGATGATTCCACCAGTGCGGTTGAGGGCGGTGATCTGGGTTGGGTTATGCCGGGAACTTTGGAGCCGGAGTTTGAAGACGTCATGCAGGCCGTTGCCATCGGTGAGGTCAGCGAGCCGTTCAGCACGCCTTTTGGCTGGCATATCTTGCAGGTTGATGATCGTCGTCAACATGACGGCACACAGGAATACCGTCGCGACCAGGCCCGTGAGACCATCAGCAAGCGCAAGACAGAAGAAGAGCTTGAGCTTTGGCTGCACCGGTTACGTGACGAGGCCTATGTCGAGCTGAAACTGGAACAACCCAAAGAGCTTTAACTGCCCTCTCATTAGATATTGATGTCACTTCCCCGTCTGGTCATTACCCCCGGTGAACCGGCAGGCATAGGTCCTGATATCTGCCTGCAGTTGGCGAGGCGCGATATTCGTGCCGAGTTACTGTTTATTGCCGACCCGGATATGCTGCAACAGCGCGCCAGCTGCCTTGGAACAACAGTATATATCGAAACCGTTAATGATCCTGATCGGTCGCTGTCCCTTGAATCGGAGAGACTCCATGTCTATCCGGTCCAATGCCCCGGTGCTGTCACCCCCGGCGAGCTTAATACGGAAAATGCCCACTACGTCATCCGCACCCTGGATATCGCAGTTGAGCTGACCCATAACGGGAAACATGATGCTATCGTCACCGCCCCGGTGCATAAAGGGGTTATCAATGAGGCAGGTATTGCCTTTACCGGCCATACCGAATGGCTGGCCGATAAAACCGGCATCAGTAAGCCGGTTATGATGCTGGCAAACGGCGATTTTCGAGTGGCCCTGGCAACGACTCACCTGCCATTGAAAAGTGTTCCGGCAGCCATCACCGGCGAGCTGCTCGAAACAGTCATTACGATTCTACACAATGACCTGCAAACCAGATTTCATATACAGCAACCGTGTATTCGTGTTTGTGGCCTGAATCCACATGCCGGCGAAGGTGGTCACCTCGGTATGGAAGAAATACAAATCATTGCCCCGACACTGGAAAGGCTGCGGTGCCGAGATATGAATCTTGTAGGGCCGGTTGCGGCGGATACCGCATTTCTGCCGGACGCTCCGGGTCATGCCGATGCCATCCTGGCAATGTATCACGACCAGGGCCTACCGGTATTAAAATACAGCGGGTTTAATACCGCTGTGAATATCACACTGGGGTTGCCGATTATCCGCACCTCTGTCGACCACGGCACAGCACTGAAACTGGCCGGCACAGGCAAAGCCAGTGTATCCGGCTTAAAAGCCGCTATTGATATGGCGATACAAATGGTGGAAGGGGTGTCTGGGTGATGGAGCAGAAATATATTAAAACCGCTCTACACGGGTAAATAATAATTTACAGGTCAGCAGTAGTGTGTATCGGCAGAATAAAGGATCGGATACTGTACTTCATATCTTTTGGTAGGTATTGACGGGAAGGCACAGACATGCCTATAATTATCAGGCATTTTCATACAGAGAAGCTAACCGCATAAAATGTTGCTGGCTCCATGTAATAACGCACTCTTCACCTGCCAAGCTGATTCTTATCTTCATGTGTTGGGCTTTTCCATCTCCATCTTCAAATTCAGAGATTTTGTTATCAATGTGATCCAGCCATTTAAAATTGGCGTGCCTTAGCTTTGCCATAGTATCGGCGCTAACACAGAGCATATTGCCTGCATCATTAAGATAACTGGCATCCCTATACGATAATAGGCTGCAAGCCTCAAAGTAGTTTTCCGAAATACCTTCGGGACTGGCTGATGCTTTTGGAAAGGTTGTCCCTGTAATCTGGCACCGACCTTGGTATTCAATGTAGAGAAATTCACGGGCTTCTTTGTTATCCGGCCTATCGCGTACCGGAGAGAATCTAATGGTATTAGAGGTGGCCATGTGTTCCTCAATCTTATTAGTGATAGTTTGGTCCAGTTTCTTCTTATAACGTCCGGGATTTTCGATAGGATAATTCGGACCTTTATCATTATTTTCCGGGTTCCTGTGTTGTGGCCTGTCCATATTAGCAAGACCTTCACGAAATTTTGGCGCAGGAGTCGGTGCTCTCTCTGTTAGTGCAAGTTTTTCAAATCTTTCAAGCTCATCGGGTGACGCATAGCGTATTATATTAATCAATGCTTTTTTTCGAGGGTCTCCTTTGGATAAGATTTCTGCGGCTTCCTGCTCTTCTGGTTTTTTCATGCCGAGATAATCGGCCAGTTTTTTGTCACGCTTAAATTGCTCAGGCAGATCCTTAAGGCCTAGCTCATGCGGAATATAGAATTGCCCGTCCGGTCCGGGCAGCCACTTTTTTTTTATCAGTAGACGGCCAAAGTGCTTTGATTTTTGATTTCGCTCCTTCCGGCTGTCTTCATATGTTTGCTTGGTTGAACATTCAATCGTTCCTTGTATGCACTCGGCATTTGGGGATGCAATCTCATTCCAGATAAAAGCACTTTTTTCTTTGGTTGGCGATGAAAGTGCTGTATCAAGCCCTTCAACCTTGATATACGGGTCAAAGCCGCCTATTCCTCGCTTATGATCGCCATGATAATCGCATATTTTGATAAAGTTTCTATAATTCGGTTTTTTCTTATAAACGCTGACTTCACGTTTTATACCGAGTTTGGCAAAAAAGTTTTGTGTTGACTCCTCGTAGGATTGGCTGACAAAGCTGACTTCTGAGTTTCCTGAAAAATACATTTCCAAATCGTCATCCGGAAAATATAACTGATCCGGATCCGGCTTTCGGTAGATTTCCTCATCGGAGGTAGGCGAGTATGACAGAATAAATGGTGTTTTCCGGAGCTCAGCTTTTAATTGTTCTTTTTTTTCAAAAGAGTCAGTTCCGAATGCCTTTTCAATTTCCTTAATATCTTCTATGTTTTCATCTATGGGTACTACAGGGTTATCACCTTTGTACTTTGGGAGAATCTCACGAATAACCTGCTCAACCCGATCCAGCTCACACACGCCGACTGCTTCGAGAAACTTGCGTGCATCCTTATTTTCTTCATCGCCAGGGGCATAAACTTCCTTCCTGACCAGAGGGAATTTTTCATCAGGTGCTACTTCATTGGTGGGGAAATAACATTCGTCTCCTTTTCGATACCTGCCATCGCTGCAAAGAATCAGATTCAGCTGTGCAACTTTGGGATTCGGATGATCCCCCAATAACTCGTAGAGTCTTTGATGCCATTTGTCATCCTTTTTTTTCATCCATTGCTCGCGGGCATCCTGATCCTTCCTGTCTAATGCCTCCACGAGTTTGTCAGTGTCCCATAGCGTAATATCCAACATCTGCAGGAAATTGTCTTCACGCTGATTTCGCTGAGGCGGGTTTGCTGCCCAGATCGGTGCGGCATGACCATCATCTAAAAGCATGGTCAGGTCATCGTCTTCGATCAGATTTGAAAGTAGTGCCCTCTGCCCTTGAAATATGTCTTTCGCAGCGGCATGGCCGCCGCGCTTCATCGGGACGAGTTCTTGTTCCTTGAATTGCTTAACCAGCTGCTCCATGAGAGGTTCGTAAAACCCTGAGAGACTGTCATTGTTGTTAGGTAAAAGCGCCAACGCTTGCACTGTCAGCAAACCCTGATCACGGATGGCGAGCATGGATTCAGCCAATAGCTCGGCGAGATGGTTACGTAATATATTGTTTCCGGCACGGTCCTTCAGTACACTATCGCGTGCCACTGTCGAGGCGAAAGGTGCATGAAGATGAAAGTGGAGGTGTGATTCTTCATTGGCGGCTGGAAAATAGATACACACACGTCCGGGTATTATGGGCTCGAGTTTCCATTGGGGTGTGGTTTTCTCATCAACGGTATCTCGCTGTTCGGAGCTGGTTCCTGGTTCTGCTGGTGAAAGACTAAAAGCAACCGCTATACGACAGTCTTTCAAGCTGTGATCGTTGTCTTCTTCGTCTTCAACTTGTACCGTTTTATCGAACTTCAGAAACCAGGCTGACGAAGGGAGGCTCGCATCTGGTTGCTGCACACGAATCTCGAATCGACTGTTATTGCGAGCGATCCGTTCAATGTAGCCGGGGGGATCAGAACCAGGTAGATGGTATTCAATCTTTTGGATATGTGTAAGAAAGAGCACAGTTGTCTCATCAAGCTTTCTGAGAAGACTGACGATTTCATGATAAGCCTGTTCCGGTGATTTTTCACGGTTGTCGAATGGCAGAACGAATCGTGTTTTCCCGTTTGCAGCTTGTTTTTTCGTACGCTCAACTAGTTCTGGAACAACCATGTCACGAATACGGAAATGGAGGCCTCCCGATTCGATTTCTGGTAAGTTTGTGTATGCAAAAACAGCCTTGAAGCCGACACCAAATTTTCCAATTTGGGTTTCGTCGTTACGTTTAGTGCTGGACATAATGCTGGTAATTGCCTCGACATCTTCAATTGAGAAGAGCTTTTTACCATCATGCTTGAATTCAATACGGTCTTTATGCAGGGTGAACCGCACCTTTTGAGCTTTAGCATCTTCGGCATTTTGAAGCAATTCGTAAATAAAATGGGCGCTGTCTGGATAAAGCCTAGTGAGCAGACCTTTGAGTCCCTCTTCCATGTCATTCTCACGGCTTGCTTCTACAAGTCTTTTGCGTTTCTTTGCTAATTCCTCAAATGATTGTGTCATTGCACTTCTCCCCCTGAAACATAAATCAACCCATAAGCAACCGGACTGGCTATTATATCCGTCTTCTTCAAGGCATCATCCAATTCCTTAATTCGCCTTTTATAATCCGCTTCTGCATTATCAATTTGAGAGCGGCGCATGATCTGTATCTTTTTGTCGGTTGCCTGACCAAGCTGTTCTTGCAGCAGAGCAATCCGTGCGCGGTGGCTGATGGACAGGCTCTCCCGACGGTGTTCGGCCATCTTCTGTGTCTCCTGTTTGTGCCTGTCTCCGGCCTTGTTCCACAACCGATGGTGATGAGTCTCCAGGTTGGACCGGACTGAATCGTCAAACCCGTCGGGTATCGGGTCGGGACAATCGACGGCCTGTTCCAGGAGGCGACTGAGGTGCTCGGTCAGTTTGGTATCAGAAGCAACAGGCTTAAGCTCCAGGTCCTCCTTAATGCCATAAAAACGCCATTGGTAGATGGCAAATTCGTAGCAGCCTGCGGGTATCTCGTTTGATACGACGGTCAGGTTGGCGACAACCCGTTGTCCAGTATCCCATGACCGAGCCGCCTGCTTGACCAACGGATGCAGGGGCATGATAAAGGCGGCTTCGGGGTGCTGCATGGCGCAATCCGATGCAAAGGTAATCGACAGGTGCGGGTCCCCGCCTTTGAGCCAGGCTTCCCATGCGCGGTAAGCGGGGCTGTCTTGCCTGGGGAGCTGCTGAAAATCCTGCAAAACACGACGGCGCGATTCTTGCGCCAGTCGAAGTTTTTTCAGCGGTTTTTCCCCCAGAATAAATGCCTGATCTTTACCATCCTGGCCGCATCTGCTTTGCAGGTACAGGGTCACCAGCCGGCGTAGCGATGCCGGTGACAGCCAGAAGCTGGTTGCTTGGTCAATTTCCTGCTTTATCTGCTCTTGAGGCAGGTGGATGCCGAACAGCTCTGCCTGTTTTTGCTCCAGTTCTTCCTGCTCCTGAATAGTACGGATTTTGTTATCGGCCAGCTGCCGGAGTTTTTCGTTGCGCTCTTGCTCACTCAGCCGGTAATTTTCTGCAATGTTTTTGATCTCATGCGTGATCTCCCCCAGTATTTCCTCACTCCCGCCAAGGGCGTTATCGAAAACACCGATACGCGTCAGGCAGCGCTCGTAGATATCTGCATCCACCGTTCCCGGGGTGATCAGGTTGATGATGGCGACGCTTTCGCTCTTTTGCCCGTTTCTATCGATACGGCCGATGCGCTGCTCAATCCGCATGGGGTTCCAGGGGAGGTCGTAGTTGACGATGCAGTCACAAAACTGATAATCAAGGCCTTCGCAGCCGATTTCGGAAAACAGCAACAGGTCCAGACCGTCCTCGTCTTCTTTCGGCTTCTCAAAGCGCTCACGAAGCACTATACGTTCCTCATCCGGTGTGCCTCCATGCACCAGGCCGACACGGAAGCTGTCCTGGCTGAGGTGGTCGAAAAGGTATTGCAGGGTGTGCCGGAAACTGCTGAACAGCATCATTTTGTTGTTCGGCAGGCGTTGCTTGTCGAGGATCTTGCCGCGCAGGGCTTCCAGTTTGGGGTCGTTCGCCTCCAGCGCTTCCAGTTTGGGGTCGTTCGCCTCCAGCGCACGTGTCGCCTCAAGAAGGTCCTCAATTTCGGTCTTAATGAGATCGATAGTACCACCTTCGGGGGTGCCGGTATCATCCGCCTCTGCCCAATACAGTTCATCCAGATGGCGTTTGAGAATGTCTTCCAGGAAAGGTGCCAGGCCAAACAGGCAGCTGGCCACCTGCCGCCTGATGGTGCTCATCATAAACCTGACGCCGGTCTCGCCATGAATCCGGCTGAATATTTCCGCCTGAATGCTTAACAATTCGTCGTGTAAATGCCGCTGTGACGCAGTAAACGGCACTGTGATTGTCTCGGGCTTGCGAATCGTGAAATTGCCGATGTCCCGGCGGCGGGTTCTGTTGATCATTCCGGCGAGGGTGTGCATCTCTTCCGTATCAGAAATCATCTTCACACGTCCCTCGTGTGTAATTTTATTCCTCGAAAGCTCGGTGCGGACTCGGACAAAATCGGGATTATGCCGGAGTATGGCCTGGCCCCAGGGTGTGGTAGCCGCTTGGTCGAGCGCCTCTGATGCCGATTTTTGCCATTGCGGTTCATGAGATCGCATGGCCAATACGGCCTGATGGATAAACGGGTTGGGTTCCGCCATATGCCTGAAACTTTCCGGGTCAATGATGAGATCGGGACGTAGCACATTTAGCAGAACAAACAGATCGTTGCTGCCGAGCTGGATTGGTGTGGCGGTCAGGAAGACGACCGCCTCGGCATGGTCGCAGAAAAATCTGACGGCTTGGTGGCGGAATGTGTCCTGGTTCCGAATATGGTGGGCTTCGTCCACGATAACCAGATCGAAACGCGGTGGCGGGTCCAGATCCAGCAGGCCTTTTTTGCGCTTGCGCCTTTTTTCGGAGGAACCATGCAGGAGTGATTCATCGAACAGGGAGTATGGAAGGATGGCCTTCCGGTATTGTTGCGGCCAAGCCCCGTCAAGGTCCATCTCGTCAATACAATATCTCAAGATCGGTCCGTCAAGATGGCTAAAGCGCTCTTCAAACCGTTTCATCTCGTTCTCCCATTTTTTTTCGGTAACCAGGGGTCGCGGGCAGACAATAAGCACGGAACGTATCTCGCATCGGGCCTGGAGTTCCCGCAGGATGAGCCCGGCTTCAATAGTTTTACCTACGCCGACACCATCGGCGATCAGCAGACGCGGTCGATCAGAACGGATAAAACGTAATACCGGCCTGAACTGATACGGGATGAAATCAACACGGGCGGCATTCAGAGAGTAGAGGGTCGATAACCCCGGATATTGGATCTGTAATGCGGTGAGACGGGCATGGAATTGATCGCATGGCAGGGTGTTGTCCTCGCCCGGGATTTCGGCTTGTAACTGCGACGCATAAAATGTTTGGGTCGAATCCCCCATGAAAACCTCAAACCGGTTTTCCGGTTCGCTAGGATGCACGGCAACCACAGCCCCACGGCTTGACGGATCGGATTTAACCGAGACCATTTGCCCTGGTTTGAATTCAGGTTCGTACATTTTTTGATTTGCCTCCCGCTATGGGTTTTTATCCATTTTAACAGATCGGAGGCGGGTGCCGGCCTTGTCAGGGGACGGATAGTGCTGATAAAAGATGCTCAGGAAACATCTATTCTGATGCCAGTAACATCTTCTTTACGATGGTTTCCTGAGAGTTTACCCCACGCTCCATTCCCTGCAGAGCATCTCGGCCTGCTCAATCACCAGTTCTGTCGCGGCTTTTTGCAGGTCAGGTGGATAGCCATACTGGCGGAGTATTTTTTTAACCATTACCCGGATTTGAGCGCGGGCATTTTCTCGCAGAGTCCAGTCAATAGAGACGCTGCGTTTTACCCGTTCAACCAACAGCTGTGCTACGGTGCAAAGTTTTTTGTCACCCATGATGTCCCGTGCGCTGTGGTTGTCTGCCAGCGCATCGTAAAAAGCGATTTCATCTTCTGTCAGGCCCAAGCTGTCGCCACGCTGTTCAGATTGTCGGAGTTCTCGCGCAAGTTCAATCAGCTCCTGTATGACCTCAGCCGCCGCAATCGCACGGTTCTGATATTTTTTCACCGCCTGCTCCAGCATTGCTGCAAATGATCGGGCCTGAATGACGTTTTTCCTGAAACATGTTCTGATCTCGTCGTTGATCAGTTTTTTCAGGAGTTCAAGAGCCAGATTTTTTTGTGGCAGGGCTTTGACTTCCTCCAGAAAATCATCCGACAGAATGGAGATATCCGGCTTATCCATGCCGGCCGCCGCAAAGATATCAATCACTCCGGTTGATGATACGGCCTGTGAAACCAGTTGTTTTATGGCCGAATCCATTTCATCCGGTGTCCGTCCCTGCGCATCACCGGTAGCCTTGACCAGCGCAGCCCTGACCTCCTGAAAGAAGCCGACTTCGTCACGAACCCGAATGGCTTGTTCATGTGGAACCGCAAGCGCAAACGCCTTGGTAAGCGCAGAGACGGCGGGAAGATAGCGTTTTTTGCCATCTTCCAGGCCGAGAATGAACTCCATCGCCTGTGTTATACCGGATATTCTTCCGGCCGGAATGTCTTTAAGCACAGCGGTGTAATCAAAGCCATGCAGTATATCGCGCACAATCTCGTATTTTTCCATGAGCACTGTTACGGCCTGTTCCTGATCGACCGTAGCAGCGCCTTGACCGCCGCCGGCGGTGTAATTGGCAAGTGCTCTTTTCAATGAATCTGCCAGACCGATATAGTCAACCACAAGCCCGCCGGGCTTATCCCGGAATACCCGGTTGACCCGGGCAATGGCCTGCATCAGATTGTGCCCGCTCATGGGTTTGTCGATATACATGGTATGCAGGCTGGGGCAGTCAAAGCCGGTCAACCACATATCACGGACGATGACCAATTTGAGGTTACTGCCGGGATTTTTGAACCGCCTGGCCAGAGCTTCGCGTCCGACCTTGTTACGGATGTGGGGCCGCCAGTCAATATGATCCGAAGCAGACCCGGACATCACGATCTTCATAAAGCCCTTTGCTTCGTCCTCGCTGTGCCAGTCCGGTCGGATTGCCTTGAGGGCATTATAGATATCGACGCAGATACGGCGGCTCATGCAGACGATCAGGGCTTTGCCGTCCATCGTATCGAGTCTGCTCTCAAGATGAGAAACCAGGTCCTCGACAACCCGCTTGATGCGCTCATCGGTACCGATCAGGGCTTCAAATGCCGCCCATTTTGTTCTGAGCCGTTGTTTGTCCGTTTCTTCCTCTGCCTCTGTGATCGCCTCAAACTCCGGGTCAATTGCGGCCAGTTGAGCTTGACTCAATTCAATTCGGGCCAGCCGACTTTCATAGTAGATTGGCACTGTGGCCCCGTCCTCAACCGCACGCAGAATGTCATATTTATCAATGTAGTTACCGAAAACCGCCGGGGTGCTTTTGTCGTCACGTTCAATCGGGGTCCCGGTAAAACCGATAAATGAGGCATTCGGTAAGGCATCGTGCAGATGCCGTGCAAAGCCATCAATAAAATCATACTGGCTGCGATGGGCTTCATCTGCGATCACTACAATATTCTTACGGCCAGACAACAGGGGGTGAGCATCGCCGCGCTCGTCCGGCATAAATTTTTGAATGGTCGTGAAAACAATTCCGCCGGAGGGGACTTTCAACAGTCCCTTGAGATGGGACCGAGCTCTGGCCTGAGCCGGGGATTGACGAAGCAGGTCCCGGCAGCCAGCAAATGTACCGAAGAGCTGATCATCCAGATCATTTCGATCCGTCACAATAACCAGGGTCGGATTGTTCATATCGGGATGACGGACAACCTTCCCGGCATAAAATGTCATGGAAAGACTTTTGCCGCTTCCCTGTGTATGCCAGATGACACCGATTCTCCTGCCGTCAAAATGTCCTGACCCTTTTCCATAGACAGGCGCATCTTCTTTGACTCCCAAGGGAGGTTGTACAGGCGGGAAACGGCCAATCAATTTTTCCGGGTCGGTGTCTATGCCACAGGCCGACAGGGTACAGGTCAATGCCTTATTCACCGCCCAGTATTGGTGATAGGCGGCAGCCTTTTTGGCTGACCTGAAACCGTCATCCTCAAAGACAATAAAATTCAGGATATAGTCGAGAAAGCGTCGCCGCTCGAAAAGCCCCCTGATCAGAGTTGCCAACTCAGGGGTTCCTTTTGCAGCTACCTCCTCACCGGAGACGGTTCGCCAGGGCATAAAACGGTCCCACTCGCTGGTCAGGGTTCCGGCCCTGGCAAGTATGCCATCGGAGATCACCAGCAGTTCATTGGTAGTAAATAATATCGGAATGTCTTTTTTATAGGTTTGAAGCTGATTGAAGGCCTGTCTTATAGTCGCATTTTCATTGCCCGGATTCTTTAATTCAAAGATGACGACAGGCAGACCGTTCAAAAACAAAACAACATCTGCCCGACGATCATGCCCTTCTTCAATACAGGTAAACTGGTTTACAGCGATAAAATTATTATTGTCGATGTTTTCCAGATCAACCAGCCACACCTTCCGATATCGGGTACCGTTGTGCCCGCTTTCTGATGATACTTCAACATCAATACCGTCGGTCAACATGTTGTGAAAGGTGCGATTATTGACCAGCAGATCCGGGGAGTCAGCCACCAGTAATTTTTTTACTGCCTCATCAATGCCGACGGCAGGAATACCGGGATTGATCCGCGAAAGTGCAGTCCTCAACCGTTCTTTAAGAATCACCCCAGAGTAGCTTATGCGTTCTGCATCAGGGGTATCCGGGGCGATGTCCGGCCCGTGGATTGAATACCAGCCGAGTTCGGACAACCATTGCAGGCAGGCTTGCTCCAAACTGTACTCTGACATTTTGGCAGGTGATGAGTTATTTTTCATTTATGCCGTCGGTTTGGGATGCCTTAACAGTGAAAAAGATGCGGACGGTTTCATCGGATGCTTGAATAATTGTTGTAATTGGTACCGGTTGAGGTTCCGGACTGCAAAAGCTGATTAGCCGGTACTTCATCATTTAATCACCTGCCAGCGGCCGCCTTTTTGAGGGCCGACGTTTTCACCGGCGTTTTCACCGGCGTTTTCACCGGCGTTTTCACCTGATTTTTGAGCAGTTCAACGGCTATACCCCCGGTTCTTTCAACAATGATTGGGCCGGGCAATCCGGCCTGTCGGCAAGCGTCTGTGATTTTCTCAACCCCGCGCCCCCACGAGTCAATGTAGCCGGCCTTGTAACACACTTCGGCAATCAGCGGATTTCGCGGGACGGATTCGTGCATCTGAAACAGTTTCTCAATGGTCAACTCTGCAGGGAGTTGGCCGGCATTCCAGATGGTCAGCCGATCATTAAATATCTTTATCTGGGTCATACTGCCCAGATAGTTGCGATGCACCAGCGCATTGAGCAGCATTTCCCGTAAAGCCGCCACCGGATACTCCAATTCTTCAATGCGTCGGATGCCTTCAAAGCGCACCGGCTTGATCAAGAATTTCTTTTCCAGTTGCTCCATGACATCGCTGAGAAGCTGAATCAGGTTTCTTTCACAAACCTCCTGGAAGCGCATATCCACCGTGCTTTTGCCAAATCGCCCGATCTTTACAAAAAGATTCGGGAAAAACTCTCCCGGATCTTTACCGAAAAGAATCAAAGCGGCATGAGTAAGGCCGTCTTTGGTGAGAACGCGCAGTTTTGTTAAAACCCGCTCGGCTGAAAGCCTGCTTAAATCGGGTAAACGACCTGCCGTTGCCGCATCTTTCCTGAATTGTTCAATAGCGGTTTCGTCGATGTTATCCAGCGTCGCTGTTTTTTCGACCACCCGATCCCAAGTCAAACCCATTTTTTCGAGAAGAAAATCGGTCAGCGCCTGACCCTTTAATTCTTGCTTCACGCTGCCGGAGCGCCAGTAATAGGAACCGCGCAGGGAAATTGGCACAGTTGATGACTCGACGATGATTTCCAGATAGTTTTTTCCATCCTCTTCGAGCAGATTGATGTGCGGTATCAGTCCTAACCGATCACGAACCTTGTTCGGCAAGTCTTCCAGCAGTTTCCCGGCATTCTTCAAACCGATGACATTTCCGCCATCATCTTTACCGATATAAATCCGTCCGCCCTGAGCATTAGCAAAGCCGCAGATCCATTTCAGATAGTCATCCTGCCACGATGTTTTCCATTCGGTGTTCTGGGATTCGCCTTTGGCGTGCATGGCTATGAACCGATCTGGCTATCTTTGCGGTATAAAATGGTTTTCAAATAGTCTTCTGTTGCCTCAAAGATCGGTTCGGAATTATTACGCCGTTTCATTAACGGTATCACCTTGGTTCTTATGCCCATTCCCCGAAAATCCACATAGCCATAATCACGCATGATTTCCATAATCGTTGTGTTCCGGGTATATCGTTGTCCCGCGACCATCTTTTCGACCGTCATTGAGTTTTGCAGCCCGCCCGGGCTGATGATCTCCAGGCGATCACTGTAAATACCAATCTCAATATCGACAAAACGGGTCCAGTCTCTATGGACAAGCGCATTGATTAAAACCTCCCGAATAGCCTCAACCGGAAAGGCATATCTCTTATCCCGTCTTAGCCCCTCATTCACCTCCGCTGGTTCCTGCAAGATGAAAGGCCCGACAGCATCAAGCAGTTTTTCAACCAATCCGTTATCCACAATACGCCGTTCCCCCTCAGAAAAATCAAGCCGCGCCACTAATGGGGCATCCAGAATACGATCCAGCTTTGCCTGGTATTCTTTTTCGATACTGTCGAATACAAAAACCCTGATTCCGGCCTGTCTCAAGTGTTGCCGTGGCTGTTTTCCAAACAAAACGAGTCCCGCTACGGTAGCCATTCCCTGTGGTGCCGTAAGCAAGCCGAGATTGACGAGGCGATGTTCCCACTCCTGATCGTCTTCAGGGATATCCGGATCGCGCAAAACATCCGTGAGATAGTTTTCTATGCGTACCCGGTCCAGGACACCGGATGTGGTCCGGGATACAGGCAATGCCTCGGTGTGAAGCATTCCGCCGATCTCATACAGACGCATTTGCTGTTCCCGTGTTGCAAGTCGGGATGTAGAACCCACCCGGATGAACACCTCTTCGGCATTATTATGTCGGCGTACATAGGGTTTGGAATTACCTTGAGGGAAGGTAAGTACCGCAACCCTGATGCCACTGTTCACCTGGATTTCTTCATAAAAAGGCAGAATTGCCGGATGTACTTTCTCTGCAATGACATTCATGACCCACTCCTCGGCATCCGGGCGGGTAATCCCTGCAATGGCACCGTCATCGTCAACGCCTAAAATTACTTTTCCACCTTGAAAATTAACCAGCGCCACAACCTCTTTAGCCAGCTGCTCGGGACGAATATCGTCACGCTTAAACTCAACACCGGAGTTTTCTCCGTTGGCTATGATTTCCTGTAATTCGGTTTTTAGCATGAGAACCACCTCTAATAACCATATTTGAGTTTTCGCTGATTAAAGGCAGTTTGGCCCCCTTCAAGGATACTGGCTGCTTTTTCTCTCACAGTCGGAACATCAATCGCGCCTTGGGTTTCTGTGGGAATTATTCCTTGTCCGTCAACGGCATTAAATACACCAATCCATTCCGCATCTCCGAATACAGGAATATTGGCATTATGGGTTGCAAAAATAAATTGTCGGCCCAGTTTGGCATCTCTTAGTTCCGTTACAATGCGATCAGCAATAAATGCGTTGTCCAGATTGTCTTCCGGTTGATCCATAATCAGGGGATCTTTGTTTTGCAGCAAAAGAAGATGCAGTATTGCAGTGCATTGTTGACCTCTTGAAAGTTTATCAAGGGTACGATATTTAATACTTCCTTCATGCGCTGTATTTAATTCAATTTCGATAAGGTCGGGCAGTTCCAGTTCTTGAAGTTGCAAAATTTTAGAAGGTGATAGTCTGGTTAGTGCTTCGGTTACAGTCGGTGTGATTTTCCAATCAGAATCAGTTAAGGCATCTTTTCCTTTTTCAATCAGTTCTGCTAGTTTTACTGGAGAAAAATCATCTTCTTTAGAAATCCATTGAAGACGGTTTTCTGCCACATTTTCCAGATTACATTTCAGGAGAAAATCAATTACTGGTTGCCGGGATGCTTTGGGCTTTATTGTTAATCTTAACTTGTTTTTGAGCTTGTGGTTTAACTTTTTAAGTGAAGATTCAAAGAATGCTGTTTGGCTTGCTCGATACTCTGATAGTTCAGTCAAAAGGGATTTTCGTTGTTCTTGCAATTCCTTTTCCCAATTTTTTTGGCGCGTAAGATTGTCTTGCTGTGGTTTGATTTTCTCAATGCTCTGTAAAAGTTGTTGGTATTCATTGCCGATTTCTGATCCACTTTTTCCTTGACTGGATGGAAGTTCTTTGAAGGTTTTTTCAAGTTCTTCTTCATTTGAACGAATGTCTTCCTGTAAACTGTCTATCAGTTTGGTGGTTAAATCGCTATGTTTTGCAAATTTGGTATTGAGTCGATTCAGAAGCACTTTTGCATCTTTATTGAGATGATCAAGGCTTTCTCTTATTTTTCCAAGAATATCCGTATGAGGGAGTTTTTCAATTACCTTGTCAGAGAGAAAGACCTTATTCGGTAGAGCTTCTATTACTTGCCCTAATACCTTTTTAAAGTTTTCCAATTCTTCTTTAGCACGATTTTTAAGTCTTTTTTCTTTCTCTAGAAAGGGAATAATTTTGAGCTTATCTTCAATCTCCAATTTATTGAATTGCTCTTCACGTTCGCACAGTTTTGACAATTGGTTTAACTTTTCTTCAGTAGTTGCTTTGTTTTCTATTACTTTATTCAAACTGGAGCGATTTTTTTCAAGGGCATTCAGTGTTTCTATGATTTTTTCTTTATATTGATCATGCTCATTTCCCAGAAAACGATGTAGTAATTTTTCATAAGCCTGATTATCATGAGCAATTTCATGAATTTCGTTCTGTCCATAAATTTCAATATTCGGTAGAATATCTCCAGGTGTAAAACTGGAGATATTTCCATTCTCATCTCTTACATTGATACTTTCATCAAAACGTTTGGAAATCGTATATCTTTTGCTATCCATTTTTGACGAGCGGACAATCAATTCGATCCATCCTTTGGACTTTCCAATATTTTCTTTTATGATTTCATTATGTTGCTTCTGTGCATTTTTTGTGATGGGAATTAATCCCAACGCGTAACGAATACACTCAAGCAAAGTCGATTTTCCGGTTCCTCGCCCGCCGATTACTGCATTTAAATGCTCTGAGAAATTGATTTCCACTTCGTTCAGATAACCTCCTTTAATCTTCACTGACTCTATGCGAGAGTAATATTGTTTTGCAAGATCACTATTCAGACGTATTCGTGAATCTGGATCCTGGAAAGCTAGTTTGAATGCTTCAAATGAAGGATTAGTCATTTTAATGAGGCATGAAGCTGAAGGATGTTTCAGGGTCTCTGGCTTATCTACATCCTTGGCATTGATAATAGCAATGGATGTTTCTCTTCGATAGTTCGGTTCTTTATTCCGAATAACTTTGTGATAAAAGTCATCATTAGTACTTTTCAAATCATCAATAGCTCCTGGAATTTGTGCTACTTTAAGTAATTTGTTTTTCCAAATATGATCCATTTTTTGTTTAAGCAACCCGCTATCATTTGTACAGTGTGCTGCATAAAAGAAGCCATCTAAATCTTCTATACGTTTGAATATTTCTTCTGCACTCAACGTAGAAGGATTAGTGCTTTTCGCATCCAGTTTTCCTAAGTATTGATTCAATTCTTCTACTGTCTTATTTCCATCAAACAGACATACGAAATGGATTTTTTCGCTTGAAGCAATTTCAAATCCTGGAAACACTAAAATATTTTCCGGTTTCATTATGTTTCGAATAGCTTCGACATTGCTGACATTGCCATGATCTGCAATACCTAATACCTTGATGTTTTCTGCTTTACAAATTTTTAATAGTTGCTGGTTATATTCTATTTCCGTCATAGTATTTTCCTCACCACGTAAAGCGGGATAGGTATGTGAATTTACCTGAAGTGCACATTTCCAGAATTGAGCCTTGGTATATGTATCAGTCATTTTGGTCTCCATTTCTATTTGTATTCTTTACCAGTTTTTTCGTTTCAGATATCTGTATCTCGCCTGACAGGAGTTCGGGGAGAAGAGTGTCTCGGGAAATAGTTAGTTTCAGAATATTCTTATAACAGGCTTCAATTTTTTTATCAAATTGTCCTGCAAGTCTTTCATATTTTTCGATTAAAACTCTATCTGAACTAAGCCACTTTAGCGCCTTAAAGTCTTTCTGATGTATACTCCCAAAAACTGTCCCTTCTGCTTCAAAGGTATTAAAACGCTCCCTTAAATGAAGCATGGAATAATAGGTATAAGAATGGCTGGAGCTTTTGTGTCGTATAGCTCCGACACCTCGCCCGATACAGCATTCATCAAACGCCATATTGACATTACCCACGGGGGCTCTAACACTGACTAAAGTATCATTTTTCTCAGCAAACCTTTTAGGTGCTGTGCAGTAAACTCTTTCCGATGGGTACCTGAAACCGAAGTCTGCACATCCTTGAAAAAAAGGTATCCCCTCACCTATTGCGTTATATGTGGAACCGGGAGGAGATTGTCCCATAGTTACATCAAATTCATTACCAACCGTACTAACCTTCCATCCCTTCGGAATCCACTCCATCTCTTCCGTATATTCAAGTTCAGACGGAAACAGTGCAGCGATTTGCTTGAGTTCTTCGTAGGTTTCCGGTTGGTCGGCTTGCAGTTGTTTGAGGGTGGCCTCGTCTTTGCCACTAATCGCACGCATGGCGGCCAGGGTAACGCTCGGATGCTCTTCATCCCCTCTCCCTTGGGGAGAGGGGCCAGGGGTGAGGGACAAATCTACCGTCGCTTGATACACAGCCTCTAAAACCGCCTCGGTTTCCTGTAAGACCTGATTGTTCCAGAAGCGTAAAATTCTGATGCCTTGCTGTTCTAGACAGTCTGTTCTTTTATCGTCATATCGCTTCTGCTCTGTCTCATTGTGTTGACTGCCATCAAGTTCTATGGCCAGTTTCAGGTCATGGCAGTAAAAATCCAAGACGTATTGCCCGATGGGGTGCTGTCTTCTGAATTTGGCATTGTTGATTTGTCTGCCGCGCAGTAGTTGCCACATGAGTTTTTCGGCGTCTGTGGCTGATTGGCGTAGTTTTCGGGCGTTGTTTAGTAGTGTGGTGGGGGTTTTTCTGCCCTTACTTCCCTTGTCTCCCTCACCCCCGGCCCCTCTCCCGGGGGGAGAGGGGTGTGTGGCTTTATTTTCGGTTCTTTCCTCGTGGGGAGAGGGGTGTTTGGTGTTTTTTTTATTGAGCTTGGCCTTGGCGGTTATTTTGGCTTTGACCGGGTCGAAGTCGATAAACCAGCTTTTGAATATGGCTTGGGCTATCGCTTCCAGTGTTTTACTCATCCGCCGGTTCAACTCGATCTTGTCGTCTAATGAGCCGAGGATGTGGGCGATGGCTTTTTGTTCGGGGAGTGGGGGGAGATTAAGTTTCAGTCCCTCAATGTCTGATGGCTTAATTGAAGGGTATGCTGATGTGCTATGCTCTCCAATAATTTGTAGTTTTTCTACAGTTTCAGGCTGAGCTAGAAACCAATAGATGAAATTGGTATCACTCTCTTTACTTTTTGCTCGAATAGTGGAAAAGCCTGTTGATACTAAAAGATTTTCAGGAGGATTCTTCAGAATGCCATAGTGTTTCTGGTTTGGTCTCACCGTTGAATAAATGATGTCTCCTGGCTGAATTTTGCGTTTAGCTCGACTTGGTATTGTATCTTCACCGACAGCCAAATGCTGAATTTCAGAAATCTGGTTTTCGATAAGGCTCCCTGTGTCGAGGTAATTGATAAACTTCCATTTATCCTTTTTGGAGTGATTATCATCATTGATGATAATCACATCACCCAGAGTTTTTTCCACCCACCCCTCCGGCAAACCTCTTGGTTTTTTTTTCTTCTGCAACATCACGCGTTCTTTTTCAATATTTTTACGGAACTGTTTCGGAATCTTATCCCAGACGAAGAGGTCAACCCGGAACGGCAATGCGCTTGCTTCAAAGGCTTCTTTCAGGTCATTAACCGCACGGTTTTGTTCTTTTGTGGTAAAGGCGACTATATCCAGGTCGGAGGAGGGTTTGGCGGTGAATTGGACCCGTGAACCGTAGGCCCATACCTCGGTGTCGGGCAGGTGGTGTTTCAGCAGGGCGGTGATTTCCTTGCGCTGAGGGGTTGTCAGGTCGATATTGTCAAGTTCCCTGCCCATTATTGCCAGCGCTCGCCGCTCATGGTTTGGTACAGGTCGATGGCATCATCGACAAAGTCATTCATCAGAACCAAGGTATTTTGGGCTTTTTGTCCGCTATAGTCATGGGAGGTGGCGATGCGGGCATCTGCATAGGTTATCCATTGTTCAGCAGGCGATGAAAAAAGATGGTTTTCTGGTGCCATTCGTAAAACCGGTTTGGGGCTGCCGGGGACTTCGGGAAGCCCGAGCTCTTGTTCCAGGTAGCGTTTGACTACCTTCCAGAGAC
Source organism: Gammaproteobacteria bacterium (assembly GCA_028289815.1). GTDB lineage: Bacteria > Pseudomonadota > Gammaproteobacteria > JAJDYQ01 > JAJDYQ01 > JAJDYQ01. Next base: position 21,429 of record JAPYNQ010000031.1, on the reverse strand, counting down.
AGTCCCAGCAGGTTTCAAAGCGTTGAATAACGGATTCGGCAACGGCTTCTTTCATCCACTCCGGCAGGGATTCATCAAGCGTTTTATGGTGTTTGTTTTGCGATTCAAGGTTTTTAAGTGCCTTTTGAAAGTTATCGTACTCGATCACAGGTTATTCTCCGGTTGAATAGTGGTGTTCTTTATTGTTATACGCCTATTCTTCATACCCTAACAGTTTCAGATTTTTCCGAATCACTGCATCCAAGCGGGTCGATTCCTGCATCTGCTCGTAGAGGGTGGCGGTGAGCCCGGCCATTTTTTCTGCAAAGGGAATACCGCCTGCCTGCCGCGCCCGTCCATCTTTTATGGCTTGTTTAATCCATCTTCGACCATTAGTTGTTTTGAGTTCCTTTTCACGTGCGACAGCTTCTTCACGATTACTGAATTCTTCGTAGTGGGCGATGTAGATCGGCGGATTTTTCTTTGTCCAGTCTGCGCCTTTACCCATTTTGTGTTCCTGCCATCTTCGAGGAATGTTATCAGTTTGCCCGATGTAAAATGATTCCCCTTGACATTTGATAACGTAAACATAAAAGACTCCGGGATGCGGCGCAGGCAGGTCGTCTTCAATAGCTTCTGCTCCGACATAGCGTCCGGGTGTCAGAACGTAGTGATGGGATTGAATCTCTGTCAGGGGGGCGGATTTGCAGAATCCGGGTTTGTCCTGATAGTCGCCGTTTTTTCCGCGCCATGCGTGGTAGGTGTGGGCGATTTCGGTCATTTCTTCGGCTGACAGTTCACGATGTGTCCGGTCAATCAGTGTGCCCATTTTGCGGGCATCCATAAACAGTGTTTCGCCCTGACGATCACGGTAGCCGTATTTGGTGTTGGCTTTCTTGGAGCGGGTCATAAACCAGAGGCAGACGGGAATCGGTGTGGTGTAGAAGAGCTGGCCGGGCAGTGCAATCATGCAGTCCACCATGTCGGCTTCAATCAGCTTTTGACGGATTTTTCCTTCGCCAGAGGTGTTGGTTGACATGGAACCGTTGGCCAACACAAAACCGGCGGTTCCTGCCGGGCTCAGATGATGAACAAAGTGTTGTATCCACGCATAGTTGGCATTACCGCCATCTACCAGAATTGTCGAACCGTCTTTTTGTTTGCGGCGGCCGCCTGCCGGAGGGAGGCCGAATGCCCAGCGGACATCTTTTTTCAGTTTTGAAAATCCCCAGTCTTCATCATTGAACGGCGGATTGGCGAGTATGTAATCGGCTTTCAGGCCTTTGTGTTTGTCATTCAGGAAGGTGTCGTCCCATTCGATATGGGCGTCAATGCCGCGAATTGCCATGTTCATTTTGGCCAGGCGGAAGGTGGTGTGATTGGATTCCTGGCCGTAAATGGCGATATTGCGCCTTGCGCCGCGGGTAGCACCGTTGCCATTCCCGGCGGAGTGTGCCCGGACGAATTTCATGGCTTGCACAAACATGCCGCCTGAACCGCAGCAGGGGTCATAAACCCGACCTCTGTATGGTTCCAGCATTTCAACCAGCAGCTTGACGACGCATTGAGGCGTATAGAATTGTCCGCCGCGCTTGCCTTCTGCTTCGGCAAACTTGCCCAGGAAGTATTCATATACCCGCCCCAGAATATCTTTGTTGCGGCTGTCGGCATCACCAAGGCCGATGGTGGCAATCAGGTCGATCAGTTCTCCCAGCCGGGATTTATCCAGCGCCGGTCGGGCGTAGTTTTTCGGCAGGACGCCTTTAAGTGCCGGGTTATCTCGCTCAATGGCGGTCATGGCATCGTCGATCAGCTGACCGATTTTCGGGTCTCTGGCCTTGCCTTGCAGAAAATCCCAGCGGGCTTCGGCAGGCACCCAGAATACATTGTCCGCCAGATATTCGTCACGGTCTTCGGGGTCGGCAAACTCTTCTGTTTGCAATGCCGCGTATTTTTCAAGAAATGAATCGGAGATGTATTTCAGAAAGATCAGGCCGAGTACTACATGTTTGTATTCGGCAGCATCCATCATGCCGATCAGTTTGTCAGCCGCTCTCCAGAGTTTGTCCTCAAATCCGAGGTTTGCGCCTGTCGATGTGCCTTGTGCGGTTCGAGCGGGATGGTTGCTCACGATTGTTTCCTTTTCTTTTGGGGACCGCAAATGGCCCGGCAGATTTGTCTGACCGGGCCGGTATTCCAGGTGGCATAATCCCGGTTGCATGACCCTGATAAAGGTTGAGTATGGAGCATACCCGTTCAGACGAAAAATGCACATGAGAAGAACGATAAAAAGCGACTGGCCTGAGGGGGCGGCAGGTTATCTGCTCTTGTCTCACGCAGGTTTTCAGCGTGTCATGGTGATGTGCAGAGTGCCGGGGGTGGTCGAGCTATTCATCGTCCTTGCTATTGAGTTTCTCCAGACGGGTCAGCCACTGATTGAAATGCGGGCATTTGGCACGGAGGGTCTGAAGCCCGATTTTGTTCGCGACGGAAACGCCGGCGGTGGCTTTATCGTATGTCGGTATTTCCCTGCTAATACGCTTTGACGGGGCATTTTTCGGGCTGTCGTTGATGAGCTCCGGGTTTTGGTTGCTGACCATTTTTATCAGATTGTTGATCGGTGTGTCATGCTCCAGATATTCCCAATCCAGCTGTTGTGGATCTGCCAGAATCAATGTCTCGAATTCGTGTAGCTGGAGATAGGGAATGAATCGTGTGTCGTTCAGGTCCGATTCCATCTGTTCTTCAAGCTGTTTGACTTTCTGGTAGGGGTCACTTTGTCTTTTGGCCGCGTCATAACCCGGAAAGTCTTGCGGGAGGGCGTAGAGATCAAACATCGTGGTAAATCGACATTCGGCACGATCATCTTCCTTCATCCAGCAGAGAATGTCTTTCTTTGCCTTCTCGTAGCTCAGCAAGCCACCACGGTATTCTCTGGTCGCACATCTGTCTCTACTGGTCAAGACACACCGGGCATCGACAGAAACACAGGAGTTCGCCAGGTGCGGCACCAGTACCCTTTTAGCGAAGTTCTGCTCTGTTTGACCTTCGGTTGTAATATGCAGGCGGATCACGGCTGGCCACCCAGTACATTTTTTTCCCATAGCTCAGACAGGCTGTAGTGCTCAAGCCAGTCTTTTAATCGTTCGGACTCAAGTTTTTTGAATACAGAGTAGCGATGTCGATGCTTGTCATCCCGCTCTTCGATTTCTACGACAATCAGATTCTCCAGGGAAAATTGATTTACCAAATCGGTGGATTGGGTTGCCAGTAAAACCTGGCCCTGCTGTGATACCGAGCGCACGAACCCTGCCAGTTTGGCAATTGCAGCGGGGTGAAGCCCAAGCTCCGGTTCATCCAGAACGATAAATTTCGGCAACAGTTCGGGAGGCTGGAGCAACAGCGTTACCAGGGCCATAAAGCGCAGGGAACCGTCCGAAATCTGATCCGGACCCAGGAGATAATCATATCCGGAAGAGTCCCGCCAATTCAGGCGGCAGTAGTTTTCGTTTCCCGGGACCGGTTCCAGGTCGAAGTCTCCGAATTGTGGTGTCACCTGACGGATATGGCGGACAATGCGAGCGTAGTATTTTTGATATGCTTCGTGTTCCTTGAGCATTTTCAGAAAAGCTGCCAGATTGCCGGCATCGCTCCTCAGGTAGCCTGCGTCATCGACATAGCCACGGCCCTTGATTTTGGCTGTATCCGAGGTGTCGTGAAACTGATAGGTTCGGATGCCGGAGAGAATTTTGTGCAGAACCTCACTGGTCTTCCTATGGTCCTGCCTCAATCCCGATTCAGTGCCTCCGGCGTCAAGGTAATATTCTTGTGGTTGTGAAGATGACGGCGGCCTGCGGTATTCAACCTGCTCGCCGCTGATGAATATCCGGTCCGGCAGCCCATGTGAGAGCTTTACCTTGTATGTGTCATGGGCTTCATCTGACTCAAAATCGAGAGTAAATGAAATGGATTGGGTCTGTTTAGGGCCATAAAACAGCAGGTGATTGGCACCCTGCCTGCCCGCATACTGTTGAAGTGCCCCGGTTGTCATGTAGTTGAGCATCTTGAAAAACGAGACCAGATTGCTTTTGCCTGAACCATTGGCGCCGAGCAGCACCGTTATGTCGCCGAGGGGGATGGTTTGGCCATCTTCGTTGTCAATGGACTTGTACCCCTGCAAGCGGATTTTTTTCAGTTTCATATCTTCACATAACTTCAATTGGATGGCAGGTGCGTCACCAAAGGCTATTGGCGATTCGCGGTTTGAGTTGGTGGGGCATACAGGATTCGAACCTGTGACCAACTGATTAAAAGTCAGCTGCTCTACCGACTGAGCTAATGCCCCATAAGATAACGGCCTGCCAGCCGGAGGCGGGCAGTTTAATGATTAACGGCGGGATGGCAAGCTCAAATGCGCTCCGGTAATTAATGGTTGGTAGCGGTCTCTTAAACGGCATCGTGTTTACGCATGGATGACGGTAGCAGTTTTATATCCACCAGTCCGGTCAGTAATGCCGAGATAAAATTTCCTTCATCTGCATAGACCATTCTGTAGAGTTGAACCTTCATGGTGACGGCGCACCCGAAGACAATCGCAATAAAGGTGAGAAATGAACCGATAGCAAGGGTCGATATGCCTGTGACTGCCTGCCCGATGGTGCATCCCAAGGCCAGCACTCCTCCGAATCCCATCAGAACGGCACCGATGCAGTGATTCACGAAGTCGTTGGTGGAAGCAAACCACTCAATGCGGAACGACTTGTTTACCAGCGACCAGAACAATGAACCGGTAATGATTCCAAGCGTCGCCATTATGCCGAAGGTCAGCAAGCTACGCTCAAAACCGGAACCTGCATAGCCAAGGAACTGCCCCATAGGATTGATGAAGGTGTAGGACTGGGCCGCAAGAAAGCGGCTGTCTGCAGGAGGCGTTGCTTCGGCATCTTCGGCGAGAAAGTCCCATTGTTGAACGTAGTCACGCAGGCCATAGGACTCTTCATCCTGCACCAGGATAACATTGCTGGTGATGTACCAAGCTGCGACCACGGCCAGTCCGACAACGATACCGCTCAGGATGTTATCAAATGAGGAGCGATATTCCGCGGACCTGAAGATATAAAGCAACATGGCAACGACCAGTATGCTGCCAGCTACGAGGCGCACCGTGCCGGTATTTTCTTCCGATATGACACTGCCAATATCCTGGCTGACGCCGACGTTCACGGCTGCGGGACGAATCCAGTCATAGAACAGTACAGACATCAGCGTCTGATCACTATTCGGAAACGGGTTAATCATAAAGTAGGCAATAACGCCAATAATCGCCAGAACTACCAGAGATTTTATATTCCCGGCACCCAGGCGAATCAGATTTTTAGTGCCGCAGCCACTGGCCAGCGTCATGCCGATTCCAAACAGCAGGCCACCGAGCATATTTTCCAGCCATATCAGATCTCCGCCGCGATATGGTGGGAAAGCACTATCGGGGTTGGCCAGACCCAGGCCCTCAAGCAGTATCACGCCGGTTATTGCAACGGCAATGGCCAGCAGCCAAGCACGCCAGCGGCCTGTATCTCCGATGTTGATCCAGTCGGAGATCGCGCCCATGGTGCAAAAGTTGGTTTTATTGACAACCGTGCCCATGATGAAGGCAATGATAAAGCCTGACCAGAGAAAAAAATTCTGCGCCTCGGAAAATGACTCGAATGCCATGTATTACCCCTGTGTGCCTGATTGGGTACAGTGGGCAGAGCTTAGCTTATATCAGTAAGAACTGCCATACCTGTGCCTGTCCTGTCAGTCGCCCGGGATGTGGCCGATATTATCCGGATTAACGGCCTTGATCGCCTTGTGATGGATAAATATGCCACAACCATATCGGCGACCATCACCAAGTCCGAGTTCTTGCAGAGTGAGCGAATCGTCCGGCCTCAGGTCGGCCACCATCAGGCTGCGCGTATTTATTTCACCTTGGGGGCTGCGGAGCTTGACTTGTTTTCCGGTTAGTAGTCTGCGGAAGCGAATGTTCATGGCTTTGAGCTGCTCGGTTATGGGTTGCAGGAAATCGTTTTCGTCATCGTTGTGCTCGGCGGCAACGTAACGGGAAAACAGGATATCGTTGGACAGGACAGGCTTTTCGGTGGCTGTACCGATTTGCATGATGTTGCCGGCAATGTCGAATTCCTGACCGGTGAGTGTTCGGGTATCCTCTGTGCGGTTGACAGGTATGCGTATTTTCAGTCGTGTCCTCCTTGACAAGTAAATTATTTCGTCGGGTTTTTGTGGGCGCATCCAACCGTTCTGTGAACCGGCTACATGTATCAGGTGAAGCCCGGTCAGAGGTTCATCTGTAAACCAGGGCAGGGCACCGGCGATGGCCCGATGTAAATCGCAGGTATGATCGACCGGCAAACACCGGCATTCAAGTTTGAAGCTAAGGTCAATCACTTTGGATGATTCCACCACCTGTTGTTCCTGATTGTTATCCCAGCTCCAGAGATCGTCTTCACTCATATCAAGCTCTGAAAGGTTGTTCGTGTTGTCTTGTTCATTGCGACCGATATGTCTGTGGTTATCTCAGTGACTTTTGTCATATGGTTGTTTCAGCAGTTTGTTAAGCAGCCTGACTTCCATTTATGTCTGTCGATTCATAAGGTGCCATCTGGCAGTTGATCGGTATTAATGCCTTGATCTTCCAGCATAATGGGGATGCCGTCTTCAACCGGATAAATTATTTTGCCCGATTGGGTGATGAGCCCTTCCCGTATTTCACTGGTCAGGGTGTCTCCGGCGACATTATGTACCCTCCCCTGGTTAATTTCGGCGTTGAGTGCCTTTAGTTGTGCTGCCGCTAAGCGGTTCATCGGCGATTTGGTCACCGGACAACAAAGAATTTCGAGTAATTTATTATCTATTGCCATAAGTGTGCTCCGGTTTTTTTGAGATCCTCTTTTATCTGTTTAGCGGCAGGTTATTAAGGCTTTATGCTTCGTTGGAAACACCATGCGGTACATGACCCGCGGTGGTATGTTGTGTTGCCGACTCAATGTGATGACGCTGGTCGTCGAAAAAGATATCTGCTCCAAAGGTTTTCAGAAATTCGCCCTTGTCCATGCCGCCCAGAAATAATGCCTCATCAATTCGGATGTTCCATGCGCGAAGTGTCAGTATAGCCCGTTTGTGTGCTGGTGCCTCGCGGGCTGTTATCAGCGCGGTACGAATCAGTGCCTTGTCAGGCGGATATGCCGCTTGAATTCTATGCAACGCCGCCAGAAAGCTTTTGAATGGTCCGCCGGGTAGCGGGGTTTTTTCGGCAGCCACTTCACTCTCGGTGAAGGCCTGCAGGCCGCTTTCCCGAAATACTCGCTCTGCTTCATCAGAAAATAATACAGCGTCACCATCGAATGCCAGACGCAGTTCATTGTCGCTGTTGTCGTTATGGCCCGTGCCCGGAATAATTGTTGCCGCCGCATAACCGGCATTCAGAGCCTTTATGACATCTTCCGGGTCTTTTGATAGAAACAGATGCGCGCCGAAAGCGGAAACATATTCATACGGACTACCACCCCCGGTAAATGCCGCCCGGGTAATTTTTAGCTTGTGGTTTTGAATGGAATTAAAGACTCGCAGCCCGGTATCGGCGCTATTACGGGAAAGCAGGATAACCTCAACTACCGGATGGTCAGGATCATGGTCGTTCAAAGCCAGCAGTTTACGTACCAGAGGGAAGGCGGAGCCGGGTTCTAGTAGTTCATCCTCATGCTCAATCTGGTATCTGCAATAGGCTTCAATACCTTGGGTCTGGAATATCTCGTGGCTTTCATCAAGGTCAAACAGGGCCCTGGATGAAATTGCGATCACCAGCTTGTCACTCAGGTCAGTCATCATGGTCGATACATCAATCGTCCCGTTCCCTGGGTATCGGTCAGGCAATAGTCCTGCGCCCGTACCATCTCGTACCATTCCTCTGCAGCCCAGATATCCTGCTTTACACCGAGTCCAAGCTCATAGAAAAAACCTATTTCATTTTGTGCGTCAACATTACCCTGCAGAGCTGCTTTTTCATACCAGCTGGCGGCGTTGGTAAGGTCTTTCTCAGTGCCCAGGCCGTAGCGGTATAACACCGCCATGAATAATTGGGCCTCGGCATGTCCTTCGTCCGCCAGCGGCAGCCAGTGTTCATAGGCCTGTCGATAACGCTGTTCCGAAAAAGCCTTTACACCTTTTTCCAGTTGTCCGTCCGATGGGCTTGGCCATGCGCACAATGGCGCGATAATGAAACATATGGATAGTATGATTCTTGGTTTATTCATTGCTCGTCGCCTTTCGCTGTCGCCCTATCTGTATCAGCCGGATCAATTTTAGAGCCGGCAGTATGATTCCTGACAGATGCAGGAGCAGGTCAAAAATATCAATCGGTTTTTCCAGTGTACCATTCATCAGCATCCGGGGTTTTTCAGCCAGATGTGGTTCGGGAGATACGGGGGCAAGGCCTAATGCTACTGCCAGCACTATTATTGCCGTTAATGGCATGGAATCAAGTAATTTCCACATATGGGAACCTCTAAAATCAGGTTGTTAGTCTGAGCCTTCTTGCTCTCGAAGAGCAGGCGACCACCCATTTATCATACAGCCTTAGTGGATCTGCCTATAAGAATACACTGTAATTTTGATAGTGACTCTAATTATTTGTAGTTAAGTTTCTGTCTCATAAACCATGATAATCCGTTGTATAAAAAGTGGCTGTTTATCAGGAATCTCTGAAAACCTGTTGTGCGCTGTGTGCCTTGTTCCGGTGCTGATCGCTGTGGTTTTTCGAGATTCTCTATTCTCTTATTTTTGTTTACGGATACGGCATGGTAATTTTTATGAATCCCAACAGCGGTTTTTCTCTCATCGAAATCATCACATCTATGGCCTATAGTATCGGTGGTCATTTCTACGGCTGCTTCGGTCCTGACACAGCTTATCGAAAAAAACAGGCTGGCAAGTACGACAAATAGCGTGGTGTTGGTTCTTAATCTCGCCGGAAGTGAAGCGATTAAACGCAGAATGCAGGTGATGATGAGGCGTAATGGTGGTAGCACAGGCGTAAGGGTATGGGAGGATGGCTGGATTATTTTTACCGCCAATAATGGTAACGGGGACCGGGACGCGGGGGATATACTGCTGGCTACATTTTCGCAACCAGATCATGGTTATACATTGCGTACAGGTAATAATTTTAAGGATTGGGTTGCTTATCTGCCTACAGGCATATCAAGATCTGGCAGCGGATTAGGTAATGATATTTTCAGAGTGTGCCCGCCTGGTGGTAGTGTCAGTAGCGCCAGCAGGGTTGTTGTCAGTCAGACCGGCAGGCCGAGATTAAGAAAAACATCCGGTCAGTGTCCATAGGTAACCACTAAAAACCTGCTGCACGAGGTGTTCTGGTTCCTCATTTATCAATTTATAGCCGGCGGTTGATGTGCTTTGTCTATCTTGCTTGCTCCGGTTCTGACTGCTGTGGCTCTTCCAGCTTTCACATGATTATTCCGACGGGCGAATATGGTATCCTTTTTCGATTGGGGATAGCCGGTTGTTAAACTCAGACTATTCCTGGCGAAACTCTGATCAGGCCAGGGCCTCTTTACGGTGATGAAAGTATTTTTTGTGTTGGTGGCATGTGGTTGAGATACAGGTATGTATGACGAGGATTTAGACTCGGCGGGATTTGATACCCGTGCAGTACATTATGCGCAGCGACGTACCGCAGAGCATGAGCACTCCGAGGCTGTTTTTACGACATCCAGCTATGTGTTTGACAGCGCAGCCCATGCCGCGGCGGTATTCAGTGGTGAGCAAAAGGGTAACATCTACTCCCGGTTCAGTAATCCCACGGTAAGAACTTTTGAAAGACGGCTAGCCTCGCTGGAAGATGGAGAAAGCTGTGTGGCAACGTCATCTGGAATGTCGGCTATTCTTGCTACGGTCATGGCTCTGTTGCAGTCAGGCGACCATTTAGTTGCATCCAGGGGTCTGTTCGGTTCGACCATACGACTTTTTGATGTTTATCTGCAAAAATTTGGCATTGAGACATCCTATGTAACGCTTTCCTGCATTCAGGAATGGCAGTCTGCTGTAAGGCCCAATACGCGGATGTTTTTTATTGAGACACCCTCAAATCCATTGACTGAGATAGGTGATATCGTGGAATTGTCTGTCTTTGCACACCAAAATAATATCATTCTGGTGGTTGATAATTGTTTTTGTACGCCGGCCTTGCAAAAACCGTTACAGCTTGGGGCCGATATTGTCATACATTCTGCAACCAAGTATCTTGATGGTCAGGGCAGGGCAGTAGGCGGCGCAGTAATCGGTAATCAGGATCAGGTTGGTGATAAGGTATTCTCCTTCTTACGTACAGCCGGTCCTGCTATGAGCCCTTTTAATGCCTGGATATTCAGCAGAGGTTTGGAGACCCTTTCATTGCGTATGAAGGCGCATAGCGAATCGGCGGCAAAAATAGCCAGCTGGCTTAATGGGCATCCCAAAGTAACGCATGTGTATTACCCGGGACTAAAGACGCACCTTCAATACGATCTTGCAAAAAGACAGCAGTCCGCCGGTGGTGGAATTATTGGCTTTAGTGTCGATGGTAAGCGGGAAGCCGCATGGAAGGTGGTGGATAATCTCAGATTAATGTCCATCACCGCCAATCTGGGGGATGTAAAAACAACGATTACTCATCCGGCTACCACAACTCACCATAGAATATCTGCCGAGCAACGTATAGCTGCGGGTATTGGTGATAATTTTCTGCGTATTTCTGTCGGCTTGGAAACGGTTGATGATTTAATAGGTGATCTGGATAGGGCACTGAGCAAGAGTGTCTGAAGGCCCGGGGGATCCAGCGGACTGGTTCCCCCGGCAAAGTTACTAGACTCAGGCCAAGTCAAAACGATCAGCGTTCATTACCTTTGTCCATGCTGCGACAAAGTCTTGCACGAACTTCTCTTTATTGTCATCCTGGGCGTAAACTTCGGTGTAGGCACGAAGAATAGAGTTGGAACCGAAGATAAGGTCAACACGTGTTGCTGTCCACTTGATATTGTCGGTGCTGCGCTCACGAATTTCATACAGATTGTCGCCGACCGGCTTCCATGTATAGTTCATGTCTGTCAGGTTGACAAAGAAGTCGTTTGTCAGGACGCCTTCACGGTTGGTCAGTACACCATGCTTGGTATTGCCATGGTTAGTACCCAGTACACGCATTCCACCTGTCAGCACAGTCATTTCACGGGCTGTAAGTCCCATTAATTGAGTGCGGTCAAGCATCATTTCTTCTTCACTGACGACATAGCTGTCTTTGACCCAGCTGCGATAGCCATCATGCAGTGGTTCCAGTACATCAAAGGATTCTTCATCGGTCATATCTGCTGTTGCATCGCCGCGACCGGGTGAAAATGGGACCTCTATGGCAAAGCCTGCTGCTTTGGCGGCTGTTTCAATGCCGACATTGCCTGCTAGCACGATTACATCCGCAATACTGGCACCGCTGTCTGTGGCAATCGGTTCAAGTACGGCCAACACCTTGCTCAGGCGCTCAGGTTCATTGCCCTTCCAGTCTTTCTGCGGTGCCAGGCGGATACGCGCACCGTTGGCACCGCCGCGTTTATCTGAACCGCGGAAAGTTCTGGCACTATCCCAAGCAGTGGAGATCATCTCACTTATCGTTAATCCGCTGGTCGCAATTTTCTCCTTGACGGCCGGGATACTATAGCCGGTGTTTCCTGCTGGTACCGGGTCTTGCCAGATCAGATCTTCTTGCGGAACATCCGGGCCGATGTAACGTGCTTTCGGTCCCATATCGCGATGTGTCAGTTTGAACCATGCCCGTGCAAATACTTGGGAGAGGTATTCGGGGTCTTTCTGGAACCGTTCGGAAATTTTGCGATATTCAGGGTCCATCTTCATCGCCATGTCGGCATCGGTCATGATGGGATTTTGACGGACCGATGGGTCTTCGGCGTCAATCGGCTTGTCTGCTTCTTTGATGTCCACCGGCTGCCACTGCCAGGCACCTGCCGGGCTTTTAACTGATTGCCATTCATGGTTCAGCAGCATATCAAAGTAGCCATTGTCCCATTGGGTTGGCTGGCTGGTCCAAGCACCTTCCAGCCCACTGGTGACGGCATCACGACCAATGCCGCGCTTGCTTTTGTTATTCCATCCAAGGCCCTGTTCGTCGATATCAGCACCTTCGGGTTCCGGCCCCAACAATGCAGCATCGCCGTTGCCATGTGCCTTGCCAACGGTATGGCCGCCAGCGGTAAGGGCAACGGTCTCTTCATCGTTCATTGCCATGCGCTTGAAAGTTACCCGCACATCATGTGCTGTCTTAAGTGGATCCGGCTTACCGTCCACGCCTTCTGGATTTACATAGATCAACCCCATCATCACCGCAGCAAGCGGGTTTTCCAGATCACGTTCACCGGAATAACGAGTGCCTTCGCTACCGCTGGGAGCCAACCATTCTTTTTCTGAGCCCCAATAGATGTCTTTTTCCGGGTGCCAGATATCTTCGCGACCAAAAGCGAAGCCATAAGTCTTGAGTCCCATGGACTCATAGGCCATGGTGCCGGCATAGGCGATCAGGTCGGCCCAACTGATTTTATTGCCATATTTCTTCTTGATCGGCCAGAGCAGACGACGCGCCTTGTCCAGATTCGCGTTGTCCGGCCAGGAATTAATGGGAGCAAAGCGCTGGTTACCGGTGCCGGCACCACCACGACCATCAGCTATGCGATAGGTGCCTGCGGCATGCCAGGTCATACGAATCATGAGACCGCCGTAGTGTCCCCAGTCTGCCGGCCACCAGTCTTGTGAGTTCGTCATCAAGTCCCGAAGGTCTTTTTTGAACGATTCATAGTCAAGTTTTTTAACTTCCTCCACATAATTAAAGTTCTCGCTCATTGGGTTGGTCTTGCTGTCCTGCTGATGCAGAATGTCAAGATTCAGTGTCTTGGGCCACCATTCTATATTTGACATGCCGCTTTCTGTAGCACCACCGTGCATTGCTGGGCATTTGGTAATACTGTCCATTAGTTTCATCTCCTATCGTGCGTGGGCACGCGTTTACTGTGGTTAATCACGGCAATACTCTAGTGATGTTTGTTTGATATATCTAATTGATTATTAGAATTACACTAATAGATTTTTAGTAAATCCGGGATTTCCTGCCTTGATGCCAGGGTATTTACAGGTACAGCATCATGTACTTAGGCAACCATCCGAACTTTGGAGGTCACTTATGTTTTCAGTCGGAGTGGGTAGTTTTGATACTGTCAGGACTTGAAGTTGTATAAGTTCAGAAACATATTGCACTTCGGGGAGATTAAAAATGAATGCGGTATCAGTTATATAGTTCATTTACAGGGTAAAAGGCTTCGACGAATTGTGGTTTGTGGTGGACTTACACAATCGCGAAAATAATGAGAAGAAAATAGACTATGACACCGGTGCAGAGCTACAGCTGCTCCGGTAGCTGCCTTCTTGAACGGGATATTCCCGTGCCTGGTTTTTTGTGTTTGCTTGGCTTTGGGTCCGTCCGAACCGATCTTTAGTCGGCTTTTTTATGATGTGGGTATCTTCATGAAGCTGGAAAGTTCTGTTATTAGTTTATAGCTCTCTGCTTCAGGAGCGAATACCATGACCGGTTTTTACCAGATATGTGGCGTAACCATACATAACGATAATAGAGACGAGAATAATGCCGTAGGAAGCCCACAGGCTAATATCGGTGATACCGATGAAGCTATAGCGGAAAGCATTAATCATGTACAGAATCGGATTGGCGAGCGATATACCCTGCCAGAACTCGGGAAGCAGCGAGATGGAGTAGAAGATACCGCCAAGGTAGGTCAGCGGAGTCAGGATAAAGGTCGGAATAATGGAGATGTCGTCAAAGGTTTTTGCATAGACACCGTTGATAATACCGGCCAGTGCAAACAGGGTGGCGGTTAATATAGCGGTACTGATGAGTACGGTAAGGTTGTGAACGCTGAATCTGGTAAAAAACATCGACACGATGGTCACGGCAAGCCCGACGATAATGCCGCGAATAATGCCACCACCGGCGTATCCGAAGATAATAATGTAGTCTGGTGTCGGACTGACCATCAGTTCTTCGATATGGCGCTGGAACTTGGCCAGAAAAAAAGATGTTACTGTATTGGAGTAACTCTGCGTAATGACAGTCATCAGGATAAGCCCCGGCGCGATAAAATCAACGTATCTGTAACCTTCCATTTGGCCAATGCGCCCACCGATCAGATTGCCGAAAATAATAAAGTACAAACTGGTGGTTATCATGGGAGGCAGAAGGGTCTGTTTCCAGATGCGGATGAAGCGTAAAAACTCTTTGATAACAATGGTTTTGAACGCTATCCACTGTTCCGATGCGTTCATGGCTGCTTCCTGTTATCAACCAGCTGCATGAATAGTTGCTCCAGCCGGTTGGTTTTGTTTCGCATGCTTAGCACTTTAATACCCATGTGGGTGAGGGTGGCAAACAGATTGCTGATGCCAACGCCTTTATCAATGTCCACCTCCAGGGTGGAGCCATCAATAACGCGCACGGCATGACAATCCAGGCGAGGGGGAGCGGTGACTCTCTCTTCCAGATCAAGCACAAAGGTTTCGCTGCCCAGGCGGTTAATCAGTGTCCTGGTGCTGGTGTGTTCGATGACCCGCCCCTGATCGATAATGGCAACACTGCGGCACAGATTTTCTGCTTCTTCCAGATAGTGAGTGGTGAGGATGATTGTCACTCCCTGTCGATTGAGTTGGGTCAGAAAGTCCCACATAGTACGGCGGTTTTCTATATCGACTCCGGCGGTCGGTTCATCAAGTATCAGGAGCTGTGGGTTATGCATTAGCGCTCGAGCAATCATCATGCGGCGCTTCATGCCACCTGACAGGTTGCGGGCGATCTCTTGATGTTTTTCCCATAAGGCAAGTTGCCTGAGCCGAAGCTCAGAGCGTCGGTAGGCCTCGCGGCGCTCTATGCCGTAATACCCGGCTTGGTTGACGAGAATTTCTTCGATGGGTTCCCAGACATTAAAATTGAATTCCTGTGGTAGCACGCCGATACAGGACTTGGCCTCAGCGAAGTGATTATCAATGTCGTGGCCATAGATCGAGACCTGACCATCGGTTTTATTAATCAACGATGTGATAATGCCGATAACAGTTGATTTGCCGGCACCGTTCGGGCCGAGTAAGGCAAAGAAATCACCCTGTTCGACGTACAGATCAACACCTCGCAAGGCGACAAAGCCGTTTTTATAGGTTTTGTGCAGGTTGGTGATTTTCAGGGCGCAGGTCATGGGAGATATGGCTTGGGTTTTTACAGGCGGTCGGCAGTATATCTTATTTTTATAAAACCTCTTTTCATGCAGGTGGCGCAATTTGTTTTACAGGCACTGAAACAGGGCAAGTTTTGAGAGTTCTTATGTGTTGATGATATAATAGTAGTTGCTTTGTTCCGGGCACCTTGCCCTGATGTTGCTCGTTACGGTTTTTCGGAGCGCTTCTATTTGCGCTCATGTTCCTGTTACACAATTCAGCGTTTGCCGTTGTTCAGGGTTCGGCGCAGATGTTTGGCATTCTCACGCGCACTCTCAAGCTCGGGATCAAGGGCCAGTGCCTGTTCAAAGCTCGCCAATGCTTCCTCGGCTCGTCCAAGATGGTACAATGTCGAACCCAGATTCAAATGGGCCAAGGGGTTTTCCGGTTTCACCCGGAGGACAGTTTGATACAGGGCAAGCGCCTCGTCATAACGCTTTCCTGTAAAGTGCGACATAGCCAGATGATTGAGTGCGGTAGTGTCTTCAGGATCAATCTCGACCGCACGTTTATAGTATGCTACTGCCGCTTCTGTGCGACCAAGCCTTTCCGACGCTTGGCCCATAAGCACAAGGCGGGGTGTTGCGGCAGGCGGATGAGGGTGCAGGTTCACCGAGCGATCAAGTGATCCAATGGCTTCCTCGTACCGCCCAAGCCGATAAAAGACATCGCCCATCCCGGCATGGGCACCCGCTAGTTCGGGGGCGATAGCAAGTACCGCACGGTATGATTTAGCGGCTTCTTCGTACCGCCCCCTACTCCTGAATATCTTTGCCATATTTTGCAGAACTGCGATGTCCTTCTGTGCGACTAAAAGTGCCTGGCGCAGATATTCGTCGGCTTTGCCGGGGTGTTGCTGTTCACTGTGCAATAGCGATAACTCTACCAGAGGTATGGGATCATCAGGGTTGGACCGTGCTACTTCCAGGAAGCGTTGTCCGGCTGCGTCAAGCTGTCCGAGCATCTGTAATGCGCGACCGGCCAACAGCTGAAGCGCCGTCAGATTGGGTAAGCCCGGATTCAGTTCGTATGCTCGGTCCATCGACACAAGCGCTTCCTGATAATGTCCCGCCTCGTACAGCAGGACTCCGAGATCGGCGTGTACAGCAGCATTGGGGGGTTCAAGGTCAAGCATTTTGCGAAGTTGCTCTGCTGCTTCTTTATAACGCCCTTGTTTGCGCCGCATTTTTGCCATATTTCCCAGTGCCTGCCAGTTGTTCGGTTCAAGCTCCAGGGCGCGCCGGAGGCTTGCCTCGGCCTCATCAAAACGTCCCTTGAGTAGCATCATACGACCGATGTTGGCGTGTGCGCTGACCGCTCCCGGATCTTTCTCAATGGCGATGAGAGCTGCGGCGTAGCCCTCCTCAAGCCGGCCTTCGTTGAACAAGGCACCGCTGATATTAAAGTGAGCGCCGGTAGCATCAGGGTTGAGTTTGATGATATGACTGAAGAAAGTGATCCTGTCCTCATATATCTTCGCCTGATGCCAAGTCAGTGTTCCCAGCAGGGCAAGCACTACTATGAGTATGCCCGCTGTCGCTCGTTGCAGGGTATCAGGTAAGCGCTTCACACCCCAGGCTATGCCCCCAATCAATACCGCCATCATGCCTATACCGGCCAAGTACTGAAAACGGTCTGCCACCAGTGAAAACCGCATGTAGCTAAAACCGACAAAGCCAAGCGTCGGGGAGAGAGTGACGACAAAGAACATAGCACCCGCCAGCGGCCCGCGACCAAATCGGTGGCGCAGCAGCCATAATGCCATCCCCAATCCGGCTGCAGCAGTGACATACGACCAACCAAGCAGAGCACCGGCACGTATTTCCCATACAGGATAGATGACGGCCAGATTATCGGGCCACAACAGTTTGCCAGCGTAAAACCATAGTGCACGTGACGCAATTAACAACCGTTCGATAGCCGAATAGCTTAGTGTCAGCGACTCGCCACGTGAAGTGTAGTGCATAAGGTCGCCAACCGTGATAGCAAGGCCGATCAAAAAGAGCGGCAACACCCGCAGAATATCGTTCGTATTTATGCGCCCATGCTTCCACCAGCACAAGATGAGCAGTGCCGCAGGCAAAGTAACGGCAACTGACTTTGAGAGCAGTGCTGCCATGTACAGGAGTAACGCGAGCGAGTAGCGTCCCGGTCCGGGTTTCTCGGTAAAGCGTATCCACACAAGAACCGCACTCAGATAAAACAGAGCAGATAGCAAGTCCTTGCGTTCAATGATCCATGCCACCGACTCCACATGCAGGGGATGAACGGCAAACACTGCGGCAATAGCAAGGGCACCGGGAACTGCGAGCTTTAACATCAGTCGCCATACCAGCACGGTATTGACTGCATGGAGTAGCACATTGACGAGATGATAGCCAAATGGTTCAAGTCCCCAGAGCTTGTGCTCCAGCCAGAACGTGGTGTAGGTAATTGGCCAGTAATGTGATTCTTTAAGCATATCAGACGGTGAGAACCAGATGCTCCATAGGCCGGACCAGCGGTGAATAACCGGATCATCGGTGAATATCACATCATCCCAGATAAAACCGCCCGACAACGCCGGGAAATAACTGACCAGGACGAGAAGTGAGAGCCCGATAGTAACCAGAGTGTAGTGGTTCGCGAGCGCGGTAAATCTGCCGCCGGTAGATTTCTGCAGCTGCTTGAGAGTACGTTCTTCTCTTTGTGCTGATGGTGTCGCAGCTTGCTTTGCATGTCGTTTCCGTCTCACTCTGCCCATTAGGCACTGCTCCTGACCGGTACTGAGTGCCGACGATAGATGTAGAGTGTTACGAGCAGGAAGTTGATTACTCCTCCAAGCCCGATACCAAGTACGAGTGCCAACAGTCGATGGCGATCGAACACATCAAAAAAACTTGTGAGTGCCACATAGCTGCCGACATTAAAAACAAACCCGATGAGACTGCTGATGATAAGCCTTGTCCACTGTGGCAGGTGTGTCTCTGAGCAATTTCTCCCGAATGTCACCCGCTGATTGAGCAGCCAGTTCCAGATAACTGCCGGCCAAAACGCGCATAAGCGTGCCATGCGGTGTTCCAGCCCCGCCCACTGCAGAGTAAAATAGCAAGCAACATCAACGATGAAGCCGCTCGCACCTATCAATGCGAAGCACATGAGCCGTACCGGGCCGCCGTATCGGAAATCGTATAGCCGATACAGATGGCGCAGATATTCTATCTGTTGGCGCACGCCCATCTTGCTTATGCCTTGGTAGCGGTCACGAAAGCCGATGGGTACTTCGGCGACCCGTAACCGTCCACGTACCATCAGTTCGAGTGCAATCTTGTAGCCTATGGGCTGTAACGAATGCAGATCAGGTAACCTGCGGCGATCAATAGCGAAGAAGCCTGACATCGGATCAGCATAGTCCGCGAGCGGACGCGCCAGCCATCTTGCTGCGCGTGAGGCCGTGAACCGCCATGCGCTCCATTCACGGTCAACGATCCCGCCCGGCGCATAGCGGCTGCCGAGTGCCATGTCATATCCTTCATCGAGTCTGCGCAGCAGTTCGGCGATGCACTCGGGTGGATGTGACAGGTCAGCATCCATTACCACTATCCGGTCGAAGCGGGCGCGGCGAATTCCGAACAAGACCGAACGAGAAAGATCACGGGGTAATTCATGTCGCGTCTCAATGCGAATGGGTAAGCGGCAGGTGAGCTCGGCGACAAGCGTGCTGGTGCCATCATCAGAATTGTCATCAGCAAGGATAAGCTCCCACTCGACATCCATATCACACATCACATCTCGTATGCGCTCGGCAAGTATGTGGATGTTTGCCGCCTCTTGATATGTCGGCACAACAATAGAGATTGGTGGACTCAAAACCGGTAAGCAGCGAACGGGTAATCTGGCAATGGCAGGTATTTGTGGAGGTGGTATCCGGCAAACGGCCGAGCTTTTTGGTGGACTCCTGCCAGCCGGTGTTCAACCGCTATAATGGTTCTCCCGGTAGACATTTCGGAATCCATTGTCATTTTTCCCCTTGCTTTCGCTTTCTGTTATGGATACACATTTCTTGTATGATTCGGACTATGGCGTAGTATTTTAGCCGCTTTGTTCTGGATTGGCACTATCTGTGATTTGCGGTCTAACGCCTAGAAGCCGGGTGCCCCGTAGGGGGCACCCGGGCTTACTTGTTAGCTGCGTATTCCATGTATGTTGATGTTGCTTTTGACACTTGCTCCCCATAGAGCCTGCTTATGACATGCAGGGACATATCAATACCAGCGCTTATACCTGCCGAAGTAATGATTTTGCCATTATCGACAAACCTTACCCCTCTTTCTATCTGTGTGTTTGGAGAGATAGAAGCCAATGTCTCGAAAACTTCGTGATGCGTTGTAGCTTTCATTCCATTGAGTAAACCTGCCTTCGCCAAGATCAAAGAACCGGAGCATATGGAAAGAGTAAGCTCTGCGTTTTGGCTTATTATGTGAATCCAGTTCAGTACCTCTGAATCTTCAAGCACTAATCGAGTTCCATCGCCACCAGGAATAATCAGAATATCAGATTCTTTAATATCTGAAATGGATAAATCAGGATTAATCGAAAGTCTATTTTTAGATATTACAGGTACTTTATTTTTAGCAACAACCTTAATGTCAAAATATTCATAGTCATGAAGTTCATTGGTTACAGAAAACACTTCAAATGGGCCAGCAAAATCCATAACTTCTACATCATCAAATATAAGCAAAGAGATTGTTTTCTTCATTTTAACTCTTTTTGGTAGTGTCATGTAACCGGATACGGGTATTCGATATAGGGAATCGGTTTGTCCGTTGGTTCTTTAAGAATCGAACTGGCCCTCTTCTAGCATACCATATTTCACTGTGCTTAATGCGCGACTATCTCGCCTGTGGCAATGCGGGCGACATGAACTGCACAACCGACCACATCCGTCGGTCGCTTCTGACCTCTTGGTCCTTTAGCCATGATGACTCCTCTGGCCTTGTCATATGTGATGTTCCTCAGTCGACCTATGGTCAATACGCTTATGAGCAACCCGGTGATGTGCCTGGCACCCGGGTTTGAGCAAGACATGAATCTGCTCCTTGCCCGAATTGGGCAAGTCCTGGCGCCACTGACGAATCTGGCTGACCACGGCACGCGGCCAATCGCGTGACCGCTTCGTCCTGGGAACCTTCGAGCGTGGCACCAGACCCGTCAATCCCTGTTTACGATACGCCTGCTTCCCAAGCGTACAGGATGCAACAGTTCACTCCACTGTGACCCGTAGCCGCCTATAATCCGTGCTGGTCCGCAGAACCTGAGCACGCCCAAGCGATGTGTAGCCACTTTCAGAGTTGACTTCGGTTTTCATGTCAGGACCACTCCATGCGGTAAAAGCCTTTCACTTTATAGCCTGTGTGTTGATATTGCACTTGTTCCTAGCCTCCCCGAAAGTGGAGTATGTTTCTGAACCTATACAGATTCCCTCATGCTGCGTCCTATGTCTTTGCTAGGCAATTCAGAATCTGCGCCTGTTCAGATCTTGACGCAATTGTCTGGCATTGTTACGCGCATTCTCAAGTTGGGGGTTGAGGGTCAGTGCCTGTTCAAAGCTCGCCAGTGCTTCTTCGGGCCGACCAAGATGGTACAGCGTTGAACCCAGGTTCAAGTGAGTCTGGGCATCTTCCGGTAGGACCTTGAGCAGTGTCTGGTAAAGGGCCAGCGCCTCGCCGTAACGTTTCTGTGTGAAGCGCACCTTGGCAAGATAGTCAAGCGCCTGAGTATTTATGGGGTCAATTTCGAGTGCGCGTGTGAGTTTTACGCCGGCTTCGTCTAACCGCCCCATGAGCAACAGCGCGTAACCGAGGTGGGCATATGCCTCAGCAGAGTCCGGGCGCTGCCTGAGAGCGGTAAGGGTTGTTGCATAGCCTTCTTCAAGTCGGCCTGCGCGAAGCAGTGCGGCACCGAGGCTGCGATGCGCACCACGGGCCTTGGGATTATGAGCCACGATGTAGCTAAAGAACGTAATCTCATCGCGGTAGATACCGGACTGCTGCCAGGTCAACACCCCGAGCATACCCAGCA